>NZ_JACCAS010000001.1:1580617-1896741 GCF_013409255.1 Paraburkholderia bryophila
ACCACATAGTCAAGCGCGGTTTGCCAGTCGGTCTCGATCCATTTGCCGTCTTGCTTGAGCATAGGCTGCGTCAAGCGCTCGGGGCTGTTCAGGCCTTCGTACGAGAAGCGGTCCTTGTCCGAAATCCAGCACTCATTGATGGATTCGTTTTCGAACGGCAGAACCCGCATCACGCGGTTGTTCTTCACTTGCACCACGAGGTTCGCGCCGACGGAATCGTGCGGGCTCACCGACTTGCGGCGCGACAGTTCCCACGTGCGGGCGCTGTAACGGAACGGCTTGCTGGTCAGCGCGCCGACCGGGCACAGATCGATCATGTTGCCCGACAGTTCCGAATCCACCGTCTTGCCGACGAACGACGTGATTTCCGAATGCTCGCCGCGGCCCAGCATGCCGAGTTCCATCACGCCGGCCACTTCCTGGCCGAAACGAACGCAACGCGTGCAGTGAATGCAACGCGACATTTCTTCCATCGAGATCAGCGGGCCGACGTTCTTGTGGAACACCACGCGCTTTTCTTCGCTGTAGCGCGATGCCGACTTGCCGTAGCCCACGGCCAGATCCTGCAACTGACACTCGCCGCCCTGGTCGCAGATCGGGCAATCGAGCGGGTGGTTGATCAGCAGGAATTCCATCACGGCTTGCTGGCCCTTCACCGCCTTGTCCGACTTGGTGCGCACGATCATGCCGGCCGACACCGGCGTGGCACATGCGGGCACGGCCTTCGGCATCTTTTCGACGTCGACCAGACACATCCGGCAGTTGGCCGCAATCGACAGCTTCTTGTGATAGCAGAAGTGAGGAATGTACGTGTCGACCTTATGCGCAGCCTGGATCACCATGCTGCCTTCAGGTACCTCTACTTTCTTGCCGTCTATTTCAAGTTCAACCATGATGGTCAATCTTCCTTAACCTGTTACCGCTCAATCGTTCGCCCGGTTCACCGCCCGTTTCAGGCGATGAATCCCGCGGATGACGTGTTCTTGTGCGCGCTTAGGTGCGTACTAAGCCGCTACGGTTTCCGACGCCGCCGCTGCGCCGGCGTGACCGCCGACGAGGCAATGCTTGTGGGCGACGTGATATTCGAATTCGTCCCAGTAGTGCTTGAGCATGCCGCGAACCGGCATGGCCGCCGCATCGCCGAGCGCGCAAATCGTGCGACCCATGATGTTTTCAGCGACCGAGTTCAGCAGATCCAGATCTTCCGGACGACCGAGCCCATGCTCGATACGATGCACGACGCGGTAGAGCCAGCCCGTGCCTTCGCGGCAAGGCGTGCATTGACCGCACGATTCTTCGTAATAGAAGTACGACAGACGCAGCAGCGAGCGCACCATGCAACGCGTCTCGTCCATCACGATGACCGCGCCCGAACCGAGCATCGAGCCTTGCTTGGCGATCGAGTCGTAGTCCATGTCGGTCTGCATCATGATGTCGCCCGGAATCACCGGCGCCGACGAACCACCAGGAATCACGGCCTTGATCTTCTTGCCGCCGCGCATGCCGCCGGCCAGTTCCATCAGCGTCGAGAACGGCGTGCCGAGCGGAATTTCATAGTTGCCCGGACGTTCGACGTCGCCGGCGACCGAGAAAATCTTCGTGCCGCCGTTGTTCGGCTTGCCGATTTCGAGGTAATTCTGCGGACCGACTGCGAGCAGGAACGGCACTGCGGCAAACGTCTCGGTGTTGTTGATCGTGGTCGGCTTGCCGTACACACCGAAGCTCGCCGGGAACGGCGGCTTGAAGCGCGGCTGGCCTTTCTTGCCTTCCAGCGACTCGAGCAGCGCGGTTTCTTCGCCGCAGATATAGGCGCCGTAACCGTGGTGCGCATGCAATTCGAACGAGAAGCCCGAACCCATGATGTTCTCGCCGAGGAACCCGGCGCGGCGAGCCTCTTCCAACGCTGCTTCAAAGCGTTTGTAGGTTTCCCAGATTTCGCCGTGAATGTAGTTGTAGCCGACCGTGATGCCCATCGCGTACGCGCCGATGGCCATGCCTTCGATCAGCGAATGCGGATTGAAGCGCAGGATGTCGCGGTCTTTGAACGTGCCCGGTTCGCCTTCGTCCGAATTGCAGACGAGGTATTTCTGGCCGGGGAACTGACGCGGCATGAAGCTCCACTTCAGACCGGTCGGGAAGCCCGCACCGCCACGGCCGCGCAGACCCGACGCCTTGACGTCGCCGATCACCTGCTCGGGCGGAATTTTTTCTTCGAGAATACGGCGCAGCTGGGCGTAACCGCCGCGCGCCACGTAGTCTTCGAGATGCCAGTTGTCGCCGTTCAGGCCGGCGAGAATCAGCGGTTTGATGTGACGATCGTGTAAAGACGTCATTTTGAAAGTTCCTCGAGCAGCTGGTCGATCTTCGCGCGGCTCATGAAGCTGCACATGCGATGGTTGTTCACCAGCATCACCGGCGCGTCGCCGCACGAACCCATGCACTCACCCTCTTTCAGGGTGAACTTGCCGTCGGCCGTGGTTTCGCCGAAGTCGATGCCGAGCTTCTGCTTCAGATAGTCAGCCGCGTTGTCCGCACCGCCGTCCGGGCCGAGCTGGCACGGCAGGTTCGTGCAGAGCGTGATCTTGTATTTGCCGACCGGCGCAGTCTCGTACATCGTGTAGAAGGTAGCGACCTCCTGCACGGCGACTGCCGGCATGCCGAGATAGTCCGCGACGAACTGCATGAGTTCGGGCGACAGCCAGCCATGCTCTTCCTGAGCAGTAGCCAGCGCCGACATCACGGCGGACTGTTTCTGATCGGCGGGATACTTCGCGATCGCACGATCGATTTCTTTCAGGCCTTCAGCTGAGATCATTTTCAGACACGACTCTTTCAATTCCTACCGAACGAAAACCCGTCGCTCACTCATGCTGCGACAGACCCGGCGTTCCTTTGCTTGACGCGCGCTTCGGTGCAAGCTGAAGACGCGCGGCGATGAATACGTCCTAGCGATCTACTTCGCCGAACACGATGTCCTGCGTACCGATGATCGTCACGGCGTCGGCGATCATGTGACCGCGTGCCATTTCATCGAGCGTGGACAGGTGCGCATAACCCGGCGCGCGAATCTTCAGGCGATACGGCTTGTTCGCGCCGTCCGAGATCAGGTAGATACCGAACTCGCCCTTAGGATGCTCGACTGCGGCGTACGCCTCGCCTTCCGGCACATGGAAGCCTTCCGTGAAGAGCTTGAAGTGGTGAATCAGCTCTTCCATGTTCGACTTCATGCCGACACGCGACGGCGGCGCAACCTTGTGATTGTCGACCATCACCGGACCCGGATTCTTGCGCAGCCACTCAATGCACTGTTTCACAATCCGCGTGGATTGGCGCATTTCTTCGACGCGAACCAGATATCGGTCATAACAGTCGCCATTAACGCCGACCGGAATGTCGAAATCGAGCTTGTCGTAGACTTCGTACGGTTGCTTCTTGCGCAGGTCCCACTCGATACCCGAGCCGCGCAACATCGCGCCGGTCATACCGAGGTTCAACGCACGTTCCGGAGTGACCACGCCGATACCGACCAGACGCTGCTTCCAGATCCGGTTGTCGGTGAGCAGTGTTTCGTACTCGTCGACGCACTTCGGAAAACGCGTAAAGAAATCGTCGATGAAGTCGAGCAGCGAACCCTGGCGGTTCTCGTTCATCTTCGACAAGGCCTTCGCATTGCGAATCTTCGAGGCCTTGTACTGCGGCATGGCTTCCGGCAGATCGCGATACACGCCGCCCGGACGGTAGTACGCCGCGTGCATGCGTGCGCCGGACACCGCTTCGTACACGTCCATCAGATCTTCGCGCTCGCGGAACGCATACAGAAACACCGCCATCGCGCCGACGTCGAGTGCGTGGGCGCCGATCCACATCAGGTGGTTCAGCACGCGCGTCACTTCGTCGAACAGCACGCGGATGTATTTCGCGCGGATCGGCACGTCGATGCCGAGCAACTTTTCGATCGCCATCACGTAGCCGTGCTCGTTGACCATCATCGACACGTAATCGAGACGGTCCATGTACGGCACGGACTGGATGAAGGTTTTGGTTTCCGCGAGCTTTTCAGTCGCGCGATGAAGCAGACCGATGTGCGGATCGGCGCGCTGGATGACTTCGCCGTCGAGCTCGAGCACGAGGCGCAGCACACCGTGCGCTGCCGGATGCTGTGGGCCGAAGTTGAGCGTGTAGTTTTTGATCTCTGCCATGGCGTTCTCTTAGTGTTTCAGACCGCCATAGCGATCCTCGCGGATCACGCGCGGCGTGATTTCCCGCGGCTCGATCGTCACAGGCTGATAGACGACGCGCTTCTCTTCCGGGTCGTAACGCATTTCGACGTAGCCGGAGACAGGGAAATCTTTACGGAACGGGTGACCAATGAAACCGTAGTCGGTCAGGATGCGGCGCAGATCTGGGTGGCCTTCGAAGACGATGCCGTACAGGTCGAAAGCTTCGCGCTCATACCAGTTGACCGAATTCCAGATGTCGACGACCGAGGGGAGAATCGGCACTTCGTCGTCCGGTGCGAACACGCGCAGACGCAGACGCCAATTGTTCTGCACCGACAACAAATGCAGCACGGCCGCGAAACGCGGACCGTCGTAAGCGCCTTCGCCGTAGGTCTGATAATCGACGCCGCACAGATCGACGCATTGCTCGAAACCGAGCGAGCGGTCGTCGCGCAGACGGGTTGCCACGTTGAGGTAGTCGCTTGCCTTCACGACGATCGTCAACTCACCGATTGCCTCGGTCGTGCTCAACAGGAGGCCGCTGAAGGCCGCCTCGAGGTTCGCTTTCAGGGTCTCGAGTTTGCTTGCCATATTGTGGGGGAGGCGTTGGCCTTATTGACGGGCGATTGTGTTGGTGCGGCGAATCTTGGCCTGCAACTGGATCACGCCGTACACCAGCGCCTCCGCTGTGGGCGGACAGCCCGGCACATAGACGTCGACCGGAACGATGCGATCACAGCCACGCACTACCGAATACGAGTAGTGGTAATAGCCGCCGCCGTTCGCGCACGAGCCCATCGAAATCACCCAGCGCGGCTCGGCCATCTGGTCGTAGACCTTGCGCAGAGCCGGCGCCATCTTGTTGCACAGCGTGCCGGCGACGATCATCACGTCCGACTGACGCGGACTCGGACGAAACACCACGCCGAAACGATCAAGGTCATAACGGGCAGCGCCCGCATGCATCATCTCGACCGCACAACACGCAAGACCGAACGTCATCGGCCACAACGAACCGGTGCGCGTCCAGTTGATCAGTTTGTCAGCCGTGGTGGTGACAAACCCTTCCTTCAAGACCCCTTCGATACTCATTTGCTTTCCACTCCAGACGGGGCGGCAAGCCTGGCCACCCACGCAAACCGGCGATTAATCCATCATTCCCAGTCGAGGCCGCCTTTCTTCCAGATATAGGCGAAGCCCAGCAGGAATTCGAGCAGGAAAATCATCATTGCCATGAAACCGGGCCAGCCGATGTCGCGCAAGGCGACGCCCCACGGGAACAGGAACGCGGTTTCAAGGTCGAAAATGATGAAGAGAATGGCGACGAGGTAATAGCGCACGTCAAACTTCATGCGCGCATCTTCGAATGCTTCGAAGCCGCACTCGTACGGTGCGTTTTTCTCGGTGTCGGGCTTGTTAGGACCGAGGATTTTACCAATGCTGACCAGTGCTACGCCTAAACCGGTGCCCACAATGAGGAACAGCAAGACGGGGAAATAGGCTGCGAGGTTCAAGACTATCCTCAATCGGTTGGTTCTGAGTGCCGACAGGAGCATAGCACTCCTGCCGCGAAATCACTTCCGAAACGCACAAGCTGCAAGCCCAACGCAAGCCGTGCGCCAGAAACAAAAAATGCCAGCCGAAGCGAAGCAAGCGGCTAGCATTTAGATAACATTTTGGTGCCGACGGCGAGACTCGAACTCGCACAGCTTTCGCCACTACCCCCTCAAGATAGCGTGTCTACCAATTTCACCACGTCGGCACTGCATGCAATCCGGGAAAACAACTTGTAAAACCCGCGAATCGCTTCAAGACTCAAATTATAACTGGCTTAAGCGGTTTGTTCAACGCACAAAATGCAGTTTGAACGAAAATTTATTTCGGCACGTCAGTCGCCGGCGTGGACGCAGCCGATGCCGGCAATGCAGCCGAACCACCTGCCGGTGCCGCTGCCGCGGAAGCCGCAATCGGTGCAGTCACCGCCGCGCCCAGCAAGCCTGCGGAGGGCTTCGCGCGATACGCGCCGAGGTAAGTCAGCGTCAACGTCGTGACAAAAAACACCGCTGCGAGCACGGCGGTTGTACGCGACAAAAAGTTCGCCGAACCCGTCGCGCCGAACAGACTGCCCGATGCGCCGCTACCGAAAGCAGCGCCCATATCGGCGCCTTTGCCGTGTTGCAGCAAGACGAGGCCGATAACCCCGAGTGCCGACAACAGCTGAACGACGATAATCAATGTTTTCAAATACAGCATCACACTCACCTGAGTCTTTATTAACCGGACCACACACTGTGTGTGGCACGGGAATGGGGCATCCTCGCCGAGGCGCCCTGCTTAGCCAGCGACGCCCACTACAGCCGCAGCCGCCTTGCAGATCGCCAGAAAATCCTGGTCTTTCAACGACGCGCCGCCAATCAGGCCACCGTCGATATCCGGTTGACGGAACAATTCTTCCGCGTTTTCCGGCTTCACACTGCCGCCGTACAACAGCGGCACATCCGCCACTTCCGCGCCCTTAGCCGCCAGACGCGAACGCAGGAACGCGTGGACCGCCTGCGCCTGCTCCGACGTCGCGCTCTTGCCGGCGCCGATCGCCCAGACCGGCTCATACGCGACGACAATACGCGCCGCGTCTTGCACCGACAGCTTCGCCAGCACTTCGTCCAGTTGCGTGCCGACTACCTGCTCGGTCGCACCGGCTTCGCGCTCTTCGAGGGTTTCGCCGACACAGACGATCGGCGTCAACCCCGCCTCCAGCACACGCTGCGTTTTCACCGCGACCAGCTCGGCGCTTTCGCGATGATATGCACGGCGTTCCGAGTGTCCGACGATCGCGAGCGAAGCGCCGAAATCCACCACCATCGGCGCGGCCACTTCGCCGGTATAGGCGCCATGCGTGAACGCGGAGACGTCCTGCACGCCCCACACGATCCGGCTGCCCGCCAGTAACGACTGAGCCTGCGCGAGATACGGGCTCGGCACACAGACACCGACTCGCAGGTCGCCAGGCAAGGCGCTCGCGCCTTGCGCCACGGCCTGCAACAGGGCCGCATTTTCAGCGAGGCGCCCGTGCATTTTCCAGTTACCGACTACCAGCTTGGCTCGTTGTTTCGACATCGTCTCGTCTTATCTTGGCGGCGGACTTCGTTTGCGCTTACAGCCCGCCTTTCGGATTCATGCGGCGTGCGCAAAACGCGCAATTTTACTGCGTGGGGTGGATCGGGTCAAACAGCCTGTGTCAAGGCCGTATCGAGCCGCTCGCGTCACGCGTCCTGACCCCAGCTCAGCACGATTTTGCCGACGTGCGTGCTGCTCTCCATCAGCGTGTGCGCTTCGGCCGCCTGCGCGGCCGGAAACACGCGATGCACCACCGGCTTGATGCGCCCGTCTTCGAGATGCGGCCACACGCGTTCTTTCAACTGCGCGGCGATCTTCGCCTTGAATTCGATCGGCCGCGGACGCAGCGTCGAACCCGTCACCGTCAGCCGGCGGCGCAGCACGTCGTTCAGATTCAGCTCCGCTTTCGCGCCGCCCAGCAACGCGATCAGCACGATCCGGCCGCCTTCGGCCAGCGCGGTGAGCTCACGCGGCACGTAGCTGCCCGCCACCATGTCGAGCACCACGTCGACGCCACGGTCGTTGGTAAGCGACTTGATGACTTCGACGAAATCCTCGGTTTTGTAGTTGATCGCCCGCTCGGCGCCCAACGCCTCACACGCACGGCACTTTTCGTCCGAGCCGGCGGTGGCGAACACACGAAAACCCAGCGCATGCGCAATCTGGATCGCCGTCACGCCGATGCCGCTCGAACCGCCTTGCACCAGCAGCGTCTCGTTCGGCGCGCCTTCGCCCTTGCCGAGTTGCGCACGGTCGAACACATTGCTCCAGACCGTGAAGAAAGTCTCCGGCAGCGAAGCCGCTTCGACATCCGACAAACCCCGCGGCACCGGCAAGCACTGCAGTAGCGGCGCGGCCGCGTATTCCGCGTAGCCGCCGCCGGCCAGCAACGCGCAGACGCGATCGCCGATCTTCAGACCGAACGGATTGTTCTTCTCGTCGATCGTGCCGCCGACAATCTCGCCCGCGACCTCCAGCCCCGGCAGATCCGACGCGCCCGGCGGCGGCGCATAGCCGCCCTTGCGCTGAAACACGTCCGGACGGTTGATGCCGGAAGCCGCCACCTTGATCAGCACCTCGCCCGCTTTCGGCTGCGGCATGGGCCGCTCGGCGAGCTTGAGGACATCCGGCGCACCGAATTCGGTGATTTCGATCGCTTTCATCTGCGTCAACTCCAAGATTGGATTGCGTTGCACACCCGTTGCACACCTATTGCACGCCGCTCAAAACGCGAACCGTCTGACTTACGACGAAGCGCTCCATGCAAACAGAGTACCCGGTTGTACTCATTCGCATACGTTCGCAACGCAATCCACCCTGCACCCTTCATGAAAAACGGCCGGCGCGCATTCGCGCTGCCGGCCGTTGCCCCGCTACCGGATTACTCCGGCGTCGGCTCGCCTTGCGGCGCGTCGTTCAGCAACGCCTTGGCCGACAAGCGCACGCGGCCCTTTTCGTCCGTCTGGATGACCTTGACCTTCACTTGCTGGCCGTCCTTCAGGTAGTCGTTGATGTCCTTGATACGCTCGTTGGCGATTTCGGAGATGTGCAGCAGACCATCCTTGCCCGGCAGGATGTTCACGATCGCGCCGAAATCGAGCAGCTTGAGCACGGTGCCTTCGTACACCTGGCCCACTTCGACTTCCAGCGTGATGTTCTCGATACGCTTCTTCGCTTCGGCCATCCCTTCGCTGCTCGTGCTGGCGATGGTGACGACGCCGTCGTCCGAAATATCGATCGTCGTGCCGGTTTCTTCGGTCAGCGCGCGGATCACCGAACCACCCTTGCCGATCACGTCGCGGATCTTTTCCGGGTTGATCTTGATGGTGATCATGCGCGGTGCGTAGTCCGACAGCACCGTGTTCGCGCCCGACACCGCCGAGGTCATCTTGCTCAGGATATGCATGCGGCCTTCCTTCGCTTGCGCGAGAGCGACCTGCATGATTTCCTTGGTGATGCCCTGGATCTTGATGTCCATCTGCAGCGCGGTCACGCCTTGTTCCGTACCCGCCACCTTGAAGTCCATGTCGCCGAGGTGATCTTCGTCGCCGAGGATGTCGGTCAGCACGGCAAACTTGTTGTCTTCGAGGATCAGGCCCATCGCGATGCCGGCGACGTGCGCCTTCATCGGCACGCCGGCGTCCATCAGTGCGAGGCAGCCGCCGCACACCGAAGCCATCGACGACGAACCGTTCGATTCGGTGATTTCCGACACCACGCGAATCGAGTAGCCGAACTCGTCGGCGCTCGGCAGGCAGGCCGCCAGCGCGCGCTTGGCCAGACGGCCGTGACCGATTTCACGGCGCTTCGGCGAACCGACGCGACCCGTTTCGCCGGTCGCGAACGGAGGCATGTTGTAGTGGAGCATGAAGCGCTCGCGGTACTCGCCTTCGAGCGCGTCGATGTTCTGCTCGTCGCCCTTGGTGCCGAGCGTTGCGACCACCAGTGCTTGCGTTTCGCCGCGCGTGAACAGTGCCGAACCGTGCGTACGCGGCAGCACGCCGGTACGGATTTCGATCGGGCGCACGGTGCGCGTGTCGCGGCCGTCGATACGCGGCTCGCCGTTCAGGATCTGCGTACGGACGATCTTCGCTTCGATGTCGAACAGCACATTGCCGACGGTGGCCTTGTCTGCCGCTACCGTGCCGCTTGCCGCTGCGTCTTGCTCCAGCTTCGCCGACGTCGCTGCGTAGACTTCCTTCAGCTTGGTCGAACGTGCCTGCTTGTCGCGGAGCTGGTAAGCAGCGAGCAAGTCGGCTTGCGCCAGTTCCGCCACGCGTGCGATCAGCGGTTCGTTTTTCGCGGCCGGCTTCCAGTCCCATTCCGGCTTGCCGCCTTCGCGGACCAGCTCATGGATCGCGTCGATCGCGATCTGCATCTGGTCGTGACCGAACACGACACCGCCGAGCATGATTTCTTCGCTCAGTTGCTGCGCTTCCGATTCCACCATCAGCACCGCGCGTTCCGTACCGGCGACGATCAGGTCGAGCGCCGATTCCTTCATTTGCGGACGCGTCGGGTTCAACACGTATTCGTTGTTGATATAGGCCACGCGTGCTGCGCCGACCGGGCCGTTGAACGGCAGACCGGAAATGGCGAGCGCCGCCGACGCGCCGATCAGCGCGGGAATGTCAGCGGGGATTTCGGGGTTCAGCGACAGGACGTGGATCACGACCTGGACTTCGTTGTAGAAGCCTTCCGGGAACAGCGGACGCAGCGGTCGGTCGATCAGGCGCGAGGTCAGCGTTTCGCCTTCCGACGGACGGCCTTCGCGGCGGAAGAAGCCGCCCGGGATCTTACCGGCGGCGTAGGTTTTTTCGAGGTAGTCGACGGTCAGCGGGAAAAAGTCCTGACCCGGCTTCGCGGTCTTGGCGCCGACCACGGTTGCCAGGATGACGGTGTCTTCGATATCGACGATCACCGCACCGCTCGCCTGACGAGCGACTTCGCCCGTTTCGAGGCGAACGTTATGTTGGCCCCACTTAAATTCTTTGACGATCTTATTGAACATAGTCATTGCTTTTCCTCTTCGTAATGCCGCGCGGACCAGAAGCGGCGCGGCAACGCCAGGACCGGCGCCGCAGGGGGAAGAGTAGTGTTATGCCATTCCAGAGAACCACGCCCTACGTCGAGTACGCGCGCGAACCGCTGGAATGACACAAAGCTCTGCCCTGAAGCCCGGCCATGTTTCTTTTGTGCTGCCTGCTCTACTGCTTTTACTGCTGCTTTCCTACTTCCTGCTCCCGCCGCATGAACCGGCACGCCACTGCGGAAAACAGGCGGCGCGCGTCACATGAAGCGCACCGTGCAAAAACAAAATGCCTGCATCAGCGGAACTGACACAGGCATCTTGCCAAGAGCGCCTAACCGCGCGCCCGATTACTTACGCAGACCCAGCTTCTCGATCAGCGTGCGGTAACGATCAGCGTCCTTACCCTTCAGGTAGTCGAGCAGCTTACGACGGCGGCTCACCATGCGCAGCAGACCGCGGCGGCTGTGGTGATCTTTCGTGTGAGCCTTGAAGTGGAGCGTCAGTTCGTTGATGCGGGTCGTGAGCAGCGCGACCTGAACTTCGGGGGAGCCGGTGTCGTTAGCTGCGCGTGCGAATTGCGCAACGACGTCGGACTTCTTGCTTGTTTCAACTGCGGACATGTCGATTTCCTTAAGAACTAGACAGGCGGTCACGGAAGAAAGGCCGTGCCGTGGGTTACTCCCGTAGCTGAAGCCTAAACACTAATAGGCCATGCCTCACAACGGGACGCGTATTGTAGCACAGCCCTTTGCGGCCGCGAACCCTGCTGCACCGGGACGATTCAAGGGCAATTCGAGGACGATTCGAGGACAACTCGGCAGCAGGAAGGCTGCGCGAGACACGCCTTACGGCCGTTTCATCTTGCAGCTGGTCGGCGGCACGGTACGCTCGGACGGCAGCGCCAGCACCGTGCGGAAACCGTAGCCGGAGCCTTCGTTATCGAAATGCACGCCCGGTGTGCCGGCTTTGTCCATCTCCATCACGTAGAGCGGCTGGATCAGTTGATGGTCGTCGGCGCGCATCCACGAGGCGAGGAAGCCGTTGTCGAACCTGATGCCCTCAAGCGCGTGGGCGACGACCAGCGGGTCGGCGCTGCCGGCACGGTTCATCGCCGCGGCCAGGGTTTCGACCATCAGCGGCATACGCAGCACCGGGTAATCGTCCTGGGCGGCCGGAAAACGGGCCCGGAACGCGGCGTACCAGGCGTCGGAGGCTACGCCGCCCGCGTTCGGATGCCAGTCGGCCACCGCGATCACGTGTTTGACGCCGGCGTCGCCGAGCGCGGCCGGCGCGCCGAGGCTGTTGCCGTAGAAGGTGTAGAACTTCGTGTCCAGACCCTGCTCGCGCGCCGCTTTGACGAGCAGCGTCAGGTCGTTGCCCCAGTTGCCCGTGATCACCGCATCGGCGCCGCTCGCGCGGATCTTCGCGATATACGGCGCGAAATCCTTCACGCGGCCGATCGGATGGAACTCGTCGCCGACCACCGCGATATCCGGGCGCTTCGCCGCCAGCGTGGAACGCGCGAGGCTGCTGACGTCGTGGCCGAAACTGTAGTCCTGATTCAGCAGGTAGACCTTCTTCACCGCCTTGCCGCGCTGGATCACATCGGCCAGCGCATCCATGCGCATGCCCGCGTGAGCGTCGAAGCGGAAGTGCCAGAAGCTGCAGTTGGCGTTGGTCAACGCGGGGTCGTCGGCGGAATAGTTGAGGAACAGCTCACGGTTGGCCGGCTCGCGGCTGTTCTGCTTGTCGATCGCGCCGATCAGCGCGGCGGCGACCGCCGAACTGTTGCCTTGCATGATGTAACCGATATGGCGGTCGGCGGCCGCGCGCAGTTGCGTTAGCGCCTCTTCGGCGCTGCCTTTGCTGTCCAGCACGACCAGTTCGAACGGATGCGCGCCGTCGGCGAGCTTCACGCCGCCCTGCGCGTTCACCTGCTCGACGCCGAAGCGCAGATTGCGCTCCACCGCGGCGCCCGCGTTCGCGAACGGACCGGACATGCCTTCGATCAGCGCGAGCTGAATCGGGCCGCCGGTCGGTTTGCTGGCGGGCTGGGTCGCGGGTTTTGCTGCGAATGCGGGTGCCTGACTTGCCGCCGTCTGCGCCACCGCGTAACCCGCCGCCACTATCGAAATTATCGCCAGCGCGCCTGCTGCCGCCCGTTGCCACTTCGCCATCGTGATCGCCCCGCTTGATTCGTCGAAGCGCGGATCATAGGTCGTTCGAGACGGAATAAGCAAGCCGCCGCAAGCGTTACTGTACTGACCGGGCGGCCTTGCACGAAGCGCCGCTGTTTCGCCGCAGCGCGTGTCAAAATACCGGGTCTCGATGATAAAAACCGCGACTCAAATGCCATCGGAGGAATTCATGTTCAACCGCCACGCCGTCACGGCGGCTTCGACCGATACGCCGGCCGCCGGTACGCCGGCCGCCCGCGTTCAAGCCGCTTCGCGCCTGCGCCGCGCCGCGCTCGTCTGCCTGAGCGCGCTGGCGCTCGCCGGCTGCGCGCAACCCTGGCAGCAATTCCAGACAGGCGCCGACGAATCGACCATCGTCGCGCGCCTCGGCCCGCCGCGCGAAAGCTACGACCTGCCGAACGGCGGCAAACGGCTAATGTGGCCGACCCAGCCGATGGGCGAAACGACCACGGCCGCCGACATCGACGCGTCCGGCAAGATCGTCAACGTCCGTCAGGTGCTGCAGCCCAACGAGTTCTACCGGGCGGAAATCGGCAAATGGACCAAGAGCGACGTGCTGGTGAACTTCGGCCGACCGGTCGAAACCGCGTACTTCCCGTTGATGAAGCGCCAAGTCTGGACCTACCGTTATCAGGAAGACAACGTCTGGTACATGATGTACAGCTTTTATTTCGACGATCAGGGCATTCTGCGGACCACGCAGAAAACGCCGGATCCGTTGCATGATCCCGATCGCCGCGGCCTGTTCTAAGCATTTGCTCGAACCGGTCCGTATGGATCTACGAAAGCCGCCTCCCCAGGCGGCTTTTTTTTATTTATTTCGCATGCAGGCGAATTTTATTTCTCGCCCAGTGGATTTATTTTTTGATAGAAAGGCATTCGTAAGCATTGATTCGATATCCGCTGAGGCGACGGAACCGCTGGCTGACAGGCGAGCACAGCCGTCGCGAAACTCAGCCGGATCAATGCGCCCCACTCACGGAGCCGCTATCGATGAACCGTCCCAAACGCCTGCTGGTCGCCAACGTCGCGTGGGCGCATGAAACCGCCGTGCGCAACCCCGCGTTTTTTCGTGATCTGGTCCGCGGGCAAAACCCGCACGTGCTGTGGATCGGCTGCTCGGACAGCCGCGTGCCCGCCGAAACCATCACACATTGCGAGCCCGGCGACCTGTTCGTCCATCGCAACATCGCCAACCTGTTTCAGCCGGACGACGACAACTCCGCGAGCGTCCTCGAATACGCGGTGAAGGTGCTGAAGGTGGGGCACGTGATCGTTTGCGGTCACTACGGCTGCGGCGGCGTGCGCGCCGCGCTGCTGCCGCCCGAGCCGAGCCTGCCGCATGTGGACCGCCGGATCGCGCCGTTGTGCGCGCTGGCGGGCGCGCATCGCGACGAACTCGACGGCCGCGCGACCGAGCGTGAACGCATCGACCGGCTCGCCGAACTCAACGTGCTGGACCAGGTACGCCGCTTACGCGCGCATCCGATCGTGCAGGAAGCCGGACCGGCGCCGCTCGTCCACGGCTGGATCTTCGCGCTCGAAGACGGTCGTATCAAGGTGCTCACGTCCGGTTACGAAGCCGACGACGCGATGACCTGCGCGACCGCTGCGCATAGCGCGGCTTAACGGTAAAGAACGCTGAAGAACACAAAGGAGCGCTAACCCGTGCTGAAGAACGCCGCATCGCACGCATGCGCATGCATGCACGCGCCGTAGCTTTCGCAGCCGACCCGGTAGTCAGCAACAGTTCTTCGCTCTTCGCCACCCACCCAAGCCGCGCGCCAGCGCCTTACATCTCACTGCACGGACACCATGAATCTACGCGCTTTCTTTTCTACGTTTCAGCGCGACCTGCTTGCGGGCACGGTCGTTTTTCTGGTGGCGCTGCCGCTCTGTCTAGGCATCGCGAACGCGTCGGGCGTCGAACCGTTCGCCGGGCTCGTTTCGGGCATCGTCGGCGGTCTGGTGGTGGCCGTGCTGAGCGGTTCGCGCCTGAGCGTAAGCGGTCCGGCAGCGGGCCTCGTCGTGATCGTCATCGACGGGATCGCGCAGCTCGGCAGCTTTTCCGCGTTCCTGCTGGCCGTGCTGCTGTCCGGCGCGATCCAGTTCGGCTTCGGCATGCTCAAGGCCGGGCGATTCGCGGCGTATGTGCCGTCACCGGTGATCAAAGGCATGCTGGCCGCGATCGGCGTGCTGCTGATCGTCAAGCAGTTCCCGCTGGCGTTGGGGCTGGGCGGGGCCTCGGGTGCTTCGTCGGCTTCGTCGGCTTCGTCGGCTTCGTCGGCTTCGTCGGCTTCGTCGGCGATGTCCGCGGCGTCCGGCGCGCAAGCCGTCGGCGCGATCGCTACGCCGTTCGGCTCGATCTCGCTCGCGGCCTGTGTCATCACGCTGTTGTCGCTGGCGATTCTGGTCGGCTGGGAAACCCGCGCCATGCGACGCTTCAAGCTCGTGCGTCTGCTGCCCGCACCGCTCGCCGTCGTGTTGCTCGGCATCGGCGCGACTTTGCTGCTCAGCGTGCTCGCGCCTTCGCTCGCACCGCCGGCCGAACACCGCGTTGCGCTGCCGTCGCTGGAATCGTTCGCGGCGTTGCAGGTTGCGCTTCAATGGGCCGACTTCGGGCCGCACTTCGCGCAACTCGTCAATCCCGACATCTGGCGCGTGGCCATCACGCTGGCGATCGTCGCGAGTCTTGAAACGCTGCTGAGCCTCGAAGCCGTCGAGCAGATCGATCCCCAGCGACGCGCCGCGCCGCCGGATCGCGAACTGAAGGCGCAAGGCGTGGGCAATCTGATCGCGGGCGCGATCGGTGGCTTGCCGATCACGTCGGTGATCGTGCGTAGTTCGGCGAACGTGCATGCGGGCGCGCAAAGCCGGCTGTCGGCGATCATTCACGGCGTGTTGCTGCTGATCAGCGTGTTTGCGCTCACCAGCGTCATCAATCTGATTCCGCTCGCCTGTCTCGCGGCGATCCTGATTTTCACGGGCGTGAAGCTCGCCAAACCGTCGTTATTCGTCGCCATTGCCCGGCAAGGTTTCGCGCCGTTCGCACCGTTTATCGTCACGCTGGTCGGCGTGCTCGCGACCGATCTGTTGATCGGCATCGTGCTCGGCATTCTGTGCAGCGTGCTGCTCGCGCTGGTTGCCAACCTGCGCGGTCCGATCGTGCTGGCGCAGCACGGCGATCACTATCTGCTGTCGTTTCGCAAGGACGTGTCGTTCCTCGGCAAGGTACCGCTCAAGCATTACCTGCAGCAGATTCCCGACGGCGCCACGTTGATCGTCGACGCGACGCGTGCCGATTTCGTCGATCATGACGTGCGCGAACTGCTCGACACCTTCGTGGCCGATGCGCCGCGCCGAGGGATCGCGGTCGAGGTGCGACATCAGGTTCAGGCGCAGGCGCGCGCGGCGCGTGGCTGGTCGATGCGGCGTGCGGCGGCGGAATAGCGCACGGCTTGCCAAGCGAAAAAGCCCCGCGCCATTCAAGGCACGGGGCTTTTTTCTAACGTTCCGCGGCCACGCCATCAGCGCCCCGCGTTCGTATCACTCACTCCGAACGTTGCGGATTCAACTTGTCGACGTTCGAATACAACTTGTTGAGCGCCGAGATATACGCCTTGGCGGAGGCCGCGACGATATCCGGATCGGTGCCGACGCCGTTGACGATACGCCCGCTCTTCGACAGCCGCACGGTCACTTCGCCCTGCGCCTGCGTGCCGGTGGTGATCGCGTTCACCGAGTACAGCAGCAGCTCCGAACCGCTGCCCACTTCCGTTTCGATCGCATTGAGCGTGGCGTCGACCGGGCCGTTGCCGCGTGCTTCGCCGGTCACCTCTTTGCCTTCCACCGAGAACACGATCTTCGCGTGCGGCTGCTCGCCGGTTTCCGAATGCTGCGACAGCGACAGGAACTTGTAGTGCTCCTTCTCCTGCGCGGCCGCCGATTCCTCGGTGACGATCGAGATGATGTCTTCGTCGAAGATTTCCGACTTGCGATCGGCCAGTTCCTTGAAGCGCGCGAACGCGGTGTTCAGCTCCGCCTCACTGTCCAGCGCAATGCCCAATTCCTTCAGACGCTGCTTGAACGCATTGCGGCCCGACAGTTTGCCGAGCACGATCTTGTTCGCGCTCCAGCCCACGTCTTCGGCCCGCATGATTTCGTAGGTATCGCGCGCCTTCAGCACACCGTCCTGGTGAATGCCGGAGGCGTGAGCGAAGGCGTTCGCGCCGACCACCGCCTTGTTCGGCTGCACGACGAAACCGGTAATTTGCGACACCAGTTTCGACGCCGGCACGATCTGCGTCGTGTCGAGGCCCACCTCGAGACCGAAATAATCCTTGCGGGTCTTCACCGCCATCACGATTTCTTCGAGCGACGTGTTGCCCGCGCGCTCGCCGAGACCGTTGATCGTGCACTCCACCTGACGCGCGCCGCCAATCTGCACGCCGGCCAGCGAGTTCGCCACCGCCATGCCGAGATCGTTGTGGCAATGCACCGAAAACACCGCCTTGTGCGAGTTCGGAATGCGCTCGCGCAGCGTTTTCACCATCTGACCGTACAACTCCGGCACGCCGTAACCGACCGTATCCGCGATGTTGATCGTGGTCGCGCCTTCGGCGATCACTGCCTCGAGCACGCGGCACAGGAAATCCATGTCCGAGCGGCTGCCGTCTTCCGGCGAAAACTCGACGTCGTCGGTGAATTTGCGGGCGAAACGCACCGCCAGCTTCGCCTGCTCGAACACCTGGTCCGGCGTCATGCGCAGCTTCTTCTCCATGTGCAGCGGCGACGTGGCGATGAACGTGTGGATGCGGAAATGATCGGCCGGCTTGAGCGCGTCGGCCGCGCGCTGGATGTCTTTGTCGTTCGCGCGGGCCAGCGAGCAGATCGTGCTGTCCTTGATCATGCCGGCGATGGTTTGGATCGCGTCGAAGTCCCCGTTCGAGCTCGCCGCGAAGCCGGCTTCGATCACGTCCACTTTCATCCGCTCGAGCTGCTTCGCGATGCGGATTTTTTCTTCTTTCGTCATCGACGCGCCGGGCGATTGCTCGCCGTCGCGCAAGGTGGTGTCGAATATGATCAGTTTGTCGGACATGTCGGGTCTCCTGAGGAGTCGTTCAATTGTGGGGATCGGATCTTGGAATGGGGGTGTCCGGAGGTTTCTGCGCCACCGCTGGCGACGTTCGGCCACAGACGCGGCAAACGGAGCGGCGGGCCGAATATGACTCACTCAGCGACTCACGCGACAATACGTGCGACGATCAGCGCGAGCCACGCGCTAGCACGCTTGATGGCGCGCCGGCCTGCGAGGCACGTGGCGCATCAAAAGAGTGTGTGAATGTATTCAACGAACGACTATAACGGCATTCCCCCTGCCGTGCAATTAGCGCCGAACCTGCCTGCGCGGCGCTGCCGACGGGCTCCGCACAACGAAAAACGGCGGCCTTCCGGCCGCCGTTTTGTCCTATCGCATGCAGGTTGTAAGACACCCGCTTTCGCTCGAATTTCACCGGTCCCGCACCACCGAACGCGCCGGATTGGCGCGGCCGCGCAGCGCCTGGTAACCCCAGAACACATAGCCCGACAGGCCATACAGCACGAACAGGCCGAACAGCATCAGCGGCGGATCGGACGACACCAGCACGAACGTCAGCACCACCAGCAGAATCACGCCGAACGGCACGCGATGCCGCACGTCCAGCGCCTTGCCGCTATAGAACGGCGCGTTCGACACCATCGTCACACCCGCGTAGATGGTCAGGACGAAGGCGACCCACGGCAGCCAGACCAGCTTGAGCGGCACGCGGTTGTCGGTGGCGAGCCACACGAAACCGGCGATCAGCGCCGCCGCCGCCGGGCTCGGCATGCCCTGGAAGAAACGCTTGTCGACCACGCCGATGTTCGTGTTGAAGCGCGCCAGACGCAGCGCCGCGCCCGAGCAGTAGACGAACGCCGCGAGCCAGCCCCAACGGCCAAGGTCCTTCAGAATCCATTCGTACATGACGAGCGCCGGCGCGACGCCGAACGACACCATGTCCGACAGACTGTCGAACTGCTCGCCGAATGCGCTTTGCGTATGCGTCATACGCGCGACGCGGCCGTCCATGCCGTCGAGCACCATCGCGACGAAGATCGCGATGGCCGCGACTTCGAAGCGCACGTTCATGGCCTGCACGACGGCAAAGAAGCCGCAGAACAGCGCCGCGGTGGTGAACGCGTTAGGCAGCAGATAAATGCCGCGTTTTCTCAGGAACTGCTGACGTTGCGCGCGCCGGCTGTCGACCGCCGCCTCAGCCACCATCGGCTTGTTACGGCGAAACGGACGCGGCAGCGGTCCGCTGTTGCGGGGGCGACGCGGTTTGAATGCGGCCATTCGGAAAACCTCCTTGGTGCCGCTTTATAGTTCAGCGAGGATCGTGGACGACGCCGAAACCTTCTCGCCGATCGACACACGCGGACGGCTGCCCACCGGCAGATACACGTCGACTCGCGAACCGAACCGGATGAATCCATAACGTTGACCACGCGTGAGCGGCTCACCCGCCCGGACGTAGCAAAGAATGCGCCGCGCGATCAGACCGGCGATCTGCACCGAAGTCACCGTCTGGCCGCCGGCCATTTCGATCACCACCGCATTGCGTTCGTTTTCCGTCGACGCTTTATCCACGGCGGCATTCAGATACGCGCCCGGGAAATATTCGACCTTGGAAATCGCGCCATCCACCGGCGAGCGTTGCGAGTGGACGTTGAACACGTTCATGAACACGCTGATCTTCAGCGCTTCACGATTGGCATACGGATCATGCGCGGTCTCGACTGCGACGATACGGCCGTCCGCCGGACACAGCACCGCATTCGCCTGAGTGGGAATGGGACGTGCGGGATCGCGGAAGAACTGGACGACGAAGATCAGCAGCAGCCAGAACAGCCATGAAATGCCGAACCCCGCGAAGAAGTGAACCAGTAGTGCAACGACGGCCGCGATGGCGATGAACGGCCAGCCTTCTCGCGCGATGATCGGATGAGGGTAATTCATGAATGGCTTCTGTGTTTTTGTAAAACCGTAGGATAGCAAAAGCCGCCCAGGGTTCAGCACCCTTGGACGGCTTTTTGATCTGCCCGGCTCTTTCGTTACGTTTGCGGCTTGGCGCCGCACCGGGCAAAAGCGGTGACTAGCTTAGTTCTTCGACTGGTCGACCAGCTTGTTGGCGGCGATCCACGGCATCATCGAACGCAGCTTCGCACCGACCGTTTCGATCTGGTGTTCAGCCGTCAGACGGCGGCGCGATTGCAGCGTCGGTGCGCCGGCCTTGTTTTCGATGATGAAGCTCTTCGCGTACTCGCCCGTCTGAATGTCGGTCAGCACGGCCTTCATCGCCTTCTTCGTTTCAGCCGTCACGATGCGCGGACCCGTCACGTACTCGCCGTATTCGGCGTTGTTCGAGATCGAGTAGTTCATGTTGGCGATGCCGCCTTCATAGATCAGGTCGACGATCAGCTTCAGTTCGTGCAGGCATTCGAAGTACGCCATTTCCGGCGCGTAGCCCGCTTCCACCAGCGTTTCGAAGCCGGCCTTGATCAGGTCGACCGTACCGCCGCACAGCACGGCTTGTTCGCCGAACAGGTCGGTTTCCGTTTCTTCGCGGAAGTTGGTTTCGATGATGCCGGCACGGCCGCCGCCGTTCGCCGCAGCGTACGACAACGCGATGTCACGTGCTGCGCCCGACTTGTCTTGTGCGACCGCGATCAGGTGCGGCACACCGCCACCTTGCGAGTACGTGCCGCGAACCGTGTGGCCCGGAGCCTTCGGCGCGATCATGATCACGTCGAGGTCGGCACGCGGAATCACTTGACCGTAATGCACGTTGAAGCCGTGCGCGAAGGCCAGCGCCGCGCCTTGCTTGGCGTTCGCGTGCACTTCTTTTGCGTAGACTTCGGCGATCTGCTCGTCCGGCAGCAGCATCATGACGACGTCCGCGCCCTTCACGGCTTCAGCCACTTCCTTGACTTGCAGGCCGGCGTTTTCAGCCTTGCTCCACGATGCGCCGCCCTTACGCAGACCGACCGTGATGTTCACGCCGCTTTCCTTCAGGTTCAGCGCGTGCGCATGGCCTTGCGAGCCATAGCCGATGATGGTGACTTGCTTGCCCTTGATGAGGGAGAGGTCAGCGTCCTTGTCGTAGAAAACTTTCATGTCGGTTCCTTGGCTAAATTCGGTGATAACTGTGAAATTCAAATACTGCGAATGTTGTGCTGCCTGGCGGGATTTTTAAGGCTCCGCCCGGCCTTGATCGAGACGGGTTGGCGTTGAGCGTCACACTTTCAGAATGCGCTCGCCGCGACCGATGCCCGAACCACCCGTCCGGACGGTTTCGAGAATCGCCGTGGAGTCGATCCCTTCGATGAAGGCGTCGAGCTTCTCGCTCGCGCCCGTCAATTCGATCGTGTAGGTCTTTTCGGTGACGTCGATGATGCGGCCGCGGAAAATATCCGACATCCGCTTCATTTCCTCACGTTCCTTGCCGACCGCCCTCACCTTGATCAACATCAGCTCGCGCTCGATGTGGGCGCCCTCGGTAAGGTCGACCACTTTCACCACCTCGATCAGGCGGTTCAGATGCTTCGTGATCTGTTCGATCACGTCGTCCGAGCCAATGGAGACGATGGTCATGCGCGACAGCGAACGGTCTTCGGTCGGAGCCACCGTCAAGGTTTCAATGTTGTAGCCGCGTGCCGAGAACAAGCCCACCACGCGTGATAACGCGCCCGGTTCGTTTTCCAGCAGGACTGAAATGATGTGTCTCATGATTCGCTTCTTCCAGATGTTTTGTCGATGTCTGCGAGCGGATTCGCGCCGCTTCGCCCGCGTTCGCCGTTTTTGACGGCACGCGTGACGAAGCCGGCACGAAAGCCGTCGTTATAGATCTTCCGAACCCATGAGCATCTCGGTGATGCCCTTGCCGGCCTGGACCATCGGCCAGACGTTTTCGGTCGGATCGGTCTGGAAATCGAGAAACACCGTGCGATCTTTCAGGCGCAGCGCTTCCTTCAACGCCGGTTCGACGTCGGCCGTGTGTTCGACACGGATACCGACGTGGCCGTACGCTTCGGCGAGCTTCACGAAATCCGGCAGCGCATCCATGTACGAATGCGAATAGCGCTTGCTGTATTCGATCTGCTGCCACTGGCGCACCATGCCCAGATAGCGGTTGTTCAGCGAGATGATCTTCACCGGAGTCTCGTACTGCTTGCAGGTCGAGAGTTCCTGGATACACATCTGGATCGAGCCTTCGCCCGTGATGCAGAGCACGTCGTCGTCCGGGTGCGCCATCTTCACGCCCATCGCCGCCGGCAGGCCGAAGCCCATCGTGCCGAGACCACCGGAGTTGATCCAGCGGCGCGGCTTGTTGAAGCGATAGAACTGGGCCGCCCACATCTGGTGCTGGCCGACGTCGGAACACACGAAGGCATTGCCGTCGGTCAGCTCCCACGCCTTTTCCACCACGTACTGCGGCTTGATGATGTCGCTCTTGCGGTCGAACTTCAGGCAGTCTTTGGCGCGCCAGGCTTCGATGTCCTTCCACCAGTCGGCGAGCGCCGCGGTGTCGGGGCCATGCTCGGCCGTTTGCAACTGCTCGATCAGTTCCTTCAGCACTTCCTTCACGTCGCCGACGATCGGAATGTCGACCTTGACGCGCTTGGAGATGGAAGAAGGATCGATGTCGATATGGATGATCTTGCGCGGACGCGACGCGAAGTGCGCCGGATCGCCGATCACACGGTCGTCGAAACGCGCGCCGATGGCGATCAGCACGTCGCAGTGCTGCATGGCCATGTTGGCTTCGTACGTGCCGTGCATGCCGAGCATGCCGAGGAATTTCTTGTCGCTCGCGCGGTAGCCGCCCAGACCCATCAACGTGTTGGTGACCGGATAGCCGAGCAGGTCGGCGAACTGGTTCAATTCACGCGCTGCGTCCGCAAGGATGATGCCGCCGCCAGTGTAGATGTACGGACGCTTCGCGCCCAGCAACAACGACACGGCCTTGCGAATCTGCCCCGAGTGGCCCTTCGTGACCGGGTTGTACGAGCGCAGCGACACGCTCTTCAACGGTTCGTACTGGCACGGCGTCTTCGACACGTCTTTCGGAATATCGATCAGCACCGGGCCGGGACGGCCGGTACGGGCAATGAAGAAAGCTTTCTTGACGGTGGCGGCGAGGTCGCGCACATCTTTCACGAGGAAATTGTGCTTCACGCAGGGACGCGTGATGCCGACCGTGTCGCACTCCTGGAAAGCATCCTGGCCGATCGCGGCAGTCGGCACCTGGCCGCTGATCACGACGAGCGGGATCGAATCCATGTAGGCGGTGGCGATGCCGGTCACCGCATTGGTGACGCCCGGACCGGACGTCACGAGGCACACGCCGACCTTGCCGGTGGAGCGCGCATAAGCGTCGGCTGCGTGGACCGCGGCCTGCTCGTGGCGCACGAGAATGTGCTGAAACTTGTCCTGCTTGTACAGCTCGTCGTAAATATAAAGTACCGAGCCGCCGGGATAGCCCCAGATGAACTCGACGTCTTCGTCGGCCAGTGCCTTCATGAGCACGGTGGCGCCGATAGAGTCAGCTTCGGGATGAGGAGTCGTATCCGACGTGGAGAATTCCGCGCTGGGCATATTCATTTATTCACCTTTCGAAATTTCGGCAAAAATTTGATCGGGTGCTCTCTGCCGGGCTTGTGGCTCGGGTTCAAGCTGCGCGTCCAGTTGACAGGTGAGCTTCTTGGGCCACACCTCAATTGAGACAAATCACTTGTGTTGCGAACCAGCGAAGATATCTGCTGACGCCCACGCGGTCAAGCAAATATTGCCTGAGCGCCCTGCCCCCGAATCTCTCCGGTCTCTCCAGATCGACCGAAAGCTTGTTATAGAGATGCAAGGTGGATCACGTTTCGCCCCAGCGGCGCAAAAGTTTGTTAGGATCCGCGAGTTTTACGACATTTTTCGACCGATTACGCGCACGCTCGCTGCGCCGACCCCCAACGGATGGCATCAGACAAGGAACTCGCCGATTTTTTGGCGGGCGTCGAAAGGCGCGCATTCAAGCAGACGGTCTACGCCGTGCGGGACGACGACGCCTCGCTAGATATCGTGCAGGACGCGATGATCAAGCTCGCCGAAAAATATGGCGACCGTCCGGCGGCCGAACTTCCGCTGCTGTTTCAGCGTATTCTCCAGAATGCGATGCACGACTATTTCCGTCGTGCGAAAGTGCGCAATACTTGGGTGAGTCTGTTTTCGTCGCTCGGCAACGCCGACGACGAAGATTTCGACCCGCTCGAGACCTTCGAAGCCCAGCAAGGCTCGGCGGGTTCGGAGAGCAACGAACAAAAACTCGAACGCGAACAGGTTCTGCAGTTAATCGACGACGAGATCCAAAAGTTACCGGCACGTCAACGGGAGGCGTTTCTCATGCGTTATTGGGAAGATATGGATGTCGCCGAGACTGCCGCCGCGATGGGCTGCTCCGAAGGCAGTGTGAAGACGCACTGCTCGCGGGCCACGCACACGCTGGCGCAAGCGCTCAAGGCTAAAGGAATCACGCTATGAGCTCCCTGGAAACCAAAGAACTCGAGTTCGCCCGCCAAATGCGCCGCGCGCTCGACGAAAACGCCGCCAGCATTCCCACCGCCGCCGTCGACCGGCTCGCCGCGGCGCGCCGTGCCGCGCTCGCCCGCAAGAAGCCCGAAACGGTGAGCGCGCCGGTGTTCGTGCCCGCTTTCGCCGGCGCGGGCATGCCGGCTGGCATGCCGCCGGTCGAATTGCCGCAGCGCCGCCGCTCGCCGCTGCGCCGCTTCGCGCTCGCGTGGCCGCTCGTCGCGCTGGTCGTGAGCCTGGTGGGAATTGCCTACTGGGAAGACCAGCAGCGCACCGCCGAACTCGCCGATATCGATGCCGCCATGCTAAGCGACGATCTGCCGCTCAATGCCTACCTTGACCACGGCTTCAACGCGTATCTTTCACGCGCCCACTGAGCGGGAGATTCTTCGGGTGAGTTACAAGCGCGGCCTGGCCGTTGTTTTCGGATGCACGATCGCGGCCCTGGTGTCGTTCGCCGCGACTTATCCGCGCTTTTACCCGAGCCCGACGGGCCCCAGCACACCCGCCGCGGGTAGCAACACGGCCACCGCCAAGGCGCCCGCGCCCACGCTCGCCGTGGAACTGCCGGGCCTGCCCGGCAGCAACAGTCCGATGGCATGGTCGCGTCTCAGTTCGGCCGACCATATCGCGCTTGCACCGTTCGAACCCCTTTGGGATTCGTTCAGCGATGAACGCAAGCGCAAATGGATCAAGATCGCGTCGCGTTACCCAAAAATGTCGCCCGATGCGCAAAAACGCCTGCACGACCGCATGACTGAATGGGTCCGCATGACGCCCGATCAACGGCGCGTCGCGCGTGAAAACTATCAGGTGTCGAAGGAACTGCCGCGAGAGACGCGTCAGTACGCGTGGAAGACCTATCAGCAGTTGCCTGAAGAGCAGAAGGAACGGCTCGCGGCCAGCGAGCGCAAGCGTAGGCCGAGCGTGATCAGCGCGCCGCCGTCGGGGCGCACCGAGATCAAGGGCATCGATCGTCTCGTCAATGCGCGTGAGCACGGCGCGAGCGGCGCGGCAGCGGCCAGCGCGGCAGCAGCAGCGGCGCTGCCGAGTCCGGCCGCCGTCGTGCCGGCCATTCCCGCCGCGGGCAGTTTCGTGCCCGCCACGCCGCTGCCGGTTTCGCCGGCCGAGGCGCCGTCGATTTTCAACGGCTCCTGATCCGGCTCGCCCGTGTCCCAGCCGCTCACCACCCCGACACTGCCCGTTGATGCGCCCAGCATCGCTCCGACCGTTCGACGGCGCCTCGCGGCGCTGCTCTACGAAGCGGTGATCCTGTTCGGCGTGGTGTTCATCGCCGGTTATCTGTTCAGCACGCTCACGCAGCAACGCAACGGTCTGACTCATCACGACCTGCTGGCGGCCTGGATCGGGCTCGTGGTCGGTGTGTACTTCGTGTGGTTCTGGACCCACAGCGGCCAGACCCTGCCGATGAAAACCTGGCGCCTGCGCGTAGTCGCCGCCGACGGCGCGCCGCTTTCCACCGGTCGCGCGATCGTCCGCTACGTGCTGACGTGGCTGTGGTTTCTGCCGCCGCTCGCCTTGCATCCGCTGCTTGGGCTGAAGCTGCCGCAGACGCTGCTGATCGCCGGCATCTGGTTCGTGCTGTGGGCTGCAACGGGCCGCTTCGATCCGCAGCGTCAGTTCCTGCACGACCGCCTCGCCGGCACCCGGGTGATCGGTGTATAGCATCGAGCTAAAACGCCTCTCGCCCCCTCGCCTTAACCCCGCACGCCCCGCACCGCGCACGACCGTCCCTCGCCGTCGCCCCACCTCCCCGCTGCCGCCCCACTTCCCGCAGTAATAAGAACTTCTCGTGACTGTCACGGCACAGTCACGCGAGCCAGGCTCAATACGGTCACTGCAACTCGACGCGTGAGCCATGGACCCCAAAACGTCCGCGACTTCCCTGTTCCGCCAAACCGGCCCGAGCGTCGACCCTGTCGCGTTCCGCCCGGAACCCAACCCCAGTCACGGCTTGCCGCTGCCTATGGCCTCCTTGCCGCTCGACGCTTCCGCCGGTCATCACGACGACGACCATGCCGAGCCGCATCGTTATCGCACCATCTGGCTGTCCGACATCCATCTCGGTTCGAGCGGCTGCCAGGCGCCCTATCTGCTCGACTTCCTGCGCTACAACGAGTCGGAATATCTGTACCTCGTCGGCGACATCATCGACGGCTGGCAGTTGAAGAAGGGCTGGTACTGGCCGCAGGCGCATAACGACGTGGTGCAGAAGATCCTCCGCAAAGCCCGCAAAGGCACCCAGGTCGTCTACGTGCCCGGCAATCACGACGAAGCCGCGCGCCAGTTCTGCGACCTCGCGTTCGGCGACATCCACGTGCGCGGCGAGGCGTTCCACACGACGCTCGCCGGCAAACGCCTGTGGATCGTGCACGGCGATCTGTTCGACGGCGTGATCCAGCACGCCAAGTGGCTCGCGTATCTCGGCGACACGCTCTACACGATGATCCTGATCCTGAACCGCTGGTTCAACCGGATCCGCAGCCGGCTCGGCTTCCCGTACTGGTCGCTGTCGCAATACCTGAAGCATCAGGTGAAGAACGCGGTGAATTTCATCTCCTCGTTCGAACGCGTGATGACCGACGAAGCGCGCCGCCGCGGTTGCGACGGCGTGGTCTGCGGACACATCCACAAAGCCGAGATCCGCGACATCGACGGCGTGCTGTATTGCAACGACGGCGACTGGGTCGAAAGCCTCTCCGCGCTGGTCGAGACGTATGAAGGCGAACTCAAGGTGATCTACTGGACTGTGATGCGCTCCCCGGAAGTCGACGTGCAAAAGGCCCGGGCGACCGCGTAGTCCCTCTTAACTTTCATAGGGCCAACACCGATGAAGATCATGATCGTCACCGACGCATGGGAACCGCAGGTCAATGGCGTCGTGCGCACGCTGAAGAACACCACCCGTGAACTCACCGCGCTCGGCCACAACGTCGACCTGCTGACGCCGCTCGAATTCAAGACGATCCCCTGCCCGACTTACCCCGAGATTCGCCTGTCGCTGCTGCCGCGCCGCAAGCTGCACGAACGGATCAACACGTTCGCGCCCGACGCACTGCACATCGCCACTGAAGGCCCGCTCGGCATGGCCGCTCGCAATTACGCGATCAAGCACAAGCTGCCCTTCACGACCGCCTATCACACGCGCTTTCCGGAGTACGTGCAGGCGCGCTTCGGCATTCCGATCGGCCTCACCTACAAGTTCCTGCACTGGTTCCATAAGCCTTCGCTGGCGGTGATGGCGCCGACGCCGGTGGTCAAAACCGACCTCGAAAAATTCGGCTTCACGAATGTGGTGCTGTGGACTCGCGGCGTCGATCTGGAGATCTTTCACCAGATGGACTCGAAGGTGCTCAACAGCGCGCGGCCGATTTTTCTGTACGTGGGCCGCGTCGCCGTCGAGAAAAATGTCGAGGCGTTTCTGAAGCTCGATCTGCCCGGCTCGAAGTGGGTTGCCGGTGAAGGCCCCGCGCTCGCCGAATTGAAGTCGCGCTATCCGCAGGCGAATTATCTGGGTGTGCTGACGCAAGCCGAACTGGCCAAGGTGTATGCTGCCGCCGACGTCTTCGTGTTCCCGAGTCGCACCGATACCTTCGGGCTGGTGCTGCTCGAAGCGCTCGCCTGCGGTACGCCGGTCGCGGCGTATCCCGTCACCGGTCCGATCGATGTGCTCGGCAACGGCGGCGCGGGCGCGATGCACGAAGACCTGCGCGAGGCCTGCCTCGAAGCCCTGAAGATCGATCGTAACCATGCACGCGCGTGGGCAGAGCGCTTCTCGTGGACCGCGGCCTCGGAACAGTTCGCCGCCCATCTGAAGCCGCTGCCGCGCACGTCGTACCGAGAGGAAAGCGCCGCCGCCTGACGCGGCGCGCCGAGCTGTCCATGCCAATCAGACAATCCACCGCAGCGCGCGCCACCCCACGCGCGCTACGCGCTATCGACGGCGCGAACGAGACGGCGAACATCGAACCGTTCGACGACGTGAGCGAACCCGGCACGCCGGATCATGCGGAGCGCGCGCAGGGATTGAGCGGCATGAACGGCGCTCACGGCGCGACGCATACGGGTGCGAGTCGCGCGGACGCAAGCCCCGTGAACGCCAACCAAGCGAACACAAACGACACGAGCAACGCGAGCGAAACCCAGCACGAACCGCTCAGTCCCGACGACCCGCTCGCGCCGCTGCCCTTCAATCCGTACAAAGGCAATCGCGGCCTCACCCGCGCGTGGCACGCGATGAAAAACTCGCTCGCCGGCTTTCGTGTCGCGATCCGAGAAGAAAGCGCGTTCCGTCAGGAATTGACGCTCGCGGCGATTCTGATTCCGTGCGGCGTACTCGTGCCGGTCGAACCCGTATCGCGCGTGCTGCTGCTCGGCTCGGTGCTGCTGGTGCTGATCGTCGAGTTGCTGAATTCGAGCGTGGAAGCCGCGATCGATCGCATCTCGCTGGAACGCCATGAACTGTCGCGTCGCGCGAAGGACCTCGGCAGCGCGGCGGTGATGGTCGCGCTCGGCATGTGCGTGATGACGTGGGGGCTGATCGTCGGGCCGCTCGTCGGGCATTGGATCCGCACATGGTGACGGACGCTTGCGCGCATAGCGTGCGAAAACCGCCTGAAAACACGCGGAAAAAGCACTCGGCGCGCCGGCGCAAGGCGTCCGAAAGAATGAAAACCCTGAGTATCTGCTTGGTATAAGAACGGTCGGTTTATAATCGTCCGACAGTCCCACAAGAAAACGCTGGGTCGTCCCCAGGTTTTTCTTGCCCCGCAGGGATCTGCCGCACAACGGCAGATTTGAGGGCACTCAATATACCAACCGCGTCCGGGTGGATCACGCAGCAGCGGCATGCCGCCCAAGCGCCCAGCCCGGCGAAACCAGGGCCGGACGACATGGAAGCCAAACCTCCCCGCCGCACGCGCGAACGGATTCTCGAACTCTCGTTGAAGCTCTTCAACGAAATCGGCGAGCCGAACGTCACGACGACGACGATCGCCGAGGAAATGGAAATCAGTCCAGGCAACCTGTACTACCACTTCCGCAACAAAGACGACATCATCAACAGCATCTTCAGCCAGTTCGAGCAGGAGATCGAAAAGCGTCTGCGTTTCCCCGACGACCATCGCGCGACCATCGACGAAATGTGGTCATACCTGCAGTACATGGTCGATTTCACATGGCGCTACCGTTTTCTGTATCGTGATCTGAACGACCTGCTGGCGCGTAATCGCACGCTCGAAACGCACTTCAAGCAGATCATCAGTCACAAGGTGCGGTTTGCCAGCCAGTTCTGCGAGCAACTCGTCGCCGATGGTGAAATGGTCGTCACGCCGGAAGAGCTGAGCGTGATCGCCACTAACGTGGGCGTGATCGGCACCTACTGGCTGTCGTATCAGTTCGTGATGAACCCGCGCAAATACAACGAGCAGGAAGCGATGCGCGCGGAGCTGCATCAGGTGAGCGTGCAGATCGTGTCGCTGATGGCGCCTTATCTGCGCGGCCGCTCGCGGCAGATTTTCGACGACCTCGTGTCGGGCAAGCTGCCCAAGCGCGAGTTTTACGACTACCTGCCACCGAAGGAAGGCGCCGCGCCCCGCAACGAACCGAAGGACGTTTGAGCATGAAGTCGGTGTGTGTGTATTGCGGCTCCGCGAACGGAGCCAAACCGCTGTACGCGGACGCGGCGCGCGCGTTCGGCCGCGCGCTGGTGCAAGCCGATCTCGCGCTGGTCTATGGCGGCGGCAAGGTTGGCCTGATGGGCGTGATCGCCGATACGGTCATGGCCGAAGGCGGCCGTGCGATCGGCGTGATTCCCGAGCTGCTGGTCAACAAGGAAGTCGGCCATAACGGGCTGACCGAATTGCACGTGGTGCCCGACATGCATCATCGCAAGAAGATGATGGCCGATCTGTCCGACGCGTTCGTGGCGATGCCTGGCGGCGCGGGCACGCTCGAAGAGTTCTTCGAGGTCTACACGTGGGCGCAGCTCGGCTATCACCAGAAGCCGGTGGCGCTGCTCAATATCGACCGCTTCTACGATCCCTTGATCAGCCTGCTGCAGCACACGGTGGAAGAAGGCTTCATGCGTCAGACCTACTTCGACATCCTGCAAGTGGATGCCGATCCGGTCGAACTGATCGGCAAGCTGCAACGCTATCAACCGCCCGCCAACGACAAGTGGGCGATCAAACGCGACGCGGTTTGAATCTCGAAGTTTGAAGCTCCAAGCGGGCGCGCTCCGCGCCCGGCCAACGAGACTCCCATGACAAAAACGGTTCTGATCACAGGCGGCAGCCGCGGCATTGGCCGTGCGACCGCCCGATTGCTGGGTGCGCTCGGCTGGTCCGTCGGTGTGAACTACGCGAGCAACCGCGCGGCGGCTGAAGCCACCGCCGCCGACGTCGAACGCGCCGGTGGCCGCGCCTTGCCGATTGCCGGCGACGTCTCCAGCGAAGCCGACGTGATCGCCACGTTCGACACACTGCAGCAGGCGTACGGCCGCGTCGACGCGCTCGTCAACAACGCCGGTATCGTCGCGCCGTCGAGCCAGCTTGCCGACATGGACCTCGCGCGCCTGAAGCGCATGTTCGACGTCAACGTGCTCGGCGCCTATCTGTGCGCGCGCGAAGCGGCGCGGCGCATGTCGACGGCTCGCGGCGGCGCGGGCGGTGTGATCGTCAATGTGTCGTCGGCGGCGTCGCGGTTGGGTTCGCCGAACGAATACATCGACTATGCGGGGTCGAAAGGCGCGGTCGACACGCTCACGCTCGGTCTTGCCAGGGAACTCGGCCCGCAAGGCGTGCGCGTGAACGCGGTGCGCCCCGGCCTGATCGACACCGAAATCCACGCGAGCGGCGGCAAGCCGGAGCGCGCCGCCCAACTCGGCGCGACCACGCCGTTGGGCCGCCCGGGCAGCGCCGACGAAGTGGCGCAATCCATCGTCTGGTTGCTGAGCGACGCCGCGTCGTACGTGACGGGCGCGCTGCTCGACGTGGCCGGCGGCCGCTGAGCGCCGTTTTCCCCCGCTCTCATCTCCCACCAGCCGCTTCTCGCGGCGATCTTTTTCTCTCCTCCTTACAGATTCCCGTCGATTTGACGAGGAATCGCGGTCAGGTGCGAAATAGCCGCGCCGATTCCCGCATTTTCTGTAATCAACAGTAATAAACTCGGACTACAATCGCTGCGAATCGCATGGCATGCAAGCGCCTGCGACACCTGGCAAAAAACATCAGTAAGCGGCCCATGTTGCCGCCTACGGCGATTAGAGATCTTCATGCAAGAAAACCCATCCGCGCCATTGGGCACGGGCGCGGGTACGCCCAACGGCCTCCTCGCCGATGCAGGCACACCCGCACAACCGGCGCCCGACGCGCCGGCTCGTCCCGCCGATCGCGGCGCGCGGCGCTGGCGCGCGCTCGCCAAGGCGCGTCCGTTGCGCTGGATCGTCGCGCTGGCCATCCTGTGCGCGTGGATTCTGCCCGGCATCCTCGGTCATGAACCGTGGAAGCAGGACGAGACCTACACCTTCGGGATCATCCAGCACATGCTCGACACCGGCGACCTGGTGGTGCCGACCAACGCCGGTCAGCCCTTCGTCGAAAAGCCGCCGATCTACGACTGGGTCGCCGCCGGACTGGCGTGGATGTTCGGCCGCTACCTGCCCTTGCACGACGCGGCGCGTCTGGCCAGCGCGCTATTCGCCGCCGTGACCGTCTACTACACCGCGCGCGTCGCACGTCGCGCGGTGAATGCCGCAAGCTGGTTCGATCTGCGCGTGATCGGCACGCTCGCGTTGTTCGCCAGCACGCTGGTGGTCGTCAAGCACGTGCACGACATGATGACCGACGTCGCGCTGATGGCCGGCGCGGCGCTCGGCTTCTGCGGTCTGTTCGAACTGGTGCTGGTGCATTTGCGCGACGAGGCGCGTCTATTGCCGGTCGACGTACGTCGCCGGCGCGACGCCGTGCGCAGTGCCGCGGCCATGTTCGGCGCGGGCGTCGGCGTGTCGCTGCTGGCCAAGGGGCTGTTCGTGCCGCTGGTATTCGGCGCGACCACCTTCGCGGTGCTGGTGCTGTATCCGGCCTGCCGCAGCCGCAGCTTCGCGGGCGCGCTCGGCCTCGCCGCGCTGGTCTGTGCGCCGTTCGCGCTGATCTGGCCGATCTGCTTCTATCTGCGCTCCGAGCCGCTCTTCATGGTGTGGCTGTGGGATAACAACGTCGGCCGCTTTTTCGGTTTCTCGGTCGCGCAGCTCGGCTCCGAAAGCGAGAGCCGGCTGTTCGTGTTGCGCACCGTATTGACCGTCGGTTTTCCCGTGGCGCCGCTGGCGTTGGCTGCGCTCGTCGGCGGCGCATGGCGGCGCTGGCGCGATCCGCGCGTGGCGCTGCCGACGATCTTCGCGTGCACGGGTTTCGTCGTGCTGCAAAGCTCGGCGACGATCCGCGAGCTGTACATCCTGCCGTTCATCGCCCCGCTCGCGCTGCTGGCCATGCAAGGCGTGGAACGGCTGCCGCGCCGTCTGCATACCGTCTGGGACATGACGAGCCGCGTGCTGTTCGGCAGCACGGCGGCGCTCGCGTGGATCGTCTGGTCGATCATGAGCAATCCGGCGAACACGCATGCGTCGCTGCACTGGCTCGGCCGCTGGCTGCCGCTCGATTGGGTGCTGCCGGTCAAGCCCGGCCTGATCGCCGCGGCGCTGGCCATGACGCTCGGCTGGCTGTGGCTGCTGCCGGTTTTCAAGTTCGCCGGCAAATGGCGCGGCGTGCTGAGCTGGTGCGCCGGTGCGATTCTGGCGTGGGGGCTGGTGAGCACGCTGCTGTTGCCGTGGCTCGACTATGGCAAGAGCTATCGCGCGGTGTTCGAAGACCTCGGCGCGAAGATGAATATCGAGTGGAACGACGGCGACTGCATGGCGAGCAGCGCGCTCGGCGAATCCGAAGCGCCGATGCTGTACTACTACACCGGTATCGAGCATCAGCCGACGGCCGATACCCGCTCGACCGAGTGCACGTGGCTGATCATGCAAAGCCGCCGCGACAACGCCAAAGCGCCGGAAGGCGACGACTGGCGCCTGTTCTGGTCAGGCGCGCGTCCGGGCGACACGGATGAATTGCTGCGGGTGTTCGTGCGGACCCCGGCTGCCGATGTGAGCGGCGGCGGGGACTAACAGGGCGCGGGGCGCGTTCAGAACGACGATCCCCGTGTCTGTAGAAACGCGAGTTCCTCCGCCGTCGACTCGCGCCCCAGCACCGCATTGCGATGGGGAAAGCGCCCAAACCGCTCGATGATGTCCGCATGGCGCACCGCAGAACGGTAATACGATCCGCCCTGCGACTCCGCTTTCAACCGTTCGAACAAACGCAGCGATTCGCGCTGGCTGTCGAGCGTTTCGTCGTGTTCGAACGGCAGATACGCGAAGGCACGATGATGCGCGCCCGGCAACAACCGATCGGCGCCGCTTGCGACCATCTGCCGCGCGATCTGCAACGCCTGATGATCCGCCGCGAACGCGCGCGGCGTGTTGCGATGGCAATTGCGGGAGAACTGATCCAGCACGACGATCAACGCCAGCGCACCCAGCGGCGTTCGCGTCCAGTCGTCGAGTTGCGCTTCGCGCGCTGCGTCGATCAGCGTGCCGAAACGTTCGCGCAGCAGCGTATCGAAGGCGTCGTTGCGAGAGAACCAGCGCTTGTGCGCGTGGCCGAAGCCCGGCGTACCCGGCGCGTCGAACCAGCAGTCGAGCACGGCGCGCGCTTCAGGCGCGAGCGACGCGTGGTCCGCGCACGCCGCCGTACCCGATGTCGCGCCAGACCCTTCAACCATTTCGGTTGCGCATCCAGTCGGCGGTTTCGAAGAACGAACCCAGCAGACGCTCGCGCAACGGCTCGTCCAGACCAATATCCTGCATCGCCCACGCCATGCATCTGAGCCACTGGTCGCGCTCGCTCGACGCAATCGCGAACGGCAAATGCCGGGCCCGCAACCGCGGATGCCCGAAGCGGCTGATGTAGTGATCCGGCCCGCCCATCCAGCCGCACAGAAACCAGAAAAACTTGTCGCGCGAACCGTCGAGCGACGCCGGGTGCAACGCCCGAATGCCGGCGAAGTCCGCCTCGAGATCCATCAGGTCATAAAACCGGTCGACCAGCTCGCGCACGCGCGCTTCGCCGCCCACCAGTTCGAAGGCCGTCGGCTGTGCCGCGGACACTTCGTCGTCAAGATCGCTCATACCCACTCGTCAAACAGAAAGAAAAATCACGCGTCCCGCAGCGATTGCAACGCAGGGCGCGCCAACACATGCCGCAAGCTCAACCAGCCGCCGAGCCCAGCGCACGCGACACCCGCCGCAATGCCCGCCGGCAGCACCCAGGGATCGAAGCTCAGATAAAACTCGAACACGCGCGTGGCCAGGACATAGCCGATGATCTGCGCACCGATCGCCGCCATCAAACCGGCCAGCGCGCCCACCGCGACGAACTCGGCGATCTGCACCGCGCGCACCTGGCGATGCGACGCCCCCAGCGCGCGCAGCAGCGCGGATTCTCGCATGCGCTCGTCGCGCGTGCCGGCCAGCGCCGCGTACAGCACCAGCACGCCCGCCGCGAGCGTGAACGCGAACAGGAATTGCACCGCACCGATCACCTGCTCCAGCACCCGCTGCACCTGCGCGAGGATCGGCCCGGTGTCGATCGCGGTGAGGTTCGGATAGGTGGCGATCAGGCCGTCGATCGTCGCCTGTCTGTTCTGCGGTAAATGGAAACTCGTGATGAACGTCGCGGGGAAATCCTTCAACGCGGCCGGCGGCATCAGCACGAAAAAGTTGACCTTGAACGAACCCCAGTCGAGCTTGCGCACGCTCGTCACCGGCGCCTCCATCTGCAGGCCGGTCACATCGAAGCGCAGCGTGTCGCCGGGTTTGACGTTGATCAGCTTGGCGAGCCCCTGCTCGATCGAAATCTGCGGCGCTGTCGCGGCGCCGTACCACTTGCCGGCGGCGAGCACGTTGTCGTCGGGCAGCTCGGACGTGTACGACAGATTGAATTCGCGGTCCACAAGACGCTTGGCGTCGTCGCCCTTGAACGAATCCGGATTGACCGGTTTGCCGTTGATGGCGATCAGCCGGCCGCGCACCATCGGCGATAACGCCGCGTCGGTCACGCCGTGCGCGCTCAGATACTGCGTCACGACGTCGCGCTGATCGGGCTGGATGTCGATGATGAATTCGTTCGGCGCATCGGGCGGCGTCGATTTGCGCCAGCCGGCCACGAGGTCGTTGCGCGTCATCGCGATCAGCAGCAGGCACATCAGGCCGATGCCGAGCGCGGTGATCTGCAGCGCACTCGCGCCGCTGCGCCGCTCCAGCGACGCCAACGCATAGCGCCAGCCGATCCCCGCATTGACGCGCTCGCTGCGCACGAGCCGCGCCGCGCCCCACAGCGCAACTCGCGCGATGCAAGCGAACACCAGCATGCCGCCCGCGAAACCACCCGCGACGATGCCGCCGAGCTTCAGTTCGCCCGCCGCGATGATCAGCAAGCCAGCGAACAGCGCGATGCCGAGCGCGTAGGCCGCCCACGCGGTGCGCCCCGCCTCGCCCCATTCGCGGCGCAGCACGCGCACCGGCGGCACGCGCGTGAGCGGCAGCAGCGGCGGCAACGCGAAACCGAGCAACAACACGAGACCGGCGGCGATGCCTTCGAGCATCGGCCAGATCGTCGGATACGGCAGCACCACGTCGATCAGCGTGCCCAGCCACGTCAGCAACGCCAGATGACCGAGATAACCGAGCACCACGCCGACCAGACCGCCCACCAGACCGAGCCCGGTGAACTCCAGGATGAACAGCGCGCGCAGCGTCGACTGACTGACGCCGAGGCAGCGCATCGACGCGCAGCCGTCCAGATGCCGGCGCATGTAGCGATGCGCGGCCATGGCGATCGCCACGGCCGCCAGCAGCGCCGTGAGCAGCGACACCAGCGTGAGGAAATGACTCGCGCGGTCGAGCGTCTGGCGCACTTGCGGCTGGCCGTCCTGCAACGATTCGAGCGCGACGCCGCGCATCTTGCCGTCGTCCACCCGCTCATGCGCGAACTGCGCGAAATTCGCCACCGACGCATCCGTGCCCGCCACCAGCAGCCGGTACGTCACGCGGCTGCCGTAGGCGATCAGGCCGGTCGACGGCACATCGTCGGCGCGCAGCATCAGGCGCGGCGAAAAATTGACGAACGCGAAGCCGCGGTCGAGTTCGCGCGTGATCACCGCGCCGATCGTGAAATCGCGGCTCCCGACCTTGACCTTATCGCCGACGTGCAACTTCAACGCGTCGAGCAGCGCCTGATCGACCCACACGGTGCCGGGCGCCGGAATCGAACGCGTGGGATGGTCAGGCGCGCCGGGCGCCGGGGCGATGCGCAACTCGCCGCGCAGCGGATAACCGACCGACACCGCCTTGACGGCGGCGAGCCGCGAGACCGGCTGGGCGCCGGTCGAATTGACCATACTGGGAAAAATCGCCGTGGTGGCGGTGTTCAGTCCAAGCGCTTTGGCTTGCTGACTGAATTGCGGATCGACCGGATGATCGGCCCGCACGATGAAATCGGCGGCGATCATGCGCCGCGCGTCGCGCTCGAGCCCCTGGTGCAGCCGGTCGGCCAGAATGCCGACGCTCGACAGCGCCGCGACGGCCAGCACCAGCGCCAGCAGCAGCATGGTCAACTCGCCCGCCCGCCAGTCGCGCGCGGTCATGCGGAGCGCCTGACGCAACACCTCCATGCCGCTCAGCCCACGCGCTTTTACCGCGGCTGCGCGCGCCGTCGAACCCCGTACCGTTTCACTCAATCGTGCCTGCTCCTGGCAAAGCGCGACACCATATGCGTCGCCATCCCGCGAAAGCCGCCCTGCACGCCGCGCCACAGCCGCGGCAAGGCCCAGCCGGCCAGCATCAGGAAGCCGACCATCAGCACCAGAAACGCCACCGGCACGAACAGCGCGAGCAGCATGCCGCCGAACACGAGACCGTCTTCGGCGGTCGACGTGACCACGTTCGACACCGGTTCCGGCGACAGATTGATCAGCGCGCGCGTGCCGGCTTTCGCCAGATGCGCGGTGCCTGCCAGCGTGCCGCCCGCAAGCGCGGCGACCGTCAGCAGCGCCGGATCGGCATGGCCGAGCGCGCCGGCGGCCAGCACGGCGCCGGCAGGAATGCGGATGAAAGTGTGGATCGCGTCCCACAATGAATCGAACGCGGGGATCTTGTCGGCGAGAAATTCGGTGACGGTCAGCACGCCGGCCACGCCGATTACCCATGGCGACGACAGCGCGGACAGCGTATCGGGGAGATGGATCAGGCCGAGCCGGGCGAACACGCCGGCCAGCAGGACCGTCAGATAGAGGCGCAGACCGCTGCCCCATGAGAGGCCCGCAGCGAGCGAAAGTGATTCAAGCATGGCCGCCTCCGGGCGCGCTGTGCGTGCCGGGCGCTTCGACGGTAAAAGCAGGCGGAGCCACCGCACCGAAGTCGTCAGACCCGCGCCAAGCCGGCCGCGCCAAATAGGCCGCGGGCAATGTCAGGTTGGATTCGATCTCATTATAGCCACGTTAATTCGCAGAACGCAGAGACGTGAACAATTGGCGAATTCTAGCGGGCCGTGTGGCGGGTGGATTGACGCATTTTCCGCGCTTTTTGAGGCGAATCGTAAGGTTTTCGGGACACCTGGGCGGCGCCTCAATGCCCCGACGACAGTTTCAACCCGATCAGCCCGATCACGATCAATGCCGCGCTGGCCACTCGCGCCACCGTCAACGCTTCGCCCATCATCACGATGCCGAAGATGAACGCGCCGACCGCGCCGATCCCCGTCCACACCGCGTAGGCGGTGCCGAGCGGGAGCTGGCGCATCGCCATGGCGAGCAGCACGAAGCTGCCGAGCGCGGTCACGATCGTGAACACGGACGGCCCCAGGCGGGTGAAACCTTCGGACGTTTTGAGACCGGCGGCCCAGGCCACTTCGAGCAAACCGGCGATCAACAGAAGAAACCAGGACATGAGACAACTCCATGGTCAGATGGGGCCGTCCCCGTTTGTAGCGGATGCGTAAGGTCGTCCTTACGATGTGTAATTATATCAAAATAGCCCGCAAGCCGCTCCCGGCCCGCCAGAAGCGGCTCCGCGCGCGGTTCGGGGCATGGTTCGGAGCCTCGTCAACCTGCCGTCAAACCGCTCCGACCAGACGGTAACCAACCCCCGTTTCCGTGACGATATGCTCCGGCTGCGCCGGGTCGCGCTCCAGCTTGCCGCGCAGATGCGCCATGTAGATGCGCAGATAGTGATGACTCTCGACATGCGACGGCCCCCACACATCGCGCAGCAGTTGCCGGTGCGTCAGCACGCGGCCGGCATGGCGCACCAGCGTCGCGAGCAGCCGGTATTCGATCGGCGTCAAATGGATCGCCGTGCCGTCGCGGGTGACCTGGCGCAAGGCCAGATCCACCATCACCGCGCCGAAGCGCACCTGCGGCGATTCGTTCGCACCGCCGTGATTGCGCCGCCGCATATGCGCGCGAATCCGCGCCAGCAGTTCCGACACGCCGAACGGTTTGGTGAGGTAGTCGTCCGCGCCGGCATCGAGCGCGGCGACCTTTTCGCTCTCCTGCGTGCGCGCCGACAGCACGATCACCGGCAGCTCGCTCCAGCCGCGCAATTCGCGAATCACGTCGAGGCCGTCGGTGTCGGGCAGGCCGAGATCGACGATCACCAGATCGGGCTTGCGGGTGGCCGCTTCGACCAGGCCCTGCTTGCCGGTTTCGGCGTCGTGCACGACGATGCCCTCGCCTTCCAGTGCCGTGCGCACGAAGCGGCGAATCTGTTTTTCGTCTTCGATCAGGACGACGGTGATGCTCGGGTCACTCATGGGTAGGCTTGGCCAGCGGGGGGTTAAGTGATGAATCGTCGGCGTGACCGGCGAGCTCGCCATGCGTCGGAGAATCCAGCTCTTCGTCTTCCAGCACGTCCGGCGCGTCGGGCGGCGTTTCCACCGGCAGCGTGAACCAGAAGCGCGCGCCTTCGACGCGGCCGTCCGCGGCCACCCGGTTGAGCGCGCCGATTGTACCGCCGTGCGCTTCGACGATCGCGCGGCAGATCGCCAGGCCGAGACCGATGCCCGGCTTGGCCGACTCCTTCTCGCCGCGCGTGAATTTCTCGAACACGCGCGCTTCCATGCCGGCGGGTAGCCCGGGGCCGTTATCGTCGACGCAAACGCGCACGAACGACTTGCCGTCCGCGTCGAGCCGCTGCGCGCCGATGGTCAGCGGCGTGTCCGGCGCGGTGTATTTGGCCGCGTTCTCGAACAGGTTCGAGAAGAGCCGCTCCATCAGCACCGCGTCGAGATGCAGCAGCGGCAAATCGCCCGGCAGTTTGACCTGCACCGGATGTTTCGCCAGCACGCGTTTGCACGCGCGCAACGCGGCGCCGACGGTTTCTTCGAGCAGCGTCCACTGCTGATTCAATTGCAGACTGCCCGCCTGCAGACGCGCCATGTCGAGCAGATTCGTGACGATGCCGGTCATGCGCAACGCTTCCTCGTGAATCGCTTCGACGAGATCGTCGCCGGGTTGCGCTTGCGCATGCCCCTCGCGCGATTGCGCCAGCATCGACGAAAACCCGACGATGGTCGTCAACGGCGTGCGCAGATCGTGCGAGATCGCGGACAGCAGCGAGTTGCGCAGACGCTCCGATTCCATGTTGACGAGCGCGTCGCGCGCAATGTCGACGTAATGCACCCGCTCCAGCGCGAGCGCGATCTGCGCGGCGAACGCGTCGAGCATGCGTTGCTGCTCGGGCACGTCGAGCTCGTGTTCGTCGCGCATCACGACCGCGAGCACGCCGCGCGTGCGCATCGGCGCTTTCAGCGGCAGATACAAAGCGGCGGCAGCCGGCAACGTGTCGGTGCCGTGGCCGGCCGGCTTCTGCTGATCGTAGACCCACTGACCGACGTCGATATCGAGCAGCTCGCCTTCGAGCGTGACGGCCGCGTCCGGATCCTCGATCTTCTGCTTCACCTGATCGACGCTATCCGGCAACAGCATCGCCACGCGCGCACCGAACACCTCGCTAACGTGACGGCTGCCGATCTCGACGATCTGCTCGGTGGTCAGCGCCGCGGCCAGCTCGCGCGCCATCGCGTACATCGCGCCGGTGCGTTGCTCGCGACGCCGCGCGACGCTCGCCTCGCGACGCAGACTCGACGTCAGATGGCTGATCACGAGCGAGGTCAGCAGCATGCCGAAGAAGGTCAGCAGATACTGCGTGTCCGACACCGACAGCGACATGCGCGGCGGCACGAAGAAGAAATCGAACGCGGCCACGCTCAGGAACGACAGCACCACACCAGGGCCGCGCCCGAGTTTCACCGCGGTGAAGATCACGCCGAGCAGATACAGCATAACCAGGTTGGTCAGATCGATGTGATCGATCAGTTGACTCGACAGCAGCGTGATGGCCGTGCAGATCGCCAGCGCAATGCCGTACGCGCCGGGCGGCGACCGGCGTTCGCGCGCCGCGCTCAACGCGTCGCGCCATGCGTTCGCTGTCGTGTTCAGTAAATGACGATGCTCGCCGCCGTCCCGGTCGGACGACGCGCGAATCAGCGTGAGATCGAGTTCGCCGGTCTGTTCGGCAAGACGCTCGCCGAGCGGACGGCGCAGCCAGCGCTTCAGGCCGGTGCGCGCCGATGCGCCCGCCACCAGTTTCGACACGTTGCGGGCCTGCGCATAGCCGACCAGCGCGGCCACGGCATCGGTGCCCGCGAGCGTCGCGGTTTCCGCGCCGAGTTCGGCGGCCAGCTTCAGCGCATTGAGCGTGCGTTCACGACGCGCGTCGGGCAGGCGTTGCAGCGCGGGCGTCTCCACATACACGGCGAGCCAGTCGGCCTTCAGGCTGGCGGCGAGGCGGGCTGCCGCGCGCACCAGCATCGGCGCTTCCGGGCCTGGGCCGACGCATACCAGCAAGCGCTCGCGCGCCTGCCAGATGCGCTGGATCGAGCGATCGGCACGATACTCGCGCATCTGCGCATCCACCCGATCGGCGGTACGGCGCAGCGCCAGCTCACGCAGCGCGATCAGGTTGCCCTTGCGAAAGAAATTGCGCACCGCGCGCTCGGCCTGCTGCGGCAAATACACTTTGCCGTCGCGCATGCGGTCGAGCAGTTCCTCGGCCGGCAAGTCGACCAGCGTGACTTCGTCGGCGCGATCGAACACGCGGTCCGGCACCGTCTCCCACACGCGAATCCCGGTGATCTGGCCGACCACGTCGTTCAGACTTTCGAGGTGCTGCACGTTGACCGTGGTGTAGACGTCGATGCCCGCGTCGAGCAGTTCGTAGACGTCCTGCCAGCGCTTCAGATGCCGCGCGCCCTGCACGTTCGAATGCGCGAGTTCGTCGACGAGGATCAGCGTCGGCTTGCGCGCGAGCGCGGCGTCGAGATCGAACTCGCCGAGCTTGCGGCCGCGATACTCGATCTGCTGCAGCGGCAGCACGTCGAGCCCGTCGAGCAGCGCCGCGGTTTCGCTGCGGCCATGCGTTTCGGCGATGCCGACCACCACGTCCGCGCCTTCGTCGTAACGGCGCCGCGCGGCCTGCAACATCGCGTAGGTCTTGCCCACACCCGCCGACGCGCCGAAGAAAATCTTCAGCCGGCCACGCTGACGCTTCTCTTCGTCGCGTTGCAGTTTGTCGAGCAATTCATCAGGATCGGGGCGGTTCATGCTCAATGGTTTTCATAGTTGGACGAGCGGCGGTGTGTGCATGGTGGCACGCCGGCGGCCGGCCCGCAAATAGGGGTGCCGCGCGCGGCGGTGCATTGCCGTGTAGTGCCTGCGGTTCATCACCGTCGTCGCGCTCCGTCAAAAAGGCAAAGGCGGCGTCGTGCGGACGCCGCCTTCGCGAAGCACCGCACGTGCTATCAACCGTGCTTCATCTCGTCCAGCGCCAGATTCAATTGCAGCACGTTCACACGCGCCTCGCCGAGCACGCCGAATTGACGGCCGCTCGTATAACGGTCCACCAGCGCCTGCACGTCGTTGACCGCCAGCTTGCGCGCATTCGCGACGCGTTCGATCTGATACGCAGCGGCCGCCGGGCTGATCTCCGGATCGAGACCGCTGCCTGACGAGGTCACCAGATCCACTGGCACCGGCTTCGACATATCGGTGCCCGCGGCCTTCAATGCGTCGATACGGCCTTTGACTTCGTCGAGCAGCGCCGGGTTGGTCGGCCCGAGATTCGAACCGCTCGAACCCGTCGCGTTATACGGCATCGGGCTGGTGGCCGACAGACGGCCCCAGAAGTACTGCGGCGCGTCGAACTGCTGGCCGATCAGCTTTGAGCCGACCACCTTGCCGTTCTGTTCGATCAGACTGCCGTTGGCCTGATCGTGGAAAGCCGCCTGGCCGACCGCGGTCATCACGGCGGGATAAGCGAGTCCGGTGACGGCGGTCAGCACCGCGAAGATCACGATTAACGGACGGAACAGATTTTTCATGATGTTTAATCTCTCTTGAGCTTCAGCGTTCTCAAACCCAGCCGAACGCGGCCAGCACCATATCGATCAGCTTGATGCCGATGAACGGCACGATGATCCCGCCCAGACCGTAGACCAGCAGATTGCGGCGCAACAACACCGCCGCGCCGAGTGCCCGGTAACGCACGCCCTTGAGCGCCAGCGGAATCAGCAGCACGATGATCAGCGCGTTGAAAATCACTGCCGACATGATCGCCGAGGCCGGCGTGGCCAGATGCATCACGTTTAGCGCGTTCAACGCCGGATAGGTCGTGGCGAACGCGGCCGGAATGATCGCGAAGTACTTGGCGACGTCGTTGGCAATCGAGAACGTGGTCAACGAACCGCGCGTCATCAGCATCTGCTTGCCGATCTCGACGATCTCGATCAGCTTGGTCGGATTCGAATCGAGGTCGACCATGTTGCCGGCTTCCTTCGCCGCCTGCGTGCCGGTGTTCATCGCCACCGCGACATCGGCCTGCGCGAGCGCCGGGGCGTCGTTAGTGCCGTCGCCGGTCATCGCGACCAGACGGCCTTCGGCCTGGTGCGCGCGGATCGTGGCGAGCTTCGCTTCCGGCGTGGCTTCGGCGAGGAAATCGTCGACGCCCGCTTCAGCCGCAATTGCAGCGGCCGTCAGACGGTTGTCGCCGGTCACCATGATGGTCTTGATGCCCATCTTGCGCAGTTCGGCGAAACGTTCCTTGATGCCGCCCTTCACCACGTCCTTCAACTCGATCACGCCGAGCACGCGTGCGCCCTGCTCGCCCTTTTCGGCAACCACCAGCGGCGTGCTGCCGCGCCGCGCGACTTCGGCCACGGCGTTGCTGACTTCGTTCGGGAAACGGCCGCCGTGCGCTTCGACGTAGTTCTTCACCGCGTCGGACGCACCCTTGCGGATTTCACGGCCCGGCAGATCGACGCCGCTCATCCGCGTTTGCGCGGTGAAGGCGAGGAACACCGCCTGCAGCGAAGTCATATCGCGTTGGCGAATGTTGAAGCGTTGCTTGGCCAGCACGACGATGCTGCGGCCTTCCGGCGTTTCATCGGCGAGCGACGACAACTGCGCGGCGTCCGCGAGCGCTTCTTCGGTGAGGCCCGGCGCCGGCACGAATTGCGACGCCTGACGGTTGCCGAGCGTGATCGTGCCGGTCTTGTCGAGCAGCAGCACGTCGACGTCGCCGGCGGCTTCCACCGCGCGGCCCGAGGTGGCGATCACGTTGGCCTGCATCATCCGGCTCATACCGGCCACGCCGATCGCCGACAGCAGCCCGCCGATGGTGGTCGGAATCAGACACACCAGCAGCGCGACCAGCGCGGTGATCGTCACCACGTGGCCGGATTTGGCGGCTTCGACCGAGAACATCGAGAACGGCAGCAGCGTGGCGGTGGCGAGCAGCATCACGATGGTCAACGCGACCAGCAGAATGGTCAGCGCGATTTCGTTCGGCGTCTTCTGACGCTTGGCGCCTTCCACCATCGCGATCATGCGGTCGAGGAACGCCTCGCCCGGATTCGCCGTGACCCGCACGACGATCCAGTCGGACAGCACGCGCGTGCCGCCCGTCACCGACGAAAAGTCGCCGCCCGACTCGCGGATCACCGGCGCGGATTCACCGGTAATCGCCGATTCGTCCACCGACGCGACGCCGTCGATCACTTCGCCGTCGGCCGGAATCACGTCGCCGGTTTCGACCAGCACGACATCGCCCTTGCGCAGATCGGAAGCCGTCAGAATGCGGATCGGCGACTTCGGATGCGGCTCGTTGAGCTTCTTGGCCATCACGTCTTTCTTCGCGCTGCGCAGCGACGCGGCCTGGGCCTTGGAACGGCCTTCGGCGAGCGCTTCCGCGAAGTTGGCGAACAGCACCGTGAACCACAGCCACAAGGTGACCGCGAGAATGAAGCCCGCGGGCGCCTCGGCCTGGCCGCCGAGCGCGGCGATCCAGAGAATCGTGGTCAGAATGCTGCCGACGTACACGCAGAACATCACCGGATTACGGAACTGCGTGCGCGGCGTGAGCTTTTTAAAGGAGTCCACGATCGCCGGGCGCAGCAGCGCCGGATCGAACATGGACCTGGTTGCATTATGTTCAGTCATTGAATCCTCGAATTTCCCGTTTGCACCTGTTCAGTCTTGGGTCGCATGTGTCATGTCGGGCCGCTCAATGCGCGCCCATCATCATCAGATGTTCGACACCAGGACCGAGCGCAAGCGCAGGCACATAAGTCAGCGCACCGACCAGCAACACCGTGCCGAGCAGCAGCACGACGAACAGCGGGCCGTGCGTGGGCAGCGTGCCGCCGGTCACGCCGATACGCTTTTTCGACGCCAGCGAGCCGGCAATCGCGAGCACCGGGACGATCGTGCCGAAGCGGCCGAACCACATCGCGATCGCGGTGAGCCAGTTGTAGAACGGCGTGCTCACGGTCAGGCCGGCGAACGCACTGCCGTTGTTATTGGCGGCCGAGCTGAACGCGTAGAGGATTTCAGAGAAGCCGTGCGCGCCGGGGTTGGCGATACCCGCCTTGCCCGCGTCGCTCAGCACCGCGATCGACGTGCCCACCAGCACCAGCATTGGCGTGAGCAGCACCACGATCGAGACCATCTTCATCTCGTACGCTTCGATCTTCTTGCCGACGTATTCCGGCGTACGGCCGATCATCAGGCCCGCCACGAACACCGCCAGCAGCGCGAACACAAGCATCCCGTACATGCCGGAACCGACGCCGCCGAAGATCACTTCGCCGAGTTGCATGAGCAGCATCGGATAGAGGCCGCCGATCGGCGTCAGCGAGTCGTGCGTATTGGCGACCGCGCCGCACGAAGCCGCCGTGGTGGCGACCGTGAAGATGCCCGACTGCGCGATACCGAAGCGCGTTTCCTTGCCTTCCGCATTACCGCCGGCCTGCAGCGCATTGGCCGACTGATCGACGTGCAACGCGGTGAAGGCCGGATTGCCGCTCTGCTCCGCGCTGATCTCGCCGAACACGCAGACGCCGAACGCGATCGTCATCGCCGCGAGCACGGCCACGCCCTGCTTGCGGTCCGAAATCATGCGACCGAACACCAGCGCCAACGCCGCCGGAATGATCAGGATCGAGAAGATCTGCAGGAAGTTCGAGAACGGCGTCGGGTTTTCATACGGATGCGCCGAGTTGCCGTTGAAGAAGCCGCCACCGTTGGTGCCGAGCATCTTGATCGCTTCCTGCGACGCCACCGGACCCATGGCGAGCGTCTGCGTCTTCACGGGCGTATCGACCGTCACCGCATTGCCCTTCGCGTCCTTCACCGGGTTGCCTTGCGCGTCGACCTTCGGCGCGGCGTAGGTGGTGGTTTGCAGCGTCGGGACGTCCTCATAGGCCTTGAAGTTCTGGATCACGCCCTGGCTCATCAGCACGGCCGCGATGATCGCCGACATCGGCAGCAGCACGTACAGCGTCACGCGCGTCAGGTCGACCCAGAAATTACCGATGGTCTGCGCGGTGTGGCGTGCAAAGCCGCGAATCAACGCGATCACCACCACGATGCCGGTGGCCGCGGAGAAGAAGTTCTGCACGGTCAAGCCGAGCATCTGCGTCAGATAGCCGACGGTCTGTTCCGGCGTGTAGTCTTGCCAGTTCGTGTTGGTCACGAAGCTGACGGCCGTGTTGAACGCGCCATCCACCGTCATCGGGCCGAACTGCTGCGGATTGCCCGGCAGCCACTGTTGCACGCGCAACAGCACGTACAGGAACAGCGCGCCCAAGGCATTGAACGCGATCGTGGCGATCGCGTAGTGCTTCCAGCCCATTTCCTTCGACGGATCGACACCCGCGATGCGATACAGCAGACGTTCGAGCGGGCCGCCCAGGCGCACCACGCGCGAGCTGCCGTCCATCACGGCGCTGAGATAGCGGGACATCGGCACCGCGGCTGCCAGCAGCACGACGATGAAGAGGCCCGCTTGCAGGACATTGTTCGAGTTCATTCAATGTCCTCCGCGCGCAACAGCGCATAGACCAGATAAGCAAACAGCAGCGCGGTAGCGGCGCCTGACAACCAGAGAATCCAGTTCATGACCGCGCTCCCTGCCCACGACGAAACTGCATCAACTTCTCGCAGCCGGCAATCAATGCAAAGGTCAGCGCGAAAAACAGCACCAGCCCCCCGACATACAGCACATCCATTTTTGTTCTCCATATCACGGACTTTGGATAGGTGGAACGTTATGCCGAACCGCGTAAAGGCCTGGTCAAAGAGTCCGCGTCGGGTGTAAAAATCGTGTAAACGGACGGCCTGATCCGGCGGTCGTTAATGACTGGAATAGAGCGAGGGGGCAAGGCGGTAACAGCGAGCGGCTCGAATGATTCGAGCGCGGCGGCGAAGCAAAGGGGCAAGGCGTGGCGGCGGCGGCGCGATCAAACGCACCGCCGCGCGACTATTTCGCGTTATTGAGGCAACAGTACCGTCGACCCGGTCGTCCGGCGCCCTTCCAGATCGGCATGCGCCTGACCGACATCCGCCAGCGCGTAGCGCTGATTGATGCTCGCCTTCACCTTGCCCGACACCAGCACGTCGAACAGTTCCGTCGACATCGACTCGTACTCGGCCCGTTTGGCGATATACGTGAACAACGTGGGGCGCGTAAAAAACAGCGAACCCCGCCCCGCGAATTCCGACGAATCGATCGGCGGCAACGGTCCCGATGCATTGCCGAAGCTCACGAACATGCCGAGCGGCGCGAGGCAATCGAGCGACGCCGTAAACGTGTCCTTGCCGATCGAGTCGTACACCACCGGCACACCCGCGCCGTTGGTGATCTCACGCACGCGCCTGGTGAAGTTCTCGCGCGTGTAGACGATCGCGTGATCGCAGCCATGCGCCTTGGCGATCTCCGCTTTTTCGTCGGAGCCGACGGTGCCGATCACGGTCGCGCCGAGCGCTTTCGCCCATTGGCACACCAGCAGCCCGACGCCGCCCGCCGCCGCCTGAATCAGAATCGTGTCGCCAGCCTTCACCGGATAGGTACGGCGCAGCAGATACTGCGCGGTCAAGCCCTGCAACATCACCGAGGCCGCCTGTTCGTCGGTCAGCGCGTCCGGCACTTTCACGACTTGCGCCGCCGCCAGCACGCGCTCCTGCGTATAAGCGCCGGGCGGACGCGCCACATAGGCGACGCGATCGCCAGTCTTGAAGCCGGTCACGCCCGCGCCGACCGCGGTCACTTCACCGGCCGCTTCCATGCCGAGCCCGCCGGGCAGCGGCAGCGGATACAGGCCGGTGCGGAAATAGATGTCGATATAGTTCAGCCCGACCGCCGTCTGCCGGATGCGCAGCTCGCCCGCGCCCGGCTCGCCTACCTCGACGTCGACCCATTTCATCACCTCCGGGCCGCCGGTTTTATCGAATCGGATTGCTTTGACCATCATGTCTCCTTGATGTGATGTTGTTGCGTGAATGCGGTGCAAGGCCGCCTTCGAAACCGGTGCTTCTGACCTGCTGCGTCAAACCTGCTGCTTCAGGCCTGCTGCTTTTGGCGCAAGGTCAGCACGTCGAGCACCATGCGCGCCGTCGAAATATTCGTCGCGCACGGAATGTTATGCACGTCGCAAGCACGCACCAGCGCGTTGATGTCCGGTTCGTGCGGCTGCGGCGTCATCGGATCGCGTAGAAAAATCACCATGTCCACGCGCCCTTCCGCGAGTTGCGCGCCGATCTGCAAGTCGCCGCCGTGCGGGCCCGACAGCATCCGCTCGACCGTCAGGCCGTGCGTGTCGGCAATGCGTCCGCCGGTCGTGCCGGTCGCGACGATCTCGCAACGCCGCAGCGTCTCGACGTATTCGCCGGCCAGTTTGACGATGTCGTCTTTCTTGTGATCGTGCGCGATCAGCGCAATGCGGGTGCTCATGACGTAAGACTCCTGAAACCGTTGTGATTGTCGTTGTTGTAGTGAGGATGAAACCGCGGGCACGCGCTCAGGCACGCGCCCGCTTGAAACTGGACGAAACCGGACCGTTCAGAACGTGCCCGGATAAGCGCCGCCGTCGATCAGCCAGTTCTGGCCGGTGATGTACCCCGCATGCGTACTGCACAGGAATGCGCAGGCGCGGCCGAATTCGTCGCGCGTGCCGAAGCGGCCGGCGGGGATCGTCTTCATGCGCTGCTTGCGCGCGTCGTCGACGGAAATGTTTTGCGCCTTGGCCTGCGCGTCGAACGTGACCGCGATGCGGTCGGTGTCGAACAGGCCCGGCAGCAGGTTGTTGATCGTCACGCCGGTCGGCGCGACCTTGCGCGCGAGTCCGGCGACGAAACCGGTCAGCCCCGAGCGCGCGCCGTTCGACAGGCCCAGCACGTCGATCGGCGCCTTCACCGCCGAACTCGTGATGTTGACGATCCGTCCGTAGCCGCGTGCGCTCATCGAGTCGAGGGTCGCGCGGATCAGTTCGATCGGCGTAAGCATGTTGCTCTCGAGCGCGCGGATCCAGTCCTCGTGCGTGAAGTTGCGGAAGTCGCCCGGCGGCGGCCCGCCCGCGTTATTGACCAGAATGTCCGGCTGCGGACAGGCCGCGAGCGCGGCCGCGCGGCCCTCCGGCGTGGTGATGTCGCAGGCCACCGTCTTCACTTCCACGCCGCTCTGGCGGCGAATTTCCGCGGCGGTCGCTTCGAGCGTTTCCGCGGTGCGAGCGACGATCGTCAGGTTGACGCCCTCGGCGGCGAGCGCTTCGGCGCAACCGCGCCCCAGGCCCTTGCTGGCCGCGCAGACCAGCGCGGTGCGTCCGGCGATTCCCATGTCCATGGTGTGTGTCCTCGTGGTGGCCAAGCGTTGCACAGAATCCCCCGATTCTAGAAGAATCGGTGCCGGACTGCGCCGGGTCGCTGCAATCTCCGGTATCGTCGGACGGTACTCTTTCGGTAAACTTGCGCCGTGGCGCGTCCGCCAGCCAGCCTCAGCCAACCTCAGGCAGGCTCGGCGGCACGCCGAACCGATCCCTCTAGCCGCCGCTCGCGCCCCCGCCATGACTCAGGACAGCCGTTTTCCCAATCTTTTCATCCTCGATCACCCGCTGATCCAGCACAAGCTGTCGCATATGCGCGACCGGGACACCTCGACTCGCACGTTCCGCGAACTGCTGCGTGAAATCACACTGCTGATGGGTTACGAAATCACCCGCAATCTGCCCATGACCACGCGCCGCCTGACCACGCCGCTGGTAGAGATCGACGCGCCGGTGATCGCCGGCAAGAAGCTCGCGATCGTGCCGGTGCTACGGGCCGGCATCGGCATGTCGGACGGTTTGCTGGAACTGGTGCCGTCGGCGCGGGTGGGTCACATCGGCGTGTATCGCGCCGACGATCATCGCCCGGTCGAATACCTGGTGCGCCTGCCGGACCTCGAAGACCGCATCTTCATTCTGTGCGATCCGATGGTCGCGACCGGCTACTCGGCCGTCCACGCGGTGGACGTGCTCAAGCGCCGCAACGTGGCCGGCGAGAACATCATGTTCCTCGCGCTGGTGGCCGCGCCGGAAGGCGTGCAGGTGTTCCAGGACGCGCATCCGGACGTCAAGCTGTATGTCGCGTCGCTCGATTCGCACCTGAACGAGCATGCGTACATCGTGCCGGGTCTCGGCGACGCCGGCGACCGTCTGTTCGGTACGAAGAACTGAGAACTGCATGAAAAAGTGCGGGGTAGCGGGCGTAAAACGCCGCTGCCGCGCACTTTCGTCACCGTTTCCCGCCGCCTCCCCCTCTGCCGCACCCCGCCGCCGTGATAAAATTCGAATCCGCTCAAAGAGCGGCTCAACTGGCGCTATTGCCCGGCGCATCGCGCCTTCACACGGGCGGCGAACCTCGGGCGACCCGCTTTGGGAAGCGGGTCAAGGGCGCCTGGACACGGCCGGGGCTCACCCCGTGCGGTCACACACCAGACGGTTAGACATCGAGGCGCGCAATCGCGATTCCCACGCGCAAGCGCCCGACATCGCAACGACAATTGCACAATGCGTGCGCCCCACTGGCGCGCGCGATGGAGAAAGGTATGGCGGGTCATTCGAAATGGGCCAACATCAAGCATAAGAAAGCAGCGGCCGACGCCAAGCGCGGCAAGGTCTGGACGCGGCTCATCAAGGAAATTCAGGTCGCGGCGCGCATGGGCGGCGGCGACATCGACTCGAACCCGCGTCTGCGGCTCGCCGTCGAAAAGTCGTACGACGCCAACATGCCGAAAGATAACGTCAACCGCGCGATCCAGCGTGGCGTGGGCGGGGTCGACGGTGCAAGCTACGAAGAAATCCGCTACGAAGGCTACGGCATCGGCGGCGCGGCGGTGATCGTCGACACCATGACCGACAACCGTACCCGTACGGTGGCGGACGTGCGTCACGCGTTCTCGAAGAACGGCGGCAACATGGGCACGGACGGCTCGGTGTCGTTCATGTTCGATCACGTCGGCCAGTTCCTGTTCGCGCCCGGCACGGCGGAAGACAAGCTGATGGAAGCCGCGCTCGAAGCCGGCGCCGACGACGTCGTCACGAATGAAGACGGCAGTATCGAAGTGCTGTGCCCGGCGAACGATTTCCCGAAGGTGAAGACCGCACTCGAAGCCGCGGGCTTCAAGGCCGAACTGGCCGAGGTCACGATGAAACCTCAGACGGAAGTCGAATTCACCGGCGACGACGCGCTGAAAATGCAGAAGCTGCTCGACGCGCTGGAAAATCTGGACGACGTGCAGGAAGTCTATACAAACGCCGCGATCGCCGACGAATGAGCGCGCCCCGGCGGCGCGCCGGCATCGCGAACCTTGCTGGTTGCTGGTATTCCACGGCTGAGCTGTCCGCTTCAGCCGTTTATGGTTTTTAAGTCTCGGGGATTCACATGAAGTTACTCGTCGTCGGTTCCGGCGGTCGCGAACATGCGCTCGCATGGAAGCTCGCGCAATCGCCGCGGGTTCAGCTCGTCTATGTCGCGCCGGGCAATGGCGGCACCGCGCAGGACGAACGTCTGCGCAACGTCGACATCACCGAGCCGGCCGCGCTCGCCGATTTCGTCGAGAAAGAACAGATCGCCTTCACGCTGGTCGGGCCGGAAACGCCGCTGGCGGCCGGTATCGTCAATCTGTTCCGCTCGCGCGGTCTGAAGATTTTCGGGCCGACCAAAGAAGCCGCCCAGCTCGAAAGCTCGAAAGACTTCGCGAAGGCGTTCATGAAGCGTCACGCGATTCCCACGGCCGAATACGAAACCTTCGCCGACGTCGCCGCCGCGCACGCGTATCTGGACACCAAGGGCGCGCCGATCGTCATCAAGGCCGACGGCCTCGCCGCCGGCAAGGGCGTGGTGGTCGCGCTGTCGCTGGAAGAAGCGCACGCCGCGGTCGACATGATGCTGTCGGACAACAAGCTGGGCGATGCCGGCGCGCGCGTCGTGATCGAAGAATTCCTCGCCGGCGAGGAAGCGAGCTTCATCGTGATGGTCGACGGCAAGCATGTGCTGCCGCTCGCCTCGAGCCAGGACCACAAGCGTCTGCTCGACGCCGATCAGGGCCCGAACACCGGCGGCATGGGCGCGTACTCGCCCGCGCCGATCGTCACGCCGCAACTGCATGCGCGCGTGATGCGCGAAATCATTCTGCCCACCGTGCGCGGCATGGAGAAGGAAGGCATCCGCTTCACCGGCTTCCTGTACGCGGGTCTGATGATCGACGCGCAAGGCAACCCGAAAACGCTCGAATTCAACTGCCGGATGGGCGACCCGGAAACGCAGCCGATCATGGCGCGTCTGAAGGGCGACTTTTCGAAGGTGGTCGAGCAGGCGATTGCCGGCACGCTCGACACGGTCGAACTGGAATGGGATCGCCGCACCGCGCTGGGCGTCGTGCTCGCCGCGCACAACTATCCGGACACGCCGCGCAAGGGCGACCGCATCAACGGTATTCCCGCTGAAACGGTGGATTCGGTCACGTTCCACGCCGGCACCACACTCGCCGACGGCAAGCTGACCACCTCCGGCGGCCGCGTGCTGTGCGTGGTCGGTCTGGCGGATTCGGTGCGCAGCGCGCAGTCGGTGGCGTACGAAACGATCAACCAGATCGCCTTCGACGGCATGCAGTATCGCCGCGACATCGGCTACCGCGCGCTGAACCGCAAGCACGACGCCAGGACCGAAGGCAAGCACTAAGGCAAGCACCAAGCGGCTACGCCGCTTTCCCGCGGGTAGCGCCGGCGGCGCTACACTGCGGGTTTTCGCGGCGGCGATGCCGCACGACGAAAGCCGTACGGCCCAGCGCCTTTCCCGACGAAGCCCCCGCCTTCGCCCTTCACGATGAACCCGCGGCACGACGAGCGCGCCGCCCTCAGCATCTGCATTCATGACCGATTCGAGCTACGACGCACAAGCCGTGCGCAGCTGGCTGCAAGGCCTGCAATCGCATATCGCGGACACGCTCGGCGCGTTCGACGGCACCACGTTCGCCACGGACGCCTGGCAGCGCGCGCCCGGCGAAAAGCTGCGCGGCGGCGGCTGCACGCGGATTCTCGAAGGCGGCCAGTTCTTCGAGCGGGCCGGCATCGGCTTTTCGGACGTCGCGGGCGACGCGCTGCCGGGTTCGGCGAGCGCGGCGCGTCCGCAACTGGCCGGCCGTGGTTTCGAGGCGATGGGCGTGTCGCTCGTGCTGCACCCGCACAATCCGCACTGCCCGACCGTGCATATGAACGTGCGCCTGCTGATCGCGACCAAGGCCGGCGAAGAGCCGGTGTTCTGGTTCGGCGGCGGCATGGATCTGACGCCGTACTACGGCTACGAAGAAGACGCGCAGCATTTCCACCGCACCTGCCGCGATGCGCTGCAGCCTTATGGCGCGGACCTGTACCCGAGTTTCAAGCGCTGGTGCGACGAGTATTTCTTCCTCAAGCACCGCAACGAACCGCGCGGCATCGGCGGGATTTTCTTCGACGATTTTTCGGCACCGGGCTTCGGTCAGTCGTTCGCGATGCTCAGGAGCGTCGGCGACGCGTTCCTCGCCGCGTATATGCCGATCGTCGAAAAGCGCCGCAACATTCCGTACGGGCCGGCCGAGCGCGATTTCCAGGCTTACCGGCGCGGACGCTACGTCGAGTTCAATCTGGTCTTCGACCGTGGCACACTGTTCGGGCTGCAGAGCGGCGGACGCACAGAGTCGATCCTGATGTCCATGCCGCCTGTGGTGAACTGGCGTTACAACTGGCAGCCCGAAGCGGGCACGCCGGAAGCGCGTCTTTACAGCGATTTTCTCGTGCCGCGCGACTGGGTGTGACGCGCTTTCCGCCCGCACCGCCCCGCACGTGGCCACGACAAAGGACCTTCACCTGAAGCCGAACGCTCACCCTGCTGCCCTGCCGCGCCGGATCGGACTGCTAGGCGGCACTTTCGACCCGATCCACGACGGCCATCTCGCGCTCGCGCGGCGTTTCGCCGAGGTGCTGCAACTGACCGAACTGGTGCTGCTGCCGGCCGGCCAGCCGTGGCAGAAATCGGACGTCTCGCCGGCCGTGCATCGCCTCGCCATGACCCGCGCGGCGGCTGGCGAACTGGTGCTACCGCACGCAACCGTGCGGGTCGCGACCGACGAAATCGATCACGAGGGTCCGACTTACACGCTCGACACGCTGCAACGCTGGCGTGAACGCGAAGGCAAGGATGCATCGATAGCGCTGTTGATGGGCGCGGATCAACTGGTGCATCTCGACACATGGCGCGACTGGCGGCGCCTGTTCGACTTCGCCCATATTTGCGCGGCCACCCGGCCCGGTTTCGACCTCGCGTCGATTCCACCGGCGGTCGCTCATGAAATCGACGCGCGCCGTGCCCGCGCCGACGTTCTGCAAGCCACGCCCTGCGGCCACTTGCTGATCGACACGACGCTTGCGTTCAACGTCTCGGCCACCGACATTCGCGCGCATCTGCGCGAACAGGTAAGCCAGCGGCTCGCCCTCGCGGGCGCCGAGCCGCAAGACCAGAACCAGGCCCGGGCCGCAAGCCATGTCCCCACCACGGTGTGGGACTATATTCTTCAACATCATCTGTACCACCGGTAACCCCATGGATATTCGTAAACTGCAACGCGTGATCGTCGACGCTCTCGAAGACGTCAAAGCGCAAGACATCAAGGTGTTCAACACCAGCCACCTGACCTCGCTGTTCGATCGCGTGATCGTCGCGAGCGGCACCTCGAACCGCCAGACCAAGGCGCTCGCTTCCAACGTGCGCGATAGCGTCAAGCAAAACGGCGGCGACGTCATCAGCACCGAAGGCGACGACGTCGGCGAATGGGTGCTGGTGGATTGCGGCGACGCGGTCGTCCACATCCTGCAACCGGCGCTGCGCCAGTACTACAACCTCGAGGAAATCTGGGGTGACAAGCCGGTGCGCATCAAGCTGTCCACGCCCGATCCGTTCGGCGGCGCGCGTTCGAGCGAGCCCGACGACGAAGAAGACGAAGAAGACGAAGCGCCGGCCGTGAAGAAGCCCGCGCGCAAGACGCCGGTTCGCCGCAAGTAAGCGCAACGGCCGGCCTTGTGCCGGCACGTCGTCAAAGTCTTCGAAGTCTTCGATTCCACCGCTGATGAAACTGCATATCCTCGCCGTCGGCCATAAGATGCCGGACTGGATCGCCACTGGCTTCGACGAATACGCGAAGCGCATGCCGCCCGAGTTGCGTATCGAGCTGCGCGAGATCAAGCCCGAGCAGCGTTCGTCCGGTCGGCCGGCGGAAAGCGTGATGGCGTCTGAGCGTCAGAAGATCGAAGCCGCGTTGCCGAAGAACGCGCGGATTGTCGCGCTCGACGAGCGCGGCAAAGACTGGACCACCATGCAACTGGCGGGCGCGCTGCCCGACTGGCAGCAGGACGGCCGCGACGTGGCTTTTCTGATCGGCGGTGCAGACGGGCTCGACCCCGATCTGAAAGCACGCGCCGACATGCTGTTGCGCGTGTCGAGCCTGACCTTGCCGCACGCGATGGTCCGCGTGCTGCTCGCCGAACAGCTTTACCGCGCGTGGACCATCACGCAGAATCACCCCTACCATCGCGTGTGAGCGAACGAGGCTGCTGAAGGAAACGCGTGTTTCGAGCACTTCGTGCGTCTCGCGCGCTTTTCCGATTCATCGAGACCTGTTCATGCCCACGTCCGCCAACTCCCTGCCTCCGCTGCATCCGTTCGTCTATCTCGCTTCGCAAAGCCCACGCCGCCAGGAGTTGTTGCAACAGCTCGGCGCGCGTTTCGAATTACTGCTGCCCCGCCCCGATGAAGACGCCGAAGCGCTCGAAGCCGAGCTGCCCGGCGAGTCCGCGCGCGACTACGTGCAGCGCGTCTGCGTCGCCAAGGCGCAGGCGGCACGCGCGCGCCTCGAAGCCGGCGACCACAGCGCGCGGCCGATTCTGGTTGCGGATACAACCGTCACGATCGACGGCGCGATTCTCGGCAAGCCGCTCGACGCCGACGACGCCATCGCGATGCTCACGCGCCTCGCCGGCCGCACTCACGAAGTGTTGACCGCCATCGCCGTGATCGATGCACAGGGCGCATTGCTGCCCGCTGCGCTGTCGGTGTCGACGGTGCGTTTTGCTGCACTGCACGCGGACGCGATCCGTCGCTATGCGGCGAGCGGCGAGCCGCTCGGCAAAGCGGGCGCGTACGGCGTGCAGGGACGCGCCGCCGAGTTTATCGAACATATCGACGGGTCCTATTCAGGTATCATGGGTTTGCCGCTTTTTGAAACCGCTGCGCTCCTGCGCGCAGTGCGCATCGACTTCTAAAATAACACCATGAATGAAGAAATCCTGATCAATGTCACGCCGCAGGAAACGCGCGTCGCGCTAGTCCAGCAAGGCGCCGTCCAGGAACTTCACGTCGAACGAACGCTGTCGCGCGGCCGCGTCGGCAACGTCTATCTCGGCAAGGTTGTCCGTGTGTTGCCGGGCATGCAATCCGCCTTCATCGACATCGGTCTCGAACGCGCCGCGTTTCTACACGTCGCCGATATCTGGCATCCGCGCATTGCCGGCGAGCCGCAACATCAGGCGCCGCATCAGCCGATCGAAAAGATCGTCTTCGAAGGGCAGACGCTAATGGTGCAGGTCGTGAAGGATCCGATCGGCACCAAGGGCGCGCGGCTCTCCACGCAAGTGAGCATTGCCGGGCGCACGCTCGTGTATCTGCCGCAGGAGCCGCATATCGGCATCTCGCAGAAGATCGAGAGCGAGGCCGAACGTGAAGCGGTGCGCGCGCGTTTAACCGCCGTGCTGCCCGCCGATGAAAAAGGCGGCTACATCGTTCGCACCATCGCGGAAGACGCGACCAGTGAAGAACTCGCCGGCGACGTCTCCTATCTGCGCAAGACGTGGGCAACCATCATCTCGCAGGGTCAGCGCATGCCGCCGACCAGCCTGCTGTATCAGGATCTGAATCTCGCGCAACGCGTGCTGCGCGATTTCGTCAACGACGACAGCTCGCGCATTCAGGTCGACTCGCGTGAAACGTATCAGATGCTCGCCGACTTTGCCGCGGAATTCACGCCGGCGGTGTCGTCGAAACTGCATCACTACACCGGCGAGCGGCCGCTCTTCGATCTGTACAACATCGAGGCGGAGATTCAGCGCGCATTGTCGCGCCGCGTGGATCTGAAGTCGGGCGGCTATCTGGTAATCGACCAGACCGAAGCGATGACCACGATCGACGTGAACACCGGCGGCTACGTCGGCGCGCGCAACTTCGACGATACGATCTTCAAGACCAATCTCGAAGCCGCGCATACCATCGCGCGGCAGTTGCGCTTACGCAATCTTGGCGGCGTGATCATCATCGACTTCATCGACATGGAGAACGTCGAGCATCGCGATCAGGTGCTGGGCGAGTTGAAGAAGGCGTTGTCGCGCGATCGCACGCGTGTGACCGTGAATGGTTTCTCGCAGCTTGGGCTGGTGGAAATGACGCGCAAGCGCACGCGCGAATCGTTGGCGCATGTGCTGTGCGAACCGTGTCCGGTTTGCCAGGGCAAGGGGCAGGTCAAGACGCCGCGTACGGTGTGCTACGACGTGCTGCGCGAGATTCTGCGCGAGTCGCGGCAGTTCAATCCGCGCGAGTTTCGCGTGGTGGCGTCGCAGCAGGTGATCGATCTGTTCCTCGAGGAAGAGTCGCAACATCTGGCCATGCTGATCGACTTCATCGGCAAGCCGGTGTCGTTGCAGGTGGAGTCGAATCTGAGTCAGGAGCAGTACGACATTGTGTTGATGTAGGCAGCGCGCCACGCGCCGCCCACCGCTTCGCTCGTTAATGCCCCAACCCGCTCGCTGCGATCTGCTGCTCCACGTACTGCGCGAATAGCGCATGCACATGCGTCGTCGGATGCAGGTCGTCGGCGAACATGTACGTCTGATCGGCATTGGCCGTCGTGTAAGTAGCCGGCGAGCACAGCAAGGATGTGTCGTCGGGCGTCTTCGACGGATCGCAGGCCATGGCGGTGTTCGACACCGTGAAGCCGTAGCTCTGAAAGTTCGCGATGATCCCGTTCAGCCAGGTATAAGCGTCGACCGAGATCACCTTGCCTTGCAGCCCATTGGCTTGCAACGCCGTGGTGAGGTCGCTGTTGAAGAGCTGCGACAACTGGGTCAGGTTAGCGCCGCCGTCAGGCTGGGCGAGCCCTTTGGGCGACAGTCCGATATTCGGCAGGTTGACCACCACCACGTGCGTCGCGCCATTCCCCACGATCTCTCCAACGATCTGCGCGAGCGCCGCAGCTGCCGTCTGCACGACCGGTGCGGCGCTCGGCAGCGTGCCCGCGCGCAGCACGTCGTTCGCGCCGGCCCATACGAGCACCAACTGGTTCGCATTGAAGCTCGTGTGGGCGCTCAGATAGCTCCCAACCTGCTGATTGACCGGCATCTCGACGTTGCCGATCACAGCGGTCAGGAAGTCGTACTGATCGGCCGGCGTCGCCACCGTCGAGCCGCCTTGCGCGTAGCCCAAGCCACTCTGCGGACTCAGTTCATGCGTGAGGTTGATCGTGAATGCCGCGGTCAGCGTGTTGCCGTAGTACTGCGCAACATTCTGAGTCCACACCTGCCCGGGATTGGTCGTGAAGCGTCCGCCGCCCACCGCACTCGCGACCGGCGCATAGGTGCCGACATCCGAAAGACTGTCGCCAAACGACACCACCTGCAACGTGACGCCACCCGCCGGCGGCGTCGTGCTGCTGCCGCTCGAACCGCCACCGCTCCCGCCCCCGCAGCCGGTCAGAAAGAAAATCGCGCTGGTAAAAATTGCAGCGCATAGCGTTTGCTGAAATCCTTTCATGTCGACTCCCTGCTGATCGGTCGGGCTGATGCGAGTATGCGCACGGCGCGGCGTATCGGCTGCCGCACATTGCACTGACTAGAGTTCGCTAGTTGGAGCAAGAAGCATGCGCCGACATGGGCGGACTCAATGCACCCCGATTTTTCTCGTTGACCTCGGCCAGCCGACAGGCGTATAACCATCCCATTGGATGGTAATGGGATTCCAATCGGATTCCAAACGGAGTATGAATGCCTAAGCTCAACCTCGTCGATACCTCGCGCCCGAAAGGCGGCGAGACCGAAAAGATCACCATCAATCTCGGCCCGGTCGACCTCGGACAGATCGATCTGCTGGTCGAAGAAGGCTTTTATTCGAACCGCACCGACCTGATTCGCACGGCGATCCGCAATCAGCTCGCGGTGCATGCGCAGGTCGTCACGGAAACCGTGACGCGCCGCGCGATGGTGCTTGGCCTGCAGCATTTTTCGCGGCGCGATCTCGAAGCCGCGCAGGCCGCGCATGAGCAATTCGACATTCACGTGCTCGGCCTCGCCAGCATCGCCGCCGATGTCCCGCCGGAACTCGCGGCAGCCACGATCGCGTCCGTGGTGGTGCTCGGTGCGTTTCACGCGTCGCCCGCGGTCAAGGCGGCGCTCGCGGGCCGCATCAGCTAGGCGAGCTTTTCGATAGATAGATTGATTGCATGGCGTAGCCAGCGGCGCTCGTCCCGAGCCTCGCTCACGCCTCAACGCAGGCCAACGCAAACCATCATGAAAGTGAACGACGATTTTTTGAAGTCGATGAAAGAAGCCTTCGACCTGTTGCGCACGAAAGGCCCCAAGGAAGCCACCGCCGCCGTTCAACGAGCGCTCGCGGGCGGCAAAGGCCATGACAGCGGACACGGCAGCGGACACAGTGGCGGCGACAGTGGCGGCAACGCCAGCAACAGCGCACAACAGGCGCAGGCCGGACAACCCAACTCCACGCCCCCCAACACGCAACCGAACATGCCCCGCAGCCCAGGCGAATGGACCCAGGCGTGGAGCAACGCCTACGCTCAAACTCAAGCGCACCCAACTCCCCACTCCCAAGCCGACACCACGATCGACGCCGACGCGCCCGGCGTCTTCAGCACGCACACGTTCAGCAATCACGCGGGCCAACGCGGCTACAAGCTGTACGTGCCGGCGGTCTATAACGGCGCCCCTCTGCCGCTGATCGTCATGCTGCACGGCTGCACGCAGAACGCCGACGACTTCGCCGCCGGCACACGCATGAACGAACTGGCGGAGCGTCGCGGCTTCCTCGTCGTCTATCCGAATCAATCGCAGGCGGCGAATCATTCGACGTGCTGGAACTGGTTCAAGCCGGAGGATCAGCAGCGCGATCAGGGCGAACCGTCGCTGATCGCCGGCATCACGCGCGAGGTGATGGCGCGCTATCGCGTGGATCCGGCGCGAGTGTATGTCGCGGGTCTGTCAGCAGGCGGTGCGATGGCGGACATCATGCTGACCACGTCGCCCGATCTGTACGCCGCCGCCGGTGTGCATTCGGGTCTGGCCTACGGCAGCGCGAAGGGCCTGCCCTCAGCGCTCGCCGCAATGAAAGGCGGCATCAGCGGGCAACGTCACCGCACTCACGCCGCGCCGCAACGTCCGCTGATCGTGTTTCATGGCGATGCGGATCAGGCCGTGCATCCGTCGAATGGGATCGCACTCGTCGCGCCGTTCGATGCGAGCGCCACGGATATCACCGCAAGTACTGTCTCCGCCGCTCAATCAGACACCACCCGCGCGACCCACGCACAGCGTCGCTATACCGTGCAGCGCCGGCTCGCCGCGAACGGCGTCGAAGCGGAGTACTGGACGATTCATGGCGCGGGCCATGCGTGGTCCGGCGGCAGTCCGCGCGGCACGTACACGGACCCGTCGGGCCCCGACGCCGCCGCGGAAATGGTGCGATTCTTCCTCGCTCATCCACGGTAACGGTGAGTGGCAGCGTTAAGCGGTGGCGATAAGAAGCAACGATAACGACAACACCAAACGCCGCGCGCCGCCGCCAGCGCCGCACCACACCCGCTATGCGAAAATGCCCTATACCGTTCGTGGAGCCCGCATGGCAGACCTCACATCTTCCGTGTCTTCGAGCCTTGAAGACAACTGCGCAAGAGAACCCATCCACATTCCCGGCGGCATCCAGCCGCACGGCTTTCTGTTCAGCCTCGCCGCCGATGGCACCGTGCTGCAGGTCAGCGCGAATATCGCCGCCATCACCGGCATGCCGCCCGAGCGCGCCCTCGGCGCACCGGCCGCACAGCTCGTCGGCGACGCATGGGCCGCGCGCATTGTCGAAGCGTTAGGCACGCATCAGGAAGACGGCCTTCCGCTTTATCTCGGCTCCATGAGCGACCCGCGCGCGCGCCGCGCCGGCACGCAGCCTTCGCACGGAGCCGACACGCCAGACATGCCAGACACGCCGTTCGCGGTGATCGTGCATCGTCATCAGGACATTGCGATCGTCGAACTGGAACCGGCGCGCGGCACGCTCGACGTGTTCTCGTCGATGTACCCGCTGGTGCGCACGTTCATCAACCGTCTGCAAGAGGTGGACAGCGTCGACGGCCTCGCGCAGTTGGCCGCCGACGAGGTGCAGCGCATCACCGGCTTCGGCCGCACGCTGGTCTACAACTTCGACGAAGCCGGCAGCGGGCACGTGATCGCCGAACATCTCGAACCGGGCTACGCGTCCTATCTCGGCCAACGCTTCCCCGGCTCCGACATTCCCGCACAAGCGCGTGCGCTTTATGTGCGCAACCGCATCCGTCTGATCGCCGACGCCGACTATCAGGCCGCGCCGCTCGTGCCGCCGTTGCATCCATCGACGGGTCGGCCCACCGATCTCACCTACGCGTCGCTGCGCAGCGTCTCGCCGGTCCACGTGCAGTACATGAAGAACATGGGCACGCTGTCGTCGATGTCGATGTCGATCGTGGTGCGCGGCAAACTGTGGGGACTGATCTCCTGCCACCACGACAGCGCGCGGGTGCCGCCGTTCGAAGTGCGCAGCGCGTGCGAGCACATCGCGCAGGTGCTGTCGCTGCAAATCGAAGCGAAAGAAGCCCACGCCGAATCCGAATATCGCCTCGCACTGCGCCGCACGCTCGCGCGCTCGCTCGCCGCGATGGCCAACACGGACAGCTTCGCCGACGCGCTCGTCAACGCACCCAAAGATCTGCTCGGGCTGACCGCGTCGGACGGCGCGGCGATCATCTTCGACGGACGCATTCTGCTGGTCGGCGCCACGCCGCCCGAAGCGGCCGTGGCCAGGCTCGTCGAATGGCTCGACACCCAGGTCGACGACACTTTCGCCACCGACTCGCTCGCCACCGCATGCCCGGTTCTGCCGGCTCATCCGGACTACGCCGGCCTGCTCGCCGTCTCGATCTCGAAGCTGTTTCGCAACTACGTGCTGTGGTTTCGCGAGGAGGTCGTGCAGACCATCCAGTGGGCCGGCGACCCGCGCGCGAAACTGGCCGGGCTCGCCGATTCGCTGTCGCCGCGCAAGAGCTTCGACGTCTGGACCGACACGGTGCGGGGCCATTCGCTCGCGTGGCGTCCTGCCGAACTCGAAATCGCGCTCGAATTCCGCACCGCGCTGCTCGGTATCGTGCTGCGCCGCGCCGAGGAACTCGCGCAACTGGCGCTCGAACTCGGGCGCGCGAACAAGGAGCTCGAAGGGTTTTCATACACGGTGTCGCACGATCTGCGCGCACCGTTGCGGCATATCGTCGGCTTCGCCGATCTGCTGCGCGATATGGAGAGCGAGCGCCTGTCCGAACGCGGCCGGCATTTCGTCGAGCGGATCCTGTCGTCGGCGCGCTTCGGCGGCAAACTGGTCGACGATCTGCTTGCCTTCTCGCAGATGGGCCGCGCGGCGCTGCGTGCGCAATCGGTCGAGCTGACGCAGATGGTCAACGCGCTGATCGCCGACGAAGCGAAAGAGGCCGCGCCACGCGAGATCGCCTGGCATGTCGGCCGACTCGGCCACGTCACCGCCGACGCGGTTTTACTGCACGTGGTGCTCCGAAACCTGATTGAGAACGCGGTAAAATTCACGTCCACCTGCGAGCATGCCGTGATCGAAATCGGCCGTTATCCGGGCGAAGCGGAACTCGCCGGTCAAGACGTTTTCTTCGTCAAAGATAACGGTGTCGGCTTCGATATGCGCTACGTCGACAAACTCTTCGGCGTGTTTCAACGGCTGCATCGCGTCGAAGAATTTCCCGGTACGGGCATTGGGCTTGCTGGTGTCAAACGCATCGTCGAACGGCACGGTGGAAAAACGTGGGCCGTCGGCGAAATCGGTCAGGGCGCGGCACTGTATTTCTCGCTGCCGCAGGTGTTCATTGCCGACGCCAGCCAGGGCGAGGAGTCCGCGGCGGCGGCGGTGGCGCGGCTGACCGCGTTGTCGCCGGGCAAGCGCTTCCGCCCGGTGCCGAAGGAGTCGAAAGATGAACCGAAATGAAGGAAACAGCGTGCTACGACCGATCCTGCTAGTAGAAGACAATCCGAACGACGTTGAACTCACGCTGATCGCGCTGGAGAAAACGCGCCTCGCCAATCCGGTCGTGTCGTTGCGCGATGGTGCGGAAGCGCTGCAATATTTGCGCCGTGAAGGGCAATGGGCGGATCGGTCGGAAGAAAATCCGGCGGTGATTCTGCTCGACAAGAAACTGCCGAAGATCGACGGTCACGAAGTGTTGAAGGCCGTGCGCGGTGACGATAATCTGAAGCGGATTCCGGTGGTGATGCTGACGTCGTCGCGTGAGGAAAGCGACCTGCTGCGCAGCTACGATCTCGGCGTGAATGCCTACGTGGTGAAACCGGTCGCGTTCGACGACTTCATGGCCGCGATCAACGACCTCGGCATGTTCTGGGCGGTGCTGAACGAACCGCCGCCGTATCCTCGTTAAGCGCGTTTGTGCGGTTGCGTGGTTAAGGGGTTGAGCACCGCACGCTGAGCGCGCCGCGGTTTGCGCGCACCGCTCAGCGGTACACCGGCAGTCTGACCCGGAACGTCGCGCCCTGCCCCAACCCCGGACTCTCGGCCACGATCGTGCCGCCGTGCAGATCCACGAGATTCTTCACCAGCCACAATCCCAGACCCAAACCCGCCACACGTCCGGAGCCTTCCGGACTGAACTGCTGGAAGCGCTCGAAAATCCGCTCCAGCGATTCCCCATCCAGACCCAAACCCGTATCGCGCACCGCCAGTTCGACGCGCTCGCCTTCGGCTCGCACCGACAGCGTGACGCTCCCCTTCGGGCAGAACTTCACCGCGTTCGACACGAGATTCCAGACCACCTGCTTCATGCGACTTTCGTCGGCGAGCACCATCGCGGACGTGAGGTCGTCCGCGATCAGTTGCAGGCCCTTGGCTTCGGCATGCATGCGCATGTCTTCGGCGATGATGCCGGCCAGCGCGCCGAGGTCGACCGGCTGCAGATTGACCGACAGTTTGCCCGTCACGATCGCGCCGCTGTCGAGCAGATCGTCGACCATGTGCGAGAGCTGGCGCGCGTTGCGTCGGATGACGTCGGTAGCGCGCGTGACATGCGACGGGTCCGCCGCGCGCTGCAGCAGATCGGTCCACGACAGAATCGCGGACAGCGGCGAGCGCAGTTCGTGGCTGACGGTGGTGACGAAATGGTCCATAGCCATCGCGAGACGTTCGCTATGTTCGCGCGCGCGTTTCTCCGACGCGGCGATTTCCCGCTGCTCCAGTTCCACTTCCTTGCGCGCGGTGATGTCGAGCGTGAAGCCGATCACCGAACTCAGCGTGTTGTCGGGCGAAAACCGGCCGACGCCGCGCACCAGAATCCAGCGGATCTCTCCGCTCGCCCAGCCGACCCGGTAGTCGACGTCGAAATGCTCGTGGCTGGCGAGACCCTGATGCATCGCCTCGCGCACGCGATCACGGTCGTCGGGATGCACGATCTCTTCGAGCAGGCGCTGTTCGGTGAGCTCCGAAGTCGCCCCTAAACCGAGGTTGCTCTTGCACTGATCGGTGCATTCGATCAGGCCGGTCGCGGGGTCGAGTTCCCATGCGCCGAGTTGCGAAAACGCGAGCGCCAGATGAAAGCGCTCCTGGTGTTCGCGCAACTGGGCCTTGGCTTCGTCGGCGAGAAGGAGACGCAATTGCGCCTGTGAGCGCAGCTTGGCGCGCTCGCGCTGGTCGCGCTCGTAGTCGGACACGCCCTCCGTAACTTCGCTGACGCGCAGCGCAATCTGGCCGCCCTGCCCGCCTGGTCCATTGCGCGCGCCCAGCAGGCTCGCCTTGATCTTCCAGTAACGCGGCACATCGTGCGGCGCATCGCTGCCGCTGTCCTTGCCGTTGTCGCCGCGACGCGACTCCGGCATCTCATAGCGAAGCAGCGGCGACCATTTCGCTTCGGCCGCCGACAAGTCGCGCAGCGCGCTACCTAGCCAGGCACGGCGCGCTTCGCGCTGTTCCACGGGACCGAACTGGTTGACGTCGAAAATCGATTGACCCAGCAAGTCGCTCAACGACTGTCCCATCAACGCGAGATAGCGCGCATTGGCCAGCACGATCTCGTAACGATGATTGAGGATCAGATAAGCATCTGGCAACGACTCGAACGCGCTCGCCGCGTCGAACCGATGCGAAGGATGGGAGGGATTCTGGTGACGGCTATCCATAGGCGTATTCCGGGCGCGCTTCAATCGACGTTCGCGCAGGCCGCCGACGTGGGGCATTGCGCGAGTTCGATCAGACGGTCGAACGCATCGGCCGCGCCGCGGCACGCTTCGTCGATCGTGGCTGGCGTGTGGACGTCGGCCGACAGCGCGCGGATAAAGGCCTGCCAGCGTGCGCCAAGCGTCTCGCGGCCGACGGCGAGGTAACCGAGCGGATGCGGCGCGAGGCGGTCTTTCAGGCGCGCGTATAACACCGCGCCGCCGAGCTGCGATCCTTCGATCACGTAGCAGACACCCCAACGATAAGCGGCGCTTTGCGTGCCACGCCATGCCTGCATGCGAACCGGCACCGTCACGTTAATGCGTTCGTCTTGCCCGCGAGCCGCTACGTGCGCGAGATCCGCGTCGATCAACGCAAGACGGTCGATGCGCGCAGGCAACGTAGACGCTTGCGGCCCGTCGTCGAAATGGTCGAGCCAGGCTTCGAGCGGTTTGAGCCAGTTGCGCAGTATCGCCAGATGCGCAAGATAATCGCGCAGCGCCACGCTCTCCACCGACAACGGCATGATCACGTGCAGCAGTTCATGACGCTCCGCGGTGGCGGCACGCAATGCGCCGAGCGCGACGTCTTTATCCGGCGACACGCGGTTGACGGATTCTGGTGTGTCGATCAAACGAGTCCGCTTCAACATGATTGAGTAGCGAGTGATTATAGGGGGACGTGCGCGCACGCGCGATAGGCCATTTGCACGGGGTGCTTTGCATGCGGCAGCGCGAGATCGCGGGCCAATTGCGGGCCAACTGTCGCGCGAAATCGCTCGTGTAGAGCCTGCACACCGCGCGCGAAACAGCATGCCGATCACGCGCGAACCAACCACACCGAACGTCAAGCCGCGACCGGGCAACCGGCCTGTTCGAGTGCGCTTTGCGCATGGTCGTGCAGGTCGTCGCTGGTCAACGACGCATCCGGCGAGCGCACCCACGCGGCAATGCGCAGCGTCGCGCCGCCGCTGTCCGGATAGTCGGCCACCGTGATGACCGGCGCGAGCGTCGAGCCGCCCAGCACGCGCGGTTCGTCGGCGACGAGTTTCTTCAATTCGCCGATCGCCGCGTCGACGTCCTTGCGCTCGGCAAGACCCACTTCGACCTCGATGCGTTGCGTGCCGCCGCTGCTGTAGTTGATCACCGGATTGCTCCAGATCTGGCTATTCGGCACGAACACCGCGTTGCCGTCGCCGCGTTCAATCCGCGTGGTGAACAGTCCCACTTCCCGCACGATGCCGGCCGCGGCGCCGCTACCTTCGATCACGTCGCCGACGCGAAACGGCCGCAACATCAGCAGCATCATGCCGGCCGCGATGTTCTGCAGCGTGCCCTGCAACGCGAGGCCGATCGCGAGGCCGGCCGCGCCGAGCACCGCGAGCACGCTGGCGGTCGCGATGCCGACTTCGCCGAGCGCCGCGATGAACACGAGCACACGCACGGCCCAGGTGCTCATGGCGGCCAGCATCGGCGCGAGCGTCGGGTCCGCATGGGTACGCGCGAGCGCACGGGCAAACATGTTGCCGGCGCGATTGGACAGCCACCAGCCGACCACGAGGATCAACACGGCGAGGACGATATGAAGGGCGTCGTGCGTCATCGTGACGAGCAGCGACGGCTGGAAATGCAATAGACGGGCAAGGAGATCGTTCATGGGTCGTCGTTCCGTTGCGATAGGGTTCACCCGGTGCAACCAAGCAGGATACGTTCCCGCCCTTTACAAAACGGTTGAGGCGGCACACGGCTTGCTCGACGGCTAGCGGTCTACGGCCGGGAGCGCACTCATGACCCAACAGTTGAAATTACATGACCGTGTCAGTTGGAACACGCCGCAAGGGCTCACGCACGGCAAGATCGTCCGTGTCATTTCTACCCACACGAGCGTGGACGGTAGAACCGTCGATGCGTCAGCGTCCGACCCGCATTACGAAGTGGAGAGCGACAAGAGCGGCAAGCATGCCGTGCATCGCGGCGAGGCGTTGCAGCGATTCAAGGAGTAACGAAGGAATACAGCGCAGACGCTTCAAACAGCGCCCAACGGCTTCAACAGATTGCACAACGCGGCGACCGTGATAGGCCGTGAAAACCAGAAGCCTTGCGCTTCATCGCAACCCAGCGCTTCGAGTTGCGCGGCCTGCTCCGCGGTCTCGACGCCTTCGGCCGTCACGCGCAGTTTGAGCGCATGCGCCATCGCGATGATGGCGCCGACCAGCGCCTCGCACTGCGGATCGGTGTTCATGCGCATGACAAACGAGCGATCGATCTTGAGGCGGTTCAGCGGAAAACGCGTCAGATACGCGAGACTCGAATAGCCGGTGCCGAAGTCGTCGAGCGCCACTTCCACGCCCAGCTCACGCAGTGAATGCAGCGTCTGCAAGGCCAGTTCGGTGTCGCCGAGCAGCACGCCTTCGGTGATCTCGACTTCGAGGTACGACGGATCGAGCGCAGCGTCTTCAAGCGCGCTGCGTATCGTCTCGAACAGGTTCTGCCGCTGGAACTGTTGCGGCGACACATTGACGGCGACTCGCGGCAGATTGCCGGTCAGGCGCAGCAGCTTGCCGGCGTCGCGGCACGCGGTGCGAATCACCCATTCGCCGATCGTTTCGATCAGGCCTGCTTCTTCCGCGACCGGCACGAATTCGACCGGGCTGATCAGCCCACGCTGCGGATGGTTCCAGCGCAGCAGCGTTTCGACCTGCGCGATGCGGCCGTTCGACAGCGTGACCTGCGGCTGATACACCAGATGCAGTTGCTGCCGTTCAAGCGCTTCGCGCAGCATCCGCTCCAGTTCGAAACGGCGCGCGGCCTGCCCTTCGAGCGCGGTGGAAAACCGCCGCACCGCATTGCCATGCACCGCCGACGCCGCCGACAACGCCACACCCGCGCGACGCATCAGCGTAGGCGCATCGGCTCCGTCGGCCGGATACGCGACGATGCCGATGCTCGCGGTAATGTTCAGCGCGGTGCCGCCGCAATCGATCGATTCGGCGATGCGGCCGAGCGCTTCGGTAGCGAACGTTTCGGCTGCCGCGCCGCTTTCGTTGATCAGCAACGCGAACTGCGTGCCGCTAATCGACGCGATCGTGCCGTCGTTGGGAAAGAGCCCGCGCAATCGCTCGCCGACAATCTGCAACACGAGTTCGGCCGCATGCAGGCCGAGCGCGTCGCGCAGTTTGCGCAGATGATCGAGTTCGGCGATCACCACGCTGAAACCGTTGCCGTTGCGCGCACAGCGCTCGATCATCATGTCGAGGCGTTCGGTGAAAAGCGTCTGGTTCGGCAGGCGGGTCACGCCGTCGTGATGCGCGACGTACCAGAGGCGTGCTTCGGACAATGCGTAGCGCGTCATGTCGATCACGATGCCGACGTAGCGGGCCGGCTCGCCGACGAGCACCGTGCCGGTCTGCGCCGAGTCCGTGACCAGTGGCGCCAGCGCCAGCACCACGCGAATCGTCGTACCATTGCGCCGCACACTGGTCCACTCGCCTTCGTAGCGAGCGCCGATCGCTGCCAGCGGTGGCAATTCGGCGCGGCGCTTCGCGAGTTCGGCGGGATCCAACAGAGATTCGAACGACCGCGTGCCGAGCAGCTCGTCGGCGGCGAATCCGGTCAGCTTTTCGAAAGCGGCGTTGACGGCGTCGAACGTGCCGTCCGCGGTGCAGATGAACATGCCGTAGGGCGCCGACGCGAGCGCGGCGTCGCGCGTGTGCGCATCGGCATAGAGGTGATGTTGCATCGCGCCGGCCTTTGAATTTCCCAGGTGGTAAAAGCGAACAAGCAATCGCGAACAAGCGTGTCCGCTGGCCAACCGTGCGTATGATAACGGCTTTCCCGCCGCGCTCCCCTCGCGCCCGACGCGGATTCTTCACGCCAATCGTTTCCCTCCGTGTAATCCCCGATTCGCACGCCGCGCCGGCTGTCGTTCGCCTGTCGGTCGGCTGTCGTTCAGCCGCAGTTCGGCGGCCGTTCATTGGCGAATCGCGCACCTCATACCGCACCGGCTATGGCCAGGATATTCCGTGCGTCATAAGTCAATGCGCATCGGCGTTTCACCGCGTTGCACAGGGTGTCGCCGGATTGACGACCGTTATATCCGTGGATATATTTTGCTCGCACTTTCCCCGATACAAAGCGCCGTTCCGCCGCATCGATCCGCACGGATCCGCACGTCACCGAGTCCCGCATTTCATGTCCAAGGAAGTCATCGACTCGCACCTGCTCAAGGTGCTGCACACGCTACTGACCGAGTCGAGCGTGTCGCGCACCGCGACCTTGCTCGGACAATCGCAGCCCACCGTCAGCGTGGCGCTGCGCAAACTGCGCGACATGACGGGCGATCCGCTGCTGGTGCGCAGCGGCAGCCGGATGGTGCCGACGCCGCACGCGCTGACGCTGATCGAACCCGCCGCACAGGCATTGAGCCATATCGCGGCGATCCTGCATCCCACCACGTCGTTCAATCCGTCCAACACCAGCCAGACTTTTCGAATCGGCTCGCCCGATTATCTCGACGCGTTCTTCGTGCCCGCCGTGGTCGACGCGTTCCATCGCGAAGCGCCGCACGCCAAGCTCGAATTCCGGCATCTGATGATGGTGGACGGCGGTTATGAACACGGCCTGGAAAGCGGTTTTCTCGATCTGGTGATCGGCAACTGGCGCACGCCGCCCGAGCATCTGCATCTGCAACCGCTGTGCAAGGACGAACTGGTGTGCCTGCTGCGCAATGGTCATCCGATCAAACCGGGACGGCTCAACAAAGCGATCTACGAAGAAGCCGAGCATCTGGCGGTGACGACCTACAACACGACCGCATGGGGCACGGTGGATATCGAACTCGCGCGCAACGGTTTGTCGCGCACGGTCACGACGACGCTGCCGTACTTCGGCATGGCGCCTTACGTGCTCGCACGTTCCAATCTGCTGTTCACCACCACGCGTGCGTTGGCCACGCACTACACGAAGCTGCTGCCGCTGCGCATCGAACCGGTGCCCGGCGAACTGCGCGCGCTGACCTACTATCAACTGTGGCACGACCGCACGCATCGCAGCGTGGCCGCGATCTGGCTGCGCAGGTTGATCGCCAACGTCGCGAAAGATCTGGCTTCCTGATAAAAATTCACGGCAACTTCTCGCCGACTCCGCACGCAAGCGCAAGATAAAAAAACGCCGCAAGCAGAGCTTGCGGCGCGAACGGGATCAACGGATGCTTTTCAGGTGACAGGCCCTGTAGAACACCAGGCGATCACGAAGTGAGGTCGGTCAGAAGGAAGATTGTTATCGCGTGCTGCGTTAAGAGTTACGAGTTAAGCGTTAAAGATTAGGCGTTACGGGTTCGGCGGCGGCGCCATCGCTTTGATCAGCGCCGCTTTGCCCTCGACGGACTTGCCGAGCAGCGCGAAGCCCAACGTGCGTTCGCCATCCACCTGCGTGCATACCGCACGCGCCGCATGCACCGCTGTGTCGTCGCCGGTTTCGATCGACCACGCGCCCTCGCCTTCGGGCGTGACGACCACCGCGGGACTCGCCGGCGTCTTCACCGTGATCGGCATCACCGGGAACGCCACGCGCGTCGGCTCGCCGGCCAGCGTGCGTGCCAGCGCCCGCGCCGCGTGCATGATCGGCAGCACATACGGCTGCACTTTGCCGTCGATCGCCGCGCAATCGCCGAGCGCATAGATATCCGGCGCGCTCGTGCGGCACCAGGCATCGGTGCGAATCCCCTGCTCGATCTCGAGCCCGGCCGCCGCGGCCAGCGCCGTGCGTGGCGCAAGCCCGATCGCCGAGACCACGAGGTCGGCGTCGATCCGCTCGCCGTCGGCGAAACTCAGGCGATAACCGTCCGACAGACGATCGATACGGCTCACGCTCCGCCCCGGATGAAAGCGAATGCCGCCCCCTTCAAGCGCGCGCGCGAAAATCTCGCCCACCTGCAGCGGCAACAGACGCGCCAACGGCGTGGTCGCCGGATCGATCAGATCGACCGCGTAACCGGCGGCGACCAGATCGTTGGCGAACTCGCAGCCGATCAAACCCGCGCCGAGAATCGCCACCGAACGGCAGCGCGTGAGCGCCAACCTGAAGCGCGCGTAATCGTCGAGATCGTTGATCGACAACACGTCGTCCGCGCCGTCGCCGCCTACCAGCAAACGACGCGGATCGGCGCCCGTGGCCAGCACGAGCTGGCGATAGCTGACCAGTGCGCTATCCACCACCAGCGTGTGCTCGGCCGGCATGATGCGCTCGACGTTCTGATGCACGCGAATCCACGCGCCCAGTTGCGAGGCCATCGCCATGGCGTCGAAACTCGCCAGCGCTTGCGGCTCTTTCTTCATTGCCAGCGCATTCGACAACATCGGCTTCGAATAGAAGCTGCCGTCGTCGCGACTGATCATCACGATCGGCACGGTGCTGTCGAGCTTGCGCAGTTCGCGCGCCACCGTATAGCCCGCCATGCCGGTGCCGACGATCACCACCGGCGCCGCGCCATTCTCCTGCTGCGTGGCCGTCATGCGATCACCTGCATGTCGAAATCGTGTTTGCCGGTCGCGCAGTCCGGACACAACCAGTCGTCCGGCACGTCTTCCCAGCGCGTGCCTGGCGCGATGCCCGCTTCGGGCAGACCCAGCGCTTCGTCATAGCGAAATCCGCAGATCACGCATTCCCATACTTTCATGACTTCTCTCCCGAATCGCCGCGCGCGTTAGCGCACATAAGCCTGGCCGAGACCGATCTCGGCCAATGCGCGCCGGTAAGCGCCCGACGAGCGGTCCGCCAGAATCGGCGCTTCTGCGGCGCGGTCGATCGGCAAGTCTTCCGGACGTTGCTGCTCGACGATCGCGCGGTCTTCCTCGAACACCTGACGGTTGAATGCGTAGACGTCCTCGAGCGGCAGATCCTTGTCGAAGTTGCGCACGATCGGCACGAACAGACGCGTCTTGCGCGCCGACACCGGGCTCGCGGCATTCAGGATCGACAGACGGCCGTTCTCGGGAAACTGCACGGTCAGGCGCGCGAAGAACGGCACGTCTACTTCGAAAATGCGGTGCCACAGATAATCGTCGGGCGCACGATGTTGCATCGACTTCGGGAAGTTGCTGACGTTGCTCACATACTCCGCTTTCATGCCGCGTTCGCGTCGTTCGACGGAGTACTGCGGCACCACCGGGTTGTACCGGTCGGCGAAACTGTCGTGATGAATCCACGCGAAGTGCGCGACGTCGATAAAGCCTTCGGTCTGACGTCCCGCCGACGCGTTGATGTCGATCGAGGGCGGGAGGATCTGCTGGAAGTCCGGATCGTCCCAGTACGGGAACGCGGGCAGCGCTTCCGTGCCGCCGCCGAGCGACACCCACACGAGTCCATAGGCCTCCTGCGTCGCATAGGTGACCAGACGCAGGCGCTCAGGGATCGGGCCGTCCGTTTGCGACGGAATGTGATTGCACTTGCCATCGCTGCCGTACGCCAGGCCGTGGTACGGGCACACGATGTTGCCGTTATCGACCCAGCCCTGACTCAGCGGCGCGCCGCGATGCGGACAGATGTCGCGTGCGCTCACCAGTTGGCCGTTCGAGCGGAACACGACCAGCGGCTCATCGAGCAGCGTCACGCTGATGGGTTTGTCGGTGACGTCCGCGGCGAACGCGACCGGATGCCAGTAGCGGCTGAGAATCTCCCAGTCGTGGGCGTCGAACGTGCAATTGCGGGGTAACGCGGGGGAGCGCTGAAACGTCAGCGGCTGGGTGGTCGTAGCAGCAGCCGACGAGGAAGCGCTAGGGGTAGCGATGGCGGAACTCATGCGTGTCTCCAAAACCTGGTGGGGGTTCGTCGCGCCCATGTGAAGTCCTGAGCGCGTGGAGAGAACGATAGCGGGATGAGGTCCGTCGACCCATCCCCTGAGGTGCATCTAGTCTATGTACGAAAGCGCATAGGGTGTCCCCCTGCGCTATGTGCAAAACGTTACGCGGCGCGCGGCATCGCTGCTTCGATAAATACCGCGCAGAGCGCTTCCATGCCCTTCGCGTCTTCTTCGTCGAAGCGTGCGATCAGCGGGCTGTCCACGTCCCACACGCCGATCAGCGTGCCGTCCGGCGCGACCAGCGGCACGACGACTTCCGAATTCGATGCGGAGTCGCAGGCAATGTGACCGGGAAATTCATGCACGTCGCGCACCACTTGCGTCTGACGGGTTTGCGCGGCCGTACCGCACACGCCCTTGCCGAGCGGAATCCGCACGCACGCGGGCTTGCCCTGGAACGGACCGACGACGAGTTCCTGACCGTCGTGAAAGTAGAAACCGGCCCAGTTCAGATCGCTCAGCGAATGGAACACGAAGGCGGAAAAATTCGCGGCGTTGGCGATCCAGTCGGTTTCGCCGGCGAGCAGCGAACGCGCCTGCGCGACCAGTTCTTCGTAGTGCGCGGCTTTGGGCAGAGTAGAGGCGGAGGAAACTTCGAACATGACGGTGTCCGTGACGAAAGCGGAAAGAGGAACAGCAAGGCTGTGCAGTTTAATGCAAGCGGCTGTTTCGTTCTCGGGACGCCCTCTCCCCGCTCGCCCTCGTCAATCTCGGCCAGTCGCAAAACCGGCCGACACGCAGCGCTTACTGATCGACGCCGATGATCACGCTCGACGCCTTGAAGATCGCCGTGGCCGCTTTACCGTTCGCGAGCGCCAGACGATCGACGCTGTCATTGGTGATGATCGCGGCGATCTGCGCGCCGCCGGCGCTGATCGTCACTTCCGAATTCACCGCGCCCTTCGTCACCGCCGACACTGTCCCGGCGACGCAATTGCGCGCCGACACCTGGTTCTTCGCGACGTCGACCATCACGATCACCGACGACGCCTTGACCAGCGCGAACGCTTTTTTGCCGGCCGCGAGACCGAGTTTGGTCGCGCTGCCATGCGTGATGATCGCGACGATCTCGAGACCGTCCTGGGTCCGCAGCGTGACTTCGTCGTTGACGGCGCCGTGCTTGACTTCGGTGACGTCGCCGGTGAATTGATTGCGTGCGCTGGTTAGCATGTCGTTCTCCTGGTGGTGGGGCCGCGTACGTGAGCGTCGAGGCCCGATGTGAAGGTGATGCAGCCGTATTGCACGGTCTGAAACGCCATGAAAACACGAAAGCGCTATGTATGCTTTTTCACAACGCGGAGAGAACGCAACATATCGTTCACCTCGACCGTTTCGCCGACACCGTATCATCGTGCCCTTAGCCCTTTTCCCCGTCGAAGCTCATGCCTGTCGCCGTCACGTCCCGCCTTGCCCTCATTAGGTCGAACCACTGGTCGAACGCCTGCCGCGCCGCCGCGCTGTGTTCCGCGCTGACCGCGCTCATTGCGCTCGGCGCCTGCAGCAATCCATCGCAGTCCCACGACGCCCGTGTGCCGCTCGACACCATCACGCTGTTTCCGATCGCCCACTACGATCAGAACGTCGATCACTGGCTCGAACCGGACAGCCCCGACTACGACAAGCCGTTCCTGAGTGCCGCGGACCAGCAGGCGCAAGTCAAGGCGCTCTACGCGCGCTACTTCGGCACCGGCAGCGACGCGCCGTCACCGTGGAATTCGGCGTTCGTGGCGATGCGGGTTTATCGTCAGCAAGGCGCGGACATTGCCGCGTTGCAACAGCGCAGACTCGACAAGTTCGACAACACCGGCAAGAGCGGCGCGGCGCTCGGTTATGGCGAGAACTTCCGTCCGCACGACAAGGCGTGGATCGACGCGATCGCGCAAAACGAAAACGTCGCGCAGTTCACGCAGAACGCCGCGTATCGCGCCGAACAGCGCGCGATCGCCACGACCAATCTGATGGTGCGCGAATTGCCGACCATCGACCCCTCGTTCTATGACCATCGCCTGGCCGGCGAAGGCTATCCGTTCGACAACCTGCAGATCTCGGCGGTGCGGCCGGGCACGCCGCTTTATGTGCTGGGCAGCACGGTGGACGGCGCATGGCGCTACGTGCAGACGCCCGACGTGCAGGGCTGGGTGCGCAGCGACGGCGTCGGCATGACCGACGACCGCTTCGTCGATAGGTGGCGCGCCGCCACGGCGAAATCGCTGGGCGCGGTGATCGTCGCGTCGGCGCCGGTGCGCGACGACCGTGGCGTGTTCCGCTTCGACGCGCCGGCGGGCACGCTGCTGCCGCTGCTGCCGTTGCTGCCTCGAACGGCGGCATCGGCAAGTCCCGCGAAGCGGGCAGTGGCCAACACGGTTCCAGTGAAATCACGGGCTGCCGCAAACGCAGCCAATGCCGCAAGCCGCGCCTTGGAAACCGACGCCCTAGCAAACGCGCCAGACACCTCCGCACCGGTTAGCGCCAGCGCTTCCCGCCAGCTCCTCGTGCCCGCCCGCGATGCCGACGGTCAGGCGCTGATCCGCACCGCCACGCTGACCGATACGCAGATCGCAGCGACCCCGCTCGCCGCCACGCCGCGTCATCTGGCCATGCTGATGAAGACGCTGATCGGGCGGCCGTACGGCTGGGGCAATAGCGGGCTCTACAACGACTGTTCTTCGGAACTGCAGAGCATCTTCGCGACCTTCGGCGTGTGGCTGCCGCGCCATTCGTCGACGCAGATGAACGCCGGACGCATGGTCGATCTGTCGGCGTCCACGCCCGCGCAGCGGCTCGACTATCTCGCGCGGCACGGCGTGCCGTTGCGCACGCTGATCTACATCGGCGGGCATGTGATGCTGTACATCGGCAACACGACCCGCAATGGCGTCGCGGTGCCGGTGGTCTACCAGGACGTGTGGGGCCTGCGCCCTGCCGACGACAGCCGGCGCGCGGTGATCGGCGGCTCGGTGATATTGCCGCTGCTCGAACATATTCCGGAGGACGCGACGCTGCAGTCGCTGGCGGCAACGCCGACCTTCCAGGTCAGCATTCTCGGCGCGCCGGACGGTGCCGCATCGACACCGGGCGCCTCCGGCACGCCGGCCACGCCGCCGGACGAAGACAATCCGGCCGGCTGACGTGGGCGGCCGATGCGCCTGCCCACCGCACGCCCGTGCTGAAAATATTTTTCCCGGAGTGTCGATTCAACGGTCGTGCACTCGTCGTACTGTCGAAGGCCTCGCTCAGCGGGCCGGTCTTCCACTCACGAAGCCGTTCAACCAAGGAGTCGCCGTCATGTCCAGCACCGCTGTCAAACCGATCCCGGATGGGATGCATTCGCTGACCCCGTATCTGATCTGCGCCAACGCCGCGGACGCCATCGCGTTCTACGTGAAAGCCTTCAACGCCGTCGAACAGTTCCGTCTGCCCGGCCCCGGCGGCAAAGTGATGCACGCCTGCCTGAAGATCGGCGACTCCATGCTGATGCTCACCGACGAATGGCCCGAGCACAACACGCTCGGCCCGCTTGCGCTGAAAGGCACGCCGGTCATGATTCACCACTACGTGGAGGACGTCGACGCCAGTTTCAACCAGGCTGTCGAGGCCGGCGCGACCGTGCTCATGCCCGTCACCGACATGTTCTGGGGCGACCGTTACGGTCAGTTGAAGGACCCGTTCGGCCACGGCTGGTCGCTCGCCACCCACACCCAGGATCTGAGCCCGGAACAGATCCAGCAGAACATGGGCGATTGCATGAAGTAACGCGCGAGTACGCGGGTACAACAAATAGCGGCGCCAGGCCGACCCTCGGGTCGGCCTTTTCTTTGCCGGAAGAACCCGCATCGACCGGGCGATCGCAGCACTCACAGTGGCAATCATTTGCCCGAACGCCAATCGCGCATAGGCGGCCAATTAAATATCCGTTTTAATCAGACTCAATTCGATTCAAGCCAAATTGTTAATTACCTGATTCGCATAATTTCAAATCGTCGCTAACATCTTCAAATTGCCAGATGCAATTTGAATTCGGAAAAATACCACGCTTAGGTATTTTCCCCAGCCTCGCCACGCAGAAACAATTTCCGCCGGCACGCCCGCCCAGCCTATCAATTGCCATTGACACACCACTGACCCATTGCCTGAACCGCAAATTGTCACCTAAGCATTTGTATGGCAAAGAAAGTCTGGTGTAGACTCATTTTCAACAATTGGAATGACGTTTTTTTAAAGCGAACACTCAGCGGGGGAATTTCAACCACTCGCCCGCTATCCGGCGGCTTGAATTGAAATTGACCGCGCGATAAAACCGGTGTCCTGTCGGCCTGAGAGGTTTCATGATGAAACGAAAACTGCTGTCATCCAGCCTGATCGTCGCAATGATGTTCGGCTTACCTCTTCAGCTTGCGCGCGCCGCCGTCTATTCGAACGGCACCGCGACCAGTACCTTCACCGTCACGCTCACGCTCGCCGCCAACTGCTCGATCAGCGCGACCCCGCTTAACTTCGGCAGCAACGGCGTGCTCGCCACCGCGATCAACCAGCAGACCACCGTCGCGGTCACCTGCACCAACACCACGCCATACAACGTCGGGCTCGACGGTGGCACCGTCACCGGTTCGACCGTGACGAGCCGTCTGATGGCCGGCACCGCCACCGGCAACACCGGCACCACCGTCGGCTTCCAGTTGTATCAGGACGCCGGTCACACCACGCTGTGGGGCAACACGCAAGGCACCAACACGGTCAGCGGCACCGGCTCCGGCTCGTCGCAATCCATCACCGTCTACGGCCAGGTGCCGGCGCAAACCACTCCGAAACCTGACACGTATCAGACCACCATTACCGCCACGGTCTACTTTTGACGCGCGGCGCCTGGCGCCTGGGCGCGCCTCGCCGGCTCGTCGCGGGAAGCGCGTTCGCGTGGTGCTTGAGCGCGGCCGTCGCGCCGTTCGCGCAGGCGGCGACGCTGCAGATTTCGCCGGTCATGGTGGATATGTCGGCGGACGCCAACGCGAGCGGCATCACGCTGAAGAACCCCGGCGAGAAACCGCTGTTCGGCCAGGTGCGGGTGTTCCGCTGGGATCAGGCTAGCGGCGAAGACACGCTCACACCCACACAGGATCTCGTCGCCAGTCCGCCGCTGATCCAGATTGCCGGCCACGCCGATCAACTGGTGCGGCTGGTGCGCACGAATCCGGCGCCGTCGGCGGCTGAACAGGGGTATCGCGTGTTGATCGACGAGTTGCCCGAGCCCGACGCGGCGCCCACCAGCGGGGTGACGATCCGCCTGCGCTATTCGGTGCCGGTGTTCGTCGAACCGGCCGTCGACATCGGTCAGCCGAAGCTGTCGTGGCATCTGTCGCGCGGCACGCAAAGCTGGATGCTGCGGGTCGACAATGCCGGCCGCAAACGCGCGCAGATCGCCGCCGTGCAACTGATCGACAACGCCGGCAACGCCTACCCGATCAACAAAGGACTGCTCGGCTACGCGCTGGCCGGACGCGAACGGCACTGGCCGGTCGCGCTGCCTGACAACGTCGCGCAGAACGGCCCGCTGAAAGTGCGCGCCTCGGTCAACTCGCTGCCGGCCGAAGCCGCCGTGAAGCTCGACTAGGCAAGCGGCTGCGAGCTGCAATACACGGCCACGGCGCGACCCGGCGCACACGAGTCCGGCCACGAGCGCGCGCCGGCCGGAGGGAACCGACACGATGGACCGCCACGCAACCGATGAGAATGACACGACGGCGAATACGTCATGGATGGAAGCCGCATGCCGTCGCGCTCGCGGTCACGCTGTCTCTGCTCGGCGCCAGCCGGGCCGACGCACAGACGCCGCCGACGCTACGGCAATCGCAGCAACCGCAGCCGCCGCAAGCGCAGGCGCCTCAGCACGCGGCCACGCCCGGCGCCGCCGCACAGGCCACCCCGCCCGCCGCGGGCGCCGCGCCGGCGCGTGATCTGTATCTGGAAGTCATGCTCAACGGCCAACGCACTTCGTTGATCGCGCACTTTCGCGAAGTGGGCGGCCGCCTCAGCGCGACCGCGAGAGACCTGAGCGACATCGGCGTCGCCACGGACAAACTCGGCGCCGCCGACAGCGCGTCGCTCGAACTCGACCGCATTCCCGGCCTGCAGTACCAGTACGACGCCGCGAGCCAGAGCATCGACCTGCAGGTGCCCGACGCGATCCGCAAGCCGTACACATTCGACACCCGCGAACTCACGAAAACGCCGGACGCCGCGTCGTCGCGCGGCTTCCTGATCAACTACGACGCGTTCGCGCAAACCGACACCAACGCGCAACTCGCGCTCTGGAGTGAGGAGCGCTACTTCGATCCGAACGGCGTGGTGAGCAACACCGGCATTGCGTACCTGTACCGCGATCTGCATCGCTACGTGCGCTACGACACGTCGTGGAGCAAGTCGGACCCCGCCAAACTCACCACCACGCAAATCGGCGACACGATTTCTTCGTCGCTCGACTGGAGCCGCTCGATCCGCATCGGCGGCTTCCAGTGGCGCAGCAACTTCGCGCTGCGCCCCGATCTCGTGACGTTTCCGGTGCAGTCGCTGTCGGGCACGGCGGTGGTGCCGTCGGCGGTGGATCTGTACATCAACAACGTGCGGCAATACAGCGGCAACGTGCCGAGCGGACCGTTCATCGTCAACAACGTGCCGGGCATTACCGGCGCGGGTGAAGCGACCGTCATCACGCACGACGCGCTCGGCCGCACGATCTCGACCTCGCTGCCGCTCTATGTGGATACGCGCATGCTGGCAGCCGGTCTGTCGAGCTATTCGTTCGAAGCGGGTTTCCTGCGGCGCAACTACGGTATCGATTCGTTTTCCTACGATCCGCGGCCGGCCGCCAGCGCGACCGCGCGCCGCGGCATCAGCGATTCGCTCACACTCGAAGGTCACGCGGAAGCGACCGGCGGCCTCGTCAACGCGGGCGCCGGCGCGCTGGTGCGCATGGGCATGGTGGGGGTGATCAACGGTTCGGTGTCGGGCAGCGCCGGCAAGCTGAACGGCACGCAACTGGGTCTCGGCTATCAACTGATCGAGCCGCGCTTTTCGATCGACGCGCAGACCTTGCGCGCCTACGGCAACTACGGCGACCTCGCCGCCCGCGACGGCACGCCGGTGCCCACCACCACCGACCGGGTGACGCTCGCGCTGCCCCTCTTCAGCCGGCAGACGCTGTCGCTCAGCTACATCGGCTACCGGTATCCGGGCGTGTCGGCGTCGCGGATCGGTTCGCTGTCGTACACGCTGAGCTTCGGCAATCTGGCCTCGCTCACGTTCAGCACCTACAAGGATTTTCTGCAGCACGACGCACAAGGCGTGTTCCTGACCGCGAGCTTTGGTCTCGGCAACAACACGTCCATCAATGCGAGCGTGGGCCGCCAGAACGGCCAGTCGACCTACAACCTCAATGCGCAGCGGCCACCCGATTACGCCGGCGGCTGGGGCTGGGGCGTGCAGGCGGGCGGCACGGGCGCGGTGCCGTATCGTCAGGCGCAGGCGCAATACCTCGGCAAATACGGCGAAGTGACGGCGGTGGCGCAGGACATCGACCGGCATGCGGGCGCCTCGCTCGACATGACCGGCGCGATCGTGCTGATGGACCATACGATCCAGCCGGCGCGCCGCATCGACGACGGTTTCGCGCTGGTCTCCACCGACGGCGTCGCGGGCGTGCCGGTACTGCACGAAAACCGCGTGATCGGCACGACCGATCGCAGCGGTCATTTGCTGATTCCCGATCTGAATGCGTACCAGCACAACCAGGTCGCGATCGACAGCATGAACCTGCCCGCCGACGCGCGCATCGCGACCACCTCGATGGATCTGGTGCCGCAGTCCCATGCGGGCGTGCTGGCGACCTTCCGGGTGTCGCGTTACAGCGCGGCTTCGGTGATCCTGCGCGGCGCGGACGGCAAGCTGCTGCCGCCGGGCACGCGCGTGCATCACGTGGAAAGCGGCGGCGATACGATCGTCGGGTATGACGGGTTGACGTTTATCGAGCAACTGCAGCGCGACAATCATCTGGAGGTGGACGGCGTGAACGTGCATTGCAGTGTCGCGTTCACGTATGAGCGGCCCAGCAATGGCTCGCTGCCGACGATTGGGCCGTTGACGTGCGGGAAGGCGACGTCGAGTGCGGGGAAAGGCGGTGTGGGTGAGGTGGCGGCCAACCCCACGGCGGCGCGATGAAGCGGCTCTTTCTGCTCCTTGCACTGTGCGCCCTGCTCGGCTGCTTACCGCGCGCCGCGAGCGCGCAAACCTGCACGGCGAGTCCCTCCGCGCTGAGTTTCGGCAACGTCAGCCCGATCGCGCTGAGCGTCGTCAACGCGACCGGCAGCATTACGGTTCAGTGCACGTGGCCGGCAGTCACGTTGACGCCGAGCGTGCAGGTCTGCCTGAACATGGGCGGCACGACGCCGCGCTCCATGACGAGCGGCGCCAACCAGTTGCAATACAACCTGTATCAGGACGGCGGCTATTCGATTCCGTGGGGGTCGTCGGCACTCGGCACGACGCCGATCTCGCTGATCCTCAACAAACCCTTGACCGACGTCACCGCGTCGGCGACGGTCAATTTCTACGGCCAGGTCAGCAGCAACCAGCCGACCGTGCCGACCACGGGCAACGTCAGCACGGTGTATTCGCAACTGCTGAGTCAGACGTCGCTGAACTATGGCTTTTATCTGCTGATCGGGCCAACCTGCGCGTCGCTGACCACAAGCGGCGGCAGCTTCGCTTTCACGAGCAGCGCCACGGTGATCAACAACTGTCTGATCAGCGCGACCAACATCGCGTTCACATCCACAGGCGTATTGAGTTCGGCGCTGAGCGCGACGGGTGCAGTGACGGCGCGCTGCACCAATAACGACGCCTACCAGATCACGCTGAACGGCGGTTCGAGCGGCAACGTCGCGGCGCGCCAGATGCAGCGCTCGGGCGGCGGCGGCGCGGTGAATTACCAGCTTTATACCGATGCCGGCCACACACACGCATGGGGCGACGGCACGGGCAGCACGACGGTGGCCACCGGCACGGGCACCGGCAATCCGGTCGCGATTCAGGTCTACGGTCTGGTGCCGGCGCAGAGCACGCCGATGCCGGGGAGTTACAGCGACACGATTACCGCGACGATCAGTTTTTGAAGGTCGCGGGACAGGCGTGAGTTAGAAATTGACGGTCCAGACGGTCTGCCGGGCGTCGCGAGCGGCGACGTATTCCACCGGCGGCAGCGCGTTCCGTCGCGCGTTCTGCGCGGTGCTTTGCGCCGCGCTCCCGGTCGCGTTCTGAGTCGCGTTCTGAGTCGGGTTCGCCGATCCCGCCGGATCGATCCCGGCTTGCGTGATCTCGAACGGCGCGCCGTGCAGACAGGACACCATCGGCTGGTTCGCCATGCTGATTGCCGCGTCCGTGGCTTGCACGAGGCAGGTTTCCTGCACGGTCAGACTGACGGCGATTGCCGCCAGCTCAGTCGGTGCAGCTTGCGAAGCCGGCGCGCTAGGTAAGGCAAGAAGAACGGCCGCGAAGACGGCGGCCAGGTTACGGGAAATCATGCTGTTCCGGAGTCGGCGCTAAGAGCGAGCGGTGTTAAGTCGAAAGCCGGGTTAAAAACCAGGTCGAAAGCGAGCGTCAAACACAGATGCACTGCATGTCGGCATTTGGCGCAAAAACTTTAGATCTTCCCCGGCGAACGCACTAAACCGCCTCGCACACCACCGCGAACTTCAGCAACTGCGTCGGCCCGAACGCATTGCTGATGGCAACGTCCGCGGCATCCCGCCCGCGCGCCATCAGCACCCGCCCGATGCGCGGCACATTGTTACGCGGATCGAACATCTGCCAGCAACCGCCGACGTAAGCCTCGAACCACGCGGCAAAATCCATCGCCGAATACGGCGGCGGCACGCCGACGTCGCTGATATAACCCGTGCAATAGCGCGCCGGGATGTTCATCGCCCGGCACAGCGCCACGGCCAGATGGGCAAAGTCCCGGCACACGCCCTTGCGCTCCTGCCACGCCTGCCATGCGGTCTTGGTGGGCCGCGCGAAGTCGTAGCCGAACTCGATATGCTGGTGCACGTAGTCGCAGATCGCCTCCACGCGCACGCGCCCCAACGGCAATTTGCCGAACGTCTGCCAGGCGAATTCGGACAGCAGATCTGTTTCGCAGTAGCGGCTGCCCAGCAGGAACACCAGCGAATCGTTCGGCAACGCCTCCACCGGATGTTGCTCGGTAAACGGCGGGCGCCGTTCCGGTTCGGACGACACCTCCAGCACGGCGCTGGTCGAGAACGACACCCTGCCCTGCGGCGCCACCAGCCGGCTGCACAGATTGCCGAAGCCGTCGCGATACTGGGTGATCGGCACCGACGGATTGACCGTCAGCAGATCCGGACTCAGCACTTCTTTGACGTGCGAAAAGTGGGTGTTCAACATCAACATCATCGGCGTCGGTTGCACGCACTCGTAAACCAGCTCGTAGCCGACGTGCAATTTCATCGTGTTCACACTTGCAAAGAAAGCCGCCGCCTCAGTGGGCGTGAAGCGCCCGGCACGGTTTGATCTTGGAATGAGCCACGGCCGGTTCCGGCGTGCTCGGGTGCTGTCGAAGAGGCCAGTGACGACCTGAGCATACACCCGCCATATTGGATAAGTAATGTCACTTTGGCCGCAGTGGCACGCGCGAAAGTTATCAACAGAAACTGTTCGCAAATCTGTGCATAACTATCCGGCAAAATCTGCAAGCTGTTGATGCGACTGCTATTTTTACCGCATCGTCGAAGTTGGGCAGAGGCTTGCCACGAAGCGGAGTCAATCGTGCGGTTGGCTGGGTGTTGCGCTGGGTGTTGTGCTGGATGGGGCCGAGTGCGCCACCTCATGCGCCGCTTCGCGCACAGCCGGTGCATTGCGCGCCTCCTCGCGCCATTGACGGCGCGAGCGAACCATTCTGCGCACGGCCACGCGCGCCATCGTCACCCAGCCCGACGGCCGCGGGTCGGCGAGCATGCTGAGGGCGCGCGCGTAGTCGAGCGTGAGGCCGGGCGTCCATGCCATCGTGGCGGCGCGTTTGCGCAGTTGTGCGGCGACCCACAGTTCCGGCGTGGTGATCACGCGCAGAAACGGCCGCCATCCGCCGAGATCGCCCCACACGCGCGCCGACGCACCCTCGATCGCCGCTTCCAGCGCGCGCGACACACTGCTCGAGCAATTGCGATGCGTGAGGTTGTAGGTGGCGTCCTCCCGATAGGTGTCCCAGAACCGGCGCAGACGCACCGGATCGTAATTGCGAATACGCACCTGAACCGTCGACGGGCACCACGCTTTCGATTCGGTCGGGTAATCGGGCTGGAAGACGCCCGGCACGTCGTTCTCGCGTGTGGCGCGCAGGAGCCGCGCGAAATCGTCAGGTGAGCGATCGATCTCGACGCCCGGGTACAGGCTGATGTAAATGCCCTCGGGCGATTCGAGCGCGGCATGGCCGGTGGAGATCACGCCGTTGCGATCCACCGCCGCGATATAACGATCAACGATCGGCTGGCGGCGCGCCTCGCTTTTGGCGGTGCCGACCGGAGTCCAGACGTGGATGGTCAATGCGGTTTCGTCGGCGCCGGGCGGGCCGTCCCATTCGAGGTTGGGCGGTCGGCGCGACGCGGCGGGGTGGGTGGGGTCGGCGGTACTGGTGGCGCTCGCGGTATTCGCGGTATTCGTGGCATGCGCGGTGCTTGCAGCATGCACGGCACTCGCGGCGGCGTTAGCGCCATCCGTCGCTTGCTCGCCAACCACCGCCGGATTCGACGCCATCCGCCGAACCCGCGTACTCAGCAGAATCATGTTCCAGCCGCCGAATATCAGACCGAGGCCCAGGCAATACGGCACGGTGCCGACATAGTGCGTCGGGTACGGCTGGTAGAAAAAAACCGCCAGCGCAATTTCAACACCGCCGCCGATCATCGCGAACCGCCACGTGCGATAGCGCACTACTCTGGCCGAGACGATCTGCAGCAAACCGTCGGCCAGAAACAGCGTGCCGAAAATCATCGACAGAATGAAGTTGCCATGATGATGGCCGGCGAGAATCAGCGCGGCCGCGCAGCAGAACGCGAAGCCCTTCACGTAGCGCAGCGTGCGCTGCCCGCCCATGCCGGTCCACGCGACGGCCAGCGTGGCGAGACCTTCGAGCAGCAGCAGCAACGCGAACGGCGTGATCGGAAAATACAGCGCGTTGTCGAGCGCGTCGACGAACACCACCACGCCGAGCAGCAGGCTCACCCAGCCGATCAACTGCAATGTGCGCCAGCGCGTACGCAGGTAATCGACTCCCAGCAGAATCATGACCAGACGAACCATCGGCAAACCTCCGTGACGGGCGCGCGCTTCTGATCGCAATCTTAACCATGTTTGCGGGAATGGTACTCACACGTACTTGTGCTTCTCATGGTGACGCGGTTTCGACGAACGTCCGTCGCGTTTGCTCGAACGCGTGCTCACGCTCGCGGCGGTGTGCGTTTCATTCCGCGGCGCGGCATACGAACCGCTCTGAACGCCAGTCGGGACAGCAGGCGCGGTCATCTCGCCTCGCGGCGCGCTCAGGACAGCCTGCGCATCCGGCGACGAGCCGCTTGCCGCATCGACGACTCGCTGCAGTTCGTCCTGCGCATAGGCCGGCAACGGGGCAGGCGGATACTTCGCGTCGGTTGCGCTGGCCGAGGCGGGCACGGCAGCGGCGCAAGCAAGGCCGAAGGCGATCATCAAAGGGGCGAGTTTCATGTCGGGTCCTGGTCAGGAGGACGCGGCCGGCATGGAGGCAATGACAGGCCGGGCGCGCGTCGATGGATCGGAAGGTTCCTGACGGCTTGCACCGTCAGCACAAGCAGTGTGACGGCCGGGACATGAAGGGTAAATTTTATTAAGCCGGATTCAGATAGGCATAATTCGGCTTAATAAGTGCCGACGCGGGCATCTGAGCACGCGCCGGCCTGCAACCTCGTGAACGCGAACGAAAGCGCAAACGAAACGGCCTCAGGCCGCCGCGGCTTGCGGCATCGCAACGTCCTGCTCGCCGCCCAACGCGTCGAGCAGATCGCTCAGCATGCGGTCGAGTTCGGCGGTCATCAGCGTGACGTCGGAGTCGAAGCGTTCGTCGTCGTTGTGCGCGGTGGGATCGCTCGCCTCTTTCAGCACGTCGAGCGCCGCAATGCGCTTGATCACCAGCGACGGCGTCAGCACGAACGACACGCGGTCGTTCCACGTCATCGCGAGTCGCATGCATTGCTTGCCGGCTTCGATATGGCGGCGCATGTCTTCGGCGTCCAGCGTATGGCCGACGTAGCGCACGGTCGCGTTGCCTTCGGTCGGCGAGCGCAACTCGGTATCCTGATCGAGCGTGAAACCGGCGGGGCCTTCGCCGGAGAGCAGCCAGTCCGTCATTGCGGCGACCGGCGATTGCGTGACGCGCACCGTGCCGAGCGGCAGTTGATCGATCGACTTCACCAGCAGGCCGCGCACTTCATCGGCGACCGCTTGCGATGCCGCGTCGATCACCAGCCAGCCGTTCTTGCAATCGATCCACACGCGTGTATCGCGGCGGATGCTGAACGCGCGCGGCAGCAGGTCGTCGGTGACCTGCTCCTTGAGTTCGCGCATCTGCTTGCGGCCGGGTTTGAAGCCCTGCTGTTCCTCGAGTTCGGCGGCGCGCGCCTTGGTCACCTGCGTGACCACCGATGCCGGCAGCAGCTTCTTTTCGGTGCGAAACACCAGCAGCATCTGGCCATTGAGCGCGTACACCAGCGAGTCGTTGTCGCGCGGCGAGGCCCAGCCGTGGCTTTGCATCTCGACGGTATTGCCGGGCGCAAATGCGTGCGGCGCGAGCCACTTCTGCATCTGTTCGGGGGTGACGGACCACGGAGCGGGAAGACGGTGCAACTGAAGGTTTTTGAACCACATGGGCGACGGTCGTGTTTGGAGCAAGGCGCGTCATTCTATATGACGGCGGAGAGATCGCGCGCCCTGGCGACGGCCGCTTAAGGTTCGATCAGATGTCCACGCGAACCGGTCATTTTCAAATCCAACAATAAAATCCTTTAAGTGAAAGGCCAATTATCAAATGCAGTCGTTAGCTGGAGAATGTGTTTCATCTACTTCAACTTCTCCGGAGCCTGTCATGTCCCGCCAATCTTTTGCCCGTCTTTCCCGTCACGCGCTGCTTGCAGCTAGCCTTGCCGGCGCCGTGGGCTTCGCTCATGCCACTCAGGCCGCTCAAGCCACGAGCGACGCCGACCTGCCCGTGCCGCACCACGTCGCCGTTGACACGCGTTCCGCGCACAGCGCCGCGATCGTGCAAACCGCGCGCCGTTACGCCGCGTTCTGGAACACCGGCGACACGTCCTACGCAAAGCTCGCGCTGTCGCCGGCGTTTATCGATCGCACCTTGCCTGACGGACGGCCGCAAGGGCCTGAAGGGCCGTTAGCGGCATCGAAGGGATTTCGCGCGGCGGTGCCCGACCTGCATGCGGAAATTGATGACCTCGTGGTGGCCGGCGACCGCGCGTCGGTTCATTTGCATTTCCATGGACACTTCACCGGCCAGTTCCAGAATCTCAAAGGCAGCGGCCAGACCGTCGACTTTCAGGCGTTCGATCTCTACCGGGTCCAGGACGGCCGCATCGTCGAGAACTGGCACCTCGAAGACAATCTGACGCTGCTCAAACAACTCGGCGCGATCAAGCCGTAAAGCTGGCGCGGTGCCGTTGATTAAGCGCGCCGGACGCGGAAATCACCTAGACTTTTTGAGAGGCGTGATAGGGAAGGAGGTGACCATGGCCGATGAAACCGCACCCTGGCAAATGGTGGAGTACGAGGGTTTCGAGATTCACGTGGCGCCCTTTCCGAAGACCCCGCCAGCCGATGCCGGCAGCGGCGGGTCAGCGCCGGCGGTGGTGGATAACCGCTACACGTATGTCGGCTACGTCTGCCATCCTGGCGCCGATGCGGCGATTCCCGGTCATGCGGTGCCGTTCCATGCGGATGGAGAGGAAAGCTTCGCCGGTCACGACGAAGCGCTCTACGAAGGGGTGCAGGTGGGGCGCAGCATCGTCGAAGGAACGCATCCGGATTTGACGGTGCTGCCGTTGGTGACGGGCGGCGTGTGAACGTTGCGCCCGGCCGCTAGCAATCAGCTAAACGCGCGCTTGATGCGCGACTTGAACAGTGCGCGCCGCAAACGGCCGTTTTGCTCCGGTTCCGTCACCGCCAGCCCGCCTTCGACCGCTGTGCCGCGCCGCAAAAAATAACGGTCGAACGTGGCCTGCGTCATGCCCCACTTGTTGAGGAACTGACGACGCCCGTCGTTCTTCACGACCTTGCCGGTGCTCTTCTGCTGGAAGTGATACACGAGACTGTCGCCGACGCCCAGGAACACGCGGCAACCGGCATCCCACAGCTTCATCGAGAAATCGTTGTCGCTGCTCATGCCGGGGCTCAATTCGCTGCTATAGCCGCCGAGCTTGTACCACCAGTCGCGATGCACGAGCGTGGGCGGCCAGGTCGCGCCGCGCCAGTCCGCACGCACCAGTTTCGGCGTGGCCGCGACCAGTTCGTCGGCGCGGAAATTTTCCACGTCGCGGCCGAAGTTCTGCACCACCACGCAAGGGTTGCCCGAATCGACCGGCTCGACCATCGTGCCCGACAGCATGAACAGGTTGTCGGCCGGCATCTGCGCGAGCCGTTTGACGAGCGCGTCGTCCCAGCCAGGGCAGCAGTACATGTCGTCGTTCATGTAGACGATGTAGTCGTGCGTGGCGCGCGCCGCCGCGATATTCACCGCGTGGCAGATGCCGATATTGCCGGGCGACGCGGTGTGTTCGATGCCCTCGTCGCGCACCCACGCCAGCGTGCCGTCCGAGCCGTCGTTGACGTGCACGATGATCTGATGCGTGTGCGTCGAATGACGCCGCAGGCTCTCGATCACGAGGCGCAGATAAGGCAGGTTGTTCCAGGTCGGGATGATGATTGAGAACATCGAATAGGTATTCCGTGGTGATGGCCCATACAAACGGATCGTGCCGCTGGGATGCGGCGCGGATCGGCTGCGCCCGGTCTAATCTTTTGCCGTTTTGTCGAACGGCTTGTTGAGCGGATCGTTGAACGGCGTGTTGAACGTGAGCTTGGCGGGAAGATCCGCTTCCCAGCCCTCCAGATCCTCGAACGGATAACGGCCCAGCGCATACAGCACGCGTTTGAGGCGGCTTTTGAACGGCGCGCTCGGCACATTGGGCAGCGAACCCGGTGCGGCGCCGGCCGTCCGGCGAATATAGTCGCGCGCGAAATCGCGCTGCGAGATGCCCCACTTCATCAGGAATTCGCGGCCGCCGCGATTGCGCCGGATACGGCCGGTCGATTTGGTGCCGAAGTGATAGATGCGGCAGGCGCCGACCGAGCGGAACGTGCGGCAACCGACCAGCCAGAGCTTCATCAGGAAGTCGTCGTCGCTGCTCATGCCGGGTCCGAACTCGATGCTGTAGCCGCCCACCATGTGCCACAACTGACGGCTGATCAGCATGGGCTGCAACGCGACGCCGTCGCGATCGACCGACTTCATCGCGGCGGTGTACCTGAGCAGCCCGGCTTCGTCGAAATTGTCCGGTCCGCTGCCGAAGTTGGCCGCCGTGACGTTCGAATTGCCGGTATCGGTCGGCTCGATCAGCACGGAGGACAGATACGCGGACGAATGTCCCAGCGAGCGCAGGTTGGCCTCGAACGCGAGGTCCCAGCCAGGCGTGACGAACATGTCGTCGTTCAGGAACAGAATCCAGTCGCGCGTGGCGAGGCGCGCCACGTCGTTCAACGCCAGGCAGACGCCGACGTTACCTTTGCTCCACGTATGGAGAAGGCCTTCCGAGCGCACCCAGTCGAGCGTGCCGTCGCTGCCGTCGTTGACGTGCACGATGATCTCGTGATCGAACGCCGAATGACGGCGAACGCTGTCGATACACAGCTTCAGATACGGCAGATTGTTCCAGCTCGGAATCAGGATACTGAACATGAGGCGACGGGAAAGCTCGTTGAATGTGATCGCGCGACGCGGGAATGCTGAGTGCCGCGGGAAAGAAACGGGAAGGCAGACGACATGACCACGGCCGCCATGGACAACGCGTTGCCCGCGCAATGCTTAAGCGGATCGAGCGGGTCCAGCCGACCGGTTGACGCAAACGTGAGCGGAAATAGCGCTGACAACGGGCTTCGTGAGTTGACGCTCAGAAACGGAAAATGGGCGGGCGTCGACATGTCTTATGAATTTAGCCGGCCGCCGCGACAGTTGCCGTGCGACCCGGTAGGATGGCCCCGCCATTGTACCGGGTTAGGGTCCTGATCCCGCAAATCGGCCGGGAGCCCAAACCCCGCGCGGGTTGCCGATAACGCGGGCATTGCCACGGCGTGGCCACGGCGGCATCGGCGAGGCAATGTCCGCGTAAGCTTGCTGGAGCGTGCTGGTACCATACGGCCCACTCGCCCGCCCCTGCAAGCCGCCGTCGCGCCGACACGGCGGGCGCTGCGCTGGCGGCCGGCTTCAGAATTTTTTCCGTTTTTTCCAGTTTCGAGCAATGAACCGATTGATGAGCGCGCTCTACCGCGGTGCGCCTGCCGCCTTGAAACGCTTCGTGGAGACGGCTGTCGAGCGCTCCACCCGCATCCCTTACGCGGGCGTTGCGCATGAGCCCGAGGTGTTCCTGCGCAAGACGTCGCGAGCCAAGATCGTCAAGAAGTACCTGCACAAGCACTGGCTGCTCAAATGGCGCGGACAATCCCGCCTCGAACTGAGCAGCGCCGCCGACGCAAAGCGGCTGCTATGGATCTACACCGGCAAGCGCAATTTCGGCGATGCGACGATGGACATGTCTGGGCGCGCGCTACTGAAGGGTCGCGGTTTCGACATCGACCTGTTCACGCTACCGAACCTGCACAAGCTGTTCGAGGAAGACGACGTCTTCCAGCACGTCTACTCCGATTTGCAGCAGCTTGCCGGCCGTCAGTACGACGCGATCGTGATGTCGGAATTCAACCTGCCGTCCATCAAGCTGAAGGCACGCAATTTCAGGCGTTTGCCTTACGTCTGCCTGTTCCAGTATTTCTACGGCCCGGACCGCAACCAGACGACATTCAGTTACGCCGCGGTGAATCACGCGTTTTCGCTGGGCTATGCGCCGGCGAGCATCGTCGCGCTGAGCAAGCCTTATCTGACTGGGAAGGCTGGCACGCGCGAGTCGGTGCGTGCGCTGGTGCCGAACGAGCCGTTCGTGGCACTGGCAGTGGGCGGACTCGACACGAACCGCACTTATGGGCGTTGGGGCGAGTTACTGGATCTGCTCGATCGATCGGACGAGCCAGGCATACCGAGGCACATCGTGCTACTCGGTTCGGACAACGGCCTGGCCATGGCGGAGGTGTTGCTGAAGCGCACGTTTAGCACGCTGAAGATCAGTTCGTGCGTTGCTCGATTGACGTTGCTGCAGTCACGCGAGGTCGCGGCACAGGCGAGCCTTTTTGTGGGCGCGGATGGCGGTTTGATGCACGTGGCGCACTCCACACCGACGTCGAGCGTGTCGCTGTTTTCCGACCGCGAGCCGCCTTACCTGCGGCTGACCGAGGCGTGCCGCTCGATTGGTATTCAGAGTACTGGCGACGTCGACGAGATTGCGCCGACGTCGGTTATGAACGCGATTCGGACGCAGCTGGTGGGTTTGTCGAGCTCGGCGGATCCCGCGGGCTTGGCGGGTCCGGATAAACCAGGCGTTGCAGCCTAACAGCGGAAGGCGCCGCATCTTTTTCGCCGCTCAACTGCCGAGTCCCCCTGAAGACCGACCGCCGCGGCACGCGAAGCGCTGCCGGAAGAATGACTGCTGTGTCACTACCGCAGGCAAAGAAAAGTAGGTGCCGCCCCGCACAGGGGCAACGCTAATAGACCACCGTGAACTCAAGGAAAGGCCAACACAGCAAGCCCCGCGCCCCGCCGCGCCCCCCTCAAGCCGCATCCTGCTGAAACTGAATCCGATGCAAATTCGCATACAGCCCGTTTTGCGCCAACAGATCGCGGTGGCTGCCGCTCTCGACGATCCGCCCTGCGTCCATCACTAGAATGCGGCTCGCGCGCTCGATCGTCGACAGCCGGTGTGCGATGACCAGCGTCGTACGGCCTTTCATCAGGGTTTCCAACGCTGCCTGCACATGGCGTTCCGACTCAGAATCCAGCGCCGAGGTCGCCTCATCGAGAATCAGAATCGGCGCGTCCTTATAGATAGCCCGCGCGATCGCCAGACGCTGCCGCTGGCCGCCCGACAGCATCAGCCCGTTATCCCCAACCAGCGTATCGATGCCATTCGGCATAGCCTGAACCGTATCCCACAAGTTAGCCGCACGCAGCGCCGCCTTGACCTTATCCGAATCGGCCACTTGCCCATAAGCAACGTTATTGGCAACGGTATCGTTAAACAGCACGACATCCTGACTGACCATAGCAATCTGCCCACGCAGCGCGTGCAGATCGTATTCCGGCAACGCCACACCATCGGCCAGAATCTCCCCGCCGGTCGGATCAAAAAACCGCGGCAGCAAATTCACCAACGTAGTCTTGCCACTACCCGACGGTCCCACGAGCGCAACCATTTCCCCCGGCGCCACCTTGAACGACACCTTATCCAGCGTGTGCCGATTATTCGTCGCACTAGCGCCATAACTGAACGACACATCGCGGAACTCCACTTCACCGCGAGCGCGCTCGAGCGGCTTGCCGCCGCCTTCCGGCTCGGACGGCTCGTCGATCAAGCCGAAGATCAGTTCACACGCCGTCATGCCGCGTTGCAACGGCTGATTTACGTCCATCAGATGCTTGAGCGGCGAGATGATCAGGAGCATCGCCGTAACGAACGCGACGAACCCGCCAACCGTGGTCTGATCCGAGGACGACTGCATTACCGCGATCGTGATCACGATCGCCAGCGCGATCGACGCGAGAAACTGCGTGAGCGGCTGCGCGAGACCGCCGGAAACGGTCATGCGCATTGCGTAGCCGCGCAGGCGCTGGCTCATCGACGTAAAACGGTCGATCTCGTACTGCTCGCCGTTATGCACCTTGACGACCTTGTAACCGCCCACCGTCTCTTCGACGATGTACGACAGTTCGTTGGTCAGCAATTGATGTTCGCGGTTCAGGCGCCGCAAACGACGATTGATCTTGCCGACCAGCCAGCCGATTGCGGGCAGCAGCACCGCGACGATCAGCGTCAGACGCCAGTTCAGATAGAACAGATAGCCGAGCAGGAACACCACCGTCAGCGAATCGCGCACCAGCGTAACCATCACGCTCAACAGCACGTTGAGAATCTGGTTCACCTCGAAGACGATCGCGTTGATCACCGTACTCGCGGTTTCACGCTGGAAAAACGCGACGCTCGTGTGAATCATGCGGTTGAACATCTTCAGGCGCAGTTCGAGCAGGATCCTGTTCGACACATACGCGAGCAGATAGCCGGATGCGTATTGCGACAGACTGCGAATCAGCGCGAGACCAATCACCGCGGACGGCACGAACCACTTGGTGTTGTCGTTGGCGTGCGCGCCGAAGCCCTTGTCCAGCAACGGCTTAAGCAGGGCCGGGATCGCCGCGTCGGTCGCGGAGCTGACGGCCATCGCGACGATCGCACCGATGAGGACCCAGACCATCGGCTTGATATACGGCCACAGGCGTCGAAAAATGACGGACGGCGACGATGCCTCGCCAGTGCCGATGGGTTTGCTTAACGTTGGCTTCGCGCTCAAGGAATCCTCTGGGAATGCGGGACGGCTGCCGCGCGGCGGACGGAATGCCCGCCGCGAGGAAATTCAAAGAAGAGCATTGTAAACGGTTGCGGGCGACGGCTGGGAGCTGGCCGAATGGCCTGTGTATACTGGCAACTCGCTGCTGCAACTCGCTGCTAACACCTCGCTGGTGGCTCGCCCCGAGTTGCCGGCGCGACCCGCTCGCGAATGTCGCTCGTGCGGCTCGTTCCATCACTTTGCCCTCCACCCGATTCAGGCATGCAAGAAACCACCCTCGGCGTCGCCATCATCACCAAAAACGCGGCGGCACGGCTGGCCGAATGCCTGCAAGCGGTATCGTTCGCCGACCAGATCGTCGTGATCGACGGCGGCAGCACCGACGGCACCGCGGATATCGCACGCGCTCACGGCGCCCGCGTGATCGAAGAGACCGACTGGCCGGGTTTCGGTCCGCAGAAAAACCGTGCGGTGGAGGCGCTCTCCACCAACTGGATTCTTTCCCTCGACGCCGACGAAATCGTCTCGCCGGAACTGGCCGCGGCGATCCGCGCGGCATTGATCGCGCCCACCGCCGACGTCTACGCGGTGGACCGCCTGTCGAGTTTCTGCGGCCACTGGATTCATCACAGCGGCTGGTATCCGGACTGGATTCCGCGTCTGTTCAAACGCGGCGCGGCGCGTTTCTCCGACGACCTCGTCCACGAGCGTCTGGTATTCGACACGCCCACGCAACGGCTCACCGGCAAACTGATGCACTACTCGTACGAGGACTTCGAAGGCGTGCTGCGCAAGCTCGACACGTATTCGACCGCCGGCGCAGTGCAACGTCATGCGGCGGGCAAGCGCGGCAGTTTCGGCAAGGCGCTCGGGCGCGGCGCCTGGGCGTTCGTGCGGACCTACGTGTTGCGGCGCGGCTTTCTGGATGGCAAGGCCGGTTTCATGATCGCGGTGTTCAACGCGGAGACGGTGTACTACCGGTTTTTGAAGCTGGCGCGGCTCGGGGATCAGGCGCGGCGCTGAGTGCGGGACAGGACGCGGCGTGGGCCGTGAAATGTGTTGCTGCGCCGCCTGGTTGTGTTTTGCTGCGCGGCCTGATTGTGGATGTCTGTCCGGTCCGCTGCTGCCGTCTCGCCGCAACCGTAGCTAAGCCCTAGCCCAACCGTCCGATCGTTTGCCCGCGGCCGCCGGCGCGGGCAACCCAACCATCAATAGACGATTTCGATCGAGCTGCCGGCAAACTCGCCGCGCAACGCCGCGAGGAGTTCGTCGGTCGGCTTCACGCGCCACGCGTCGCCCAGACGCATTTCACCCTGCGCGCTTTCACTGCGATACACCACCTGCACAGCCAGCCCGTTCGGGATCTGCACCGCCTGACGCTGACGGCCATTGTCGCCGCCATAACCGCCGCCTCCGCCGCCGTTACGCCCGCCACCGTTACCACCGCGCGCCGACGCAACCGGCGCCGGAGCGGCCGCCGGCTCGTCCTTACCCGCGCTATGCGCTTCGAGCACGCGCCGCAACGCGAGCGCGTCTGCGTTGCCGTTCATCTCCACCTTCACGGCCTCCGCATAACGGCAGCGTGCGCGCCCGAGATCCATGACCGTTTCGACGGTAAAGCGGATGCCGCCGGTGAACGCGTCGTTACGCGCCTGACCCTGCACGACCAGCAGTTCGTCTTCCTTGAACAGTTGCTTGTGGGCTTCGAACGTCTCGTTGAACACCGTCACTTCGCACTGGCCCGTGCCGTCGTCGAGCAGCGCGATCAGCATCTTGCCGCGCTGGGTCATCTGCGTGCGCATCGACGCGATCACGCCCGCGACCAGCTTGTCGCGCCCTTCCTTCAGTTCGCCGATCTTCTGACGCACGAAGCGGCGCACTTCGCTCTTGTACGCGTCGAACAAATGGCCCGACAGGTAGAAGCCGAGCGCGGCCTTTTCTTCCTGCAACTTCTTCTTTTCCGCCCACTCCGGCTCGTCGACCAGTTCGTGACCTTGCGACGGCGCGTCGCCCATGTCGAACAGGCCCGCTTGCAGCGCATTGGCGCTCGCCTGTTCGGCGGCTTCCATGGCGAGCGAGACGGAGGCGATCAGTTGCGCGCGATTGGCATGCAGCGAATCGAACGCGCCGGCGCGGATCAAAGCCTCGACCGTGCGACGATTGACAATACGGCGGTCGACGCGATTGCAGAAATCGAAAATGTCGATGAACGGACCGTCTTCCCGCGCGCGAATAATTTCTTCGATCGCGTTCTGGCCGCTGCCTTTGATTGCGCCGAGGCCGTAACGGATCGTTTTCGAGCGCTTGCCGTCCGGCTCGGCGACCGGCTCGAAGCGATATGCGGACAGATTCACATCGGGCGGCAGCACCGCCATCTTGTTCGTCAGGCAGTCTTCGAACAGGATCTTGACCTTGTCCGTGTCGTCCATGGCGAGCGACATATTCGCCGCCATGAATTCCGCCGGATGGTGCGCCTTCAGCCACGCGGTGTGATACGCGAGCAGCGCGTACGCGGCCGCGTGCGACTTGTTGAAGCCGTAGCCCGCGAACTTCTCCATCAAGTCGAAGATTTCGTCGGCCTTTTCGCCGGTCAGCCCGTTCTTCGCGGCGCCCTGGCGGAACAACTCGCGATGCTCGGCCATTTCCTCGGCCTTCTTCTTACCCATCGCGCGACGCAGCAAGTCGGCGCCACCCAGCGAGTAGCCGCCGATGATCTGCGCCATCTGCATCACCTGCTCCTGGTAGACCATGATGCCGTAGGTCTCTTTCAGAACAGATTCGACGCGCGGATCCGGATACTCGACGACTTCGCGGCCGTGCTTACGCGCGCAGAAGCTCGGAATCAGGTCCATTGGGCCCGGACGGTACAACGCGACCAGCGCGATGATGTCCTCGAAGCGGTCAGGCTGCGCGTCTTTCAGCATGCCTTGCATGCCGCGGCTTTCCAGCTGGAACACGGCGACGGTATTCGCTTTCTTCAGGATCGAGAACGACGGGGCGTCGTCCAGCGGCACCTGCGCGAGCGACCAGTCCTGCTTCGACGGATCGAGACGGCGGATATAGCGCTCGGCCCAGTCGAGAATCGTCAGCGTGGTCAGACCCAAAAAGTCGAACTTCACGAGGCCGACGGCTTCGACGTCGTCTTTGTCGTACTGGCTCACGACACCGCTTTCGTCGCCCTGCGTGTACAGCGGACAGAAATCGGTCAGCTTGCCGGGCGCGATCAGCACCCCGCCCGCGTGCATGCCGACGTTACGCGTGAGGCCTTCCACACGCTGCGCGAGTTCGAGCAACTGATGCACTTCGTCTTCGTTGTCGAAGCGCTCCTGCAGCAGCGGCTCTTCCTTCATCGCGTCCGCGATCGTGACGTGCTTGCCCGGCTTGAACGGAATCAGCTTGGCAATACCGTCCGTGAACATATAGCCGAGATCGAGTACCCGGCCGATGTCGCGCACTGCCGCCTTCGCCGCCATCGTGCCGAACGTGGCGATTTGCGACACCGCGTCCGCACCGTACTTTTCCTTCACGTACTGGATCACGCGATCGCGGCCGTGCTGGCAGAAGTCGATGTCGAAGTCGGGCATCGAAACCCGTTCCGGATTCAGGAAACGTTCGAACAGCAGGTTGTAGCGCAGCGGATCGAGGTCGGTCACGCCGAGCGCGTACGCGACCAGCGAACCCGCGCCCGAACCCCGGCCGGGGCCGACCGGCACGCCGTTGTTCTTCGCCCAGTTGATAAAGTCCGCCACGATCAGGAAGTAGCCCGGAAAGCCCATCTTGATGATCGTGCCGCACTCGAATTCGAGGCGCGCGTAGTACGTTGCGCGTTGCGCTTCCCGTTCGGCCGCGTCCGGGTACAACTGTTCGAGACGCTTCTCGAGCCCCTCTTTCGACAACTGCACCAGGTAGTCGTCGAGCGACATGCCGTCTGGTGTGGGAAACAGCGGCAGCTTCGGCTTGCCGAGTTCGAGCGTGAGGTTGCAGCGCTTGGCGATTTCGACCGTATTGGCGAGCGCCGACGGAATGTCCGCGAACAGCGCGGCCATTTCTTCCTGCGTGCGGAAAAACTGCTCGGAAGTGAAGCGTTTCGAGCGGCGCGGATTCGCGAGAATGTCGCCTTCGGAAATACACACGCGCGCCTCGTGCGCGGTGAAATCGTCTTGCGTCATGAACTGCATGGGATGCGTGGCGACCACCGGCAACTTCAGCGCCGCGGCAAGCGCGACCGACTGCTGCACGTACTGCTCGCCGCCCGGCTGACCGCTCCGCTGCAACTCGATATAAAAGCCGCCGGGGAATACCTTCGCCCAATGCAACGCATTGCGTTTGGCCGCTTCTTCGTTACCCGCCGCGAGCGCAAGGCCAATGTCGCCGTGCTGCGCACCGGACAACGCGAGCAAGCCTTCGCCCAGGCCGGATTCGAGCCAGCCGGCCTCGACTTCGGCACGCCCGCGATACTGATTGGTGAGCGACGCCTTGCTGAGCAACTCGCACAGATTCAGATAGCCGCGCCGGTCTTTGACCAGCAGCAGCAAACGGGAAGGCTTGTCGCGGTCGTCGGGATTGGTGATCCAGACGTCGCAGCCGGCAATGGGTTTGACCCCTTTGCCACGGGCTTCCTTGTAGAAGCGGACGAGGCCGAACGCGTTGCCGAGATCGGTGAGGGCGAGCGCGCCCTGACCGTCTTTGGCAGCGGCCTTGACGACGTCGTCAAGACGCACGATGCCGTCGGCAATCGAGAATTCGGAGTGAACGCGGAGATGAACGAAGCGGGGATCTGACATGGGCGACATTGTAACTCCACCCTCCGGGAGTTTTCAGGCCAAAACCGCGGGTTGGCCGTTCGGCATAGGACGCAAACGCGGGAGCCCCATGCACTGGCGGTTCGCGCTATTTTTAACAATTCCGGCGGCTACGCGGGCGTCACGCCGCTCGCCCGCAGCGTCAAAAAACGCTGCGCGAATTCGCGTGAATTTGCCCCGCCTTTGTCCACAACGCGCCGCAACGCGTCACGAGATCGCGGACGATTTGCGCTAGCGCAAGCCCCTGGCCATTCGGCCGAGTCGGGGAAAGTGCCGGGTTGAGGGATAATACGGGTTTCGCCCTATTCGACGTGGCCGCGCCAAACGGGATCCAAACGGGGTCCAAAACGTGAGCGCCCAACCGCGGGCAGCACCACTCGCCCCGTTCTCCGCGCCGCCGGCCACTTCTTACCGCTGGACACACATGAGTATCGTCAACCTCTCCGCGTACCATTTCGCGACCATCGAAGACACCGCCGCATGGCGCCCGTTCGTCACCGAACGCTGTAACGGGCTCGGCCTGCGCGGCACCGTGCTGCTTGCGCCGGAAGGCATCAACCTGTTCGTCGCCGGCACGCGTGAGGCGACCGACACGTTCATCGACTACATCCGTCACGACGCGCTGTTCGAAGGCAAGTTCACCACGCTGCAATTCAAGGAAAGCGTGTCCGACAAGCAGCCGTTCACGCGCATGCTGGTCAAGCTCAAGCGCGAAATCATCACCATGAAGAAGCCGGCGATCCGGCCGGAACTCGGCCGTGCGCCGTTCGTCGACGCGCCCACGCTGAAACACTGGCTGGACCGCGGTCACGACGACCAGGGTCGCCCGGTTGTGATGCTCGACACGCGCAACGCGTTCGAAGTCGACGTCGGCACCTTCGAGAACGCGCTCGACTACCGCATTTCGAAATTCAGCGAATTTCCCGAGGTGATCGAGCAGAACCGCGCCGACCTCGAAGGCAAGACCGTCGTGTCGTTCTGCACCGGCGGGATTCGCTGCGAGAAGGCCGCGATCCACATGAAGGAAGTCGGCATCGAGAACGTGTATCAGCTCGAAGGCGGCATCCTGAAGTATTTCGAGGAAGTGGGCGGCGCGCATTATCAGGGCGACTGTTTCGTGTTCGATTACCGCACCGCGTTGAATCCGCAACTGGAACCCACGTCGACCGCGCAGTGCTTCGGCTGTCGCGCGGTGGTGCCGCCCGAGGCGCAGCAGTCGCCGCTGTACGTAGCGGGCAAGACGTGCCCCGCGTGCCATCCGGACGGCAAGGCGGCGCACGCGGCGTGATGCTGGTGGACATGCCGGCGGTGCGGATCACCCAGCCATGAACTATCGCGGGCGCTTCGCGCCATCGCCTACCGGGCCGTTGCATTTCGGCTCCCTCGTCAGCGCGCTCGCCAGTTGGCTCGACGCGCGCGCACATCGCGGCGCGTGGCTGGTTCGTATCGAAGACATCGACGGTCCGCGCACCGTGCCGGGCGCCGCCGAGAGCATTCTCTCGACGCTCGAACGTTTCGGCATGCACGCAGACGAGCCGCCGGTCTGGCAAAGCCGTCGCATGCCGCGCTACCAGCAGGCGCTGGAGCAGTTGAAGTCCACCGGACTGATCTATCCGTGCGGCTGCACGCGCAAGGAGATCGCCGACTCGCTGCTGCACGCGCATGCGCGCAATACGACCCTCGCTTATCCCGGCACGTGTCGCACCGGCCTGCATGGCAAGCCAGCGCGCGCGTGGCGCCTGCGCGTGCCCGACGGCGACGCGGCCGTCATCACCTTCCAGGACCGCTGGCAAGGTCGGCAGACGCAGAACCTGGCCACCGAGGTCGGCGATTTCGTGCTGCGGCGCGCCGACGACCAATGGGCGTATCAACTGGCCGTGGTCGTCGACGATGCGGACGACCACATCACGCATATCGTGCGCGGTGCGGATCTGATGGATTCGACGGCGCGGCAGATTTATCTGCAGCGCTGTCTTGGCGCGCCGACGCCGCACTATTTGCACGTGCCCGTGGTCATGAACGAACACGGCGAAAAGCTCAGCAAGCAGAACGGCGCGACCGCGCTCGATGACGACCAGCCGCTCGACGCGCTGAAAGCCGCGGCGCGGCATCTCGGCCTCGATCTAACGACGACGACGAGCGGCCCAAACACGGCAGAAACGCTGGAAAGCTTCTACCCAGCCGCCACGGCAGCGTGGGCCAAGCGAATGGGAATCCGCGAGTGAATGCGAGCGGGAGTTTTTGCCTGGCGTGCGTACCGCGAACCCGGTTGAACTGAACCCGGGCGGTGCCAAACAAAGCAGAAAGCGAAGAAAAAGACGAAGAAAAACGCGAAGCAAAAACAAAGGGCGGTTCAAAGAAAAACCGCCGCGATGACCCACCTGTTCGGATCAAAACTATCGGCTGCCACCCCGCTCGGGGCATAGGGCGCAGCGCTGATCAACCCGCAAAAACCACAATCCGCAACCGCGCGATCAGGAAGACGGAGTAGTCGACTTCCGCGGCATCCCAAACCCACCCAGCAACGCCGCCAACGGCTGCTTGGAACCAGACTTCTGCGGCGCGGCAGCGGAAGAAGCCGCAGCCTCTTCGACCTTGCGAATCGAAGCCGGCGACGGCTCATAAGGCTTGAGGAAGAAATCGTCCACCGGCTGCGCGCGATGATGATGCGGCCGATCGAACGAACCCGACGACGCCGGACCCGAACGCCGGCGAGCACCGCGCTCATCACGGCCCTCGCGACCCTCACGGCCTTCGCCGCGGCTTTCGCTACGCTCACGGCGCGGCGCGCGCTCTTCATGGTGATGACGCACGGGCGTATTCACCGTGAGATGCTGCACGTCCAGCGGACGCTTGATCAGCTTCTCGATATCGGCGAGCTGCTTGCGCTCGTTCGGGCTGCACAGCGACAACGCGTCGCCCGACGCACCCGCGCGGCCGGTACGGCCGATCCGGTGCACATAGTCTTCCGCATTGAACGGCAGATCGAAGTTGATCACCGCCGGCAATTCGGCGATATCCAGACCGCGCGCGGCGACGTCGGTCGCCACCAGCGCTTCGATCTCGCCGCGCTTGAACGCGTCGAGTGCCTGCATCCGCTCGTTCTGCGTACGGTCGCCGTGAATCGCGGTCGCGACCACGCCGTCGCGCTCCAGACTGCGCGCAAGCCGGCTCGCGCCGATCTTGCTGTTGCAGAACACGATCACCTGCTTGAGGCTGCGTTCGCGAATCAGTTGCACAACCGCGCCGGTCTTATCGCCTTCCGCAACTTCGTAGACGATTTGCGTCACGTTGGTCGCGGTGGAATTGCTGCGAGCAACTTCAATGGTCTGCGGGTCGCGCAGATACGTAGCGGCCAGTTTCTTGATTTCGCCCGAGAAAGTGGCCGAGAACAGCAGCGTTTGACGTTCTTTCGGCAGCAAATTCAGAATGCGCTGCAAATCCGGCAGGAAGCCCATGTCGAGCATCCGGTCGGCTTCGTCGAGCACCAGAATCTGCACCTGGCCGAGATTGGCGGTTTTCTGTTGCACGTGATCGAGCAGACGGCCCGGCGTGGCGATCAGAATTTCGACGCCGCGGCGCAATGCTTCGGACTGCGGGTTCATATCGACACCGCCGAACACCACCGTGCTGCGCAGCGCCGTGTGCTTCGCGTACGACTGCACGTTCGCGGCGACCTGGTCGGCCAGTTCGCGGGTCGGCGTGAGAATCAGCGCGCGCACCGGATGGCGGGCCGGCGAAGCGCTCGTGCTCGCCTGCGGCAGCAGCCGCTGGATGATCGGCAGCGAGAAGCTCGCGGTCTTGCCGGTGCCGGTTTGCGCGGCGCCCATCATGTCACGGCCGGCCAGCACGACGGGAATCGCCTGTTCCTGGATCGGCGTCGGCGTGGTGTAGCCCGATTCTTTGACGGCTTTCAGGATGTCGGGCGCGAGGCCGAATTGATCAAAAGTCGCAGTGCTGGGCGTGACGGCTGTGTCGGACATGGTGGCTTTCGCTAATAAATGCGCTTGGCGCGTGCGCGCGGCAGCGGTCGGAACCGCAGAGGGCATTGTGATGAAGGCGGAGCCACGGCGTTCCGCACGGGACCCGTTGGTAAAGCAGGAAAAAATGCGGCCGGCTCCGGCCGGCGGAAACACCCGCCGGAAAGGCCGGTATTGTAGCACTTCAGCAAAAACACTCATGGCGCATCCGCCGGCTTTCTGCTTACGTCGGCGAAAGCCGCGCCGCCGCTCGCTGTGCGGCGACCGGCAACGCGCTGCGCATGCCACCAAGCCCAACCAATTCCGGCAAACACCCGCAAAACACCGGCAAAAACACCGCCGCGCCTCGCTGGCGAGCGTAGTGCGCGCAGGCGACAGTTCCGTGACAGCCGGCGCTCACCGGGGGCTAACCGCCATTTACCCGCGCTTACCAGGTTTCGCGCATCACCATCAGGCGCAATTCGGTCATGTCCTCGATCGCGTAGCGCACGCCTTCGCGGCCCAGCCCGGAATCCTTCACGCCGCCGTACGGCATGTTGTCGACCCGGAACGACGGCACGTCGTTGATCACCACGCCGCCCACGTCGAGTTCGTCCCACGCGCGGTGCGCATTCGCGAGCGAATCCGTGAAGATGCCGGCTTGCAGACCGAAGTCGCTGTCGTTGACGGTGGCAAGCGCCGCACCGAAGTCGTCGAAACGCTCGAGGATCGCCACCGGACCGAACGCTTCCTTGCGGTACAGGTCGCTATCGCGCTTCACGCCTTCGAGCAGCGTGGCCTCGAACATCGCGCCCTCCACCTTGCCGCCTGCGACGATCGTCGCGCCCGCCTGCACCGCGCTGTCCATCCAGCCGGCGAGGCGTTTGGATTCCGATTCGGAGATCATCGGCCCCACGAAGGTCTTTTCGTCTTTCGGATCGCCCATGATCAGCGACTTCGTCTTCGCGATCAGCTTCTCGCGCAGCGCATCGTAGAGGCTTGCGTGCACCAGAATCCGCTGCACGCCGATACAGCTCTGCCCCGACTGATAGAACGCGCCGAACGCCAGCCGGTCAACCACGTAGTCGAGCTTGCCGCCCTGATCGCCATCGACGATCGCGGCCGCGTTGCCGCCCAGCTCCAGAATCACCTTCTTCTTGCCGGCCTTTTTCTTCAGATCCCAACCCACCGCCGGCGAGCCGGTAAAGGACAGCAGCTTGAAACGTTCGTCGGTGGTGAACAGATCCGCGCCGTCGCGGTGCGCCGGCAGAATCGAAAACGCGCCCTTCGGCAGATCGGTTTCCGCCAGAATCTCGCCCATGATCAAGGCGCCGACCGGCGTGCGGCTCGCCGGTTTCAGCACGAACGGCACGCCCGCCGCGATCGCCGGCGCCACCTTGTGCGCGGTCAGATTCAGCGGGAAATTGAACGGCGAGATAAACGAACACGGCCCGATCGGCACGCGCTTCACATAGCCGTGATAGCCCTTGGCGCGCGGCGCAATCTCCAGATTGATGATCTCGCCGTCGATCCGCACCGATTCCTCCGCGGCCACCTTGAACGTATCGATCAGCCGCGTGACCTCGCCCCGCGAGTCGTTGATCGGTTTGCCGGCCTCGATGCACAGCGCGAGCGCCAGTTCATCGTAACGCTCGCGAAAGCGCTTCACGCAGTGTTCGAGCACCGCCTGACGCTTGAACGGCGGAAAGGCGCGCATGGCCGGCATCGCCGCGACCGCGTGGCCGATCGCCTGGTCGATCGCGGCGGCGTCGGCCATGGCCACACGGGTGGCCACTTCGCCGCTGAATTTGTCGGTGACTTCGAGATCGGTGTTGGCCGCCACTGCTTCGTTGGCGAGGTAGTACGGGTAAGTCTTGTTCAACATGACGCGCTCTCCTTGTTCCGATGCCTGACAGTGCTCACAGTTGCGCGCTCAACCGCTTGATCTCGCGGTTCAACACGCGCTCGTTATCCGAATAGTCAATCGGCAGATCGATCACATGCACGCCCGGCGTGACGAAGCATTCGCGCAGCAAAGGCGCGAACTCCGCCGCCGATTCGATCCGATGCCCCTTCGCCCCATAACTCTCCGCGTAGGCGACGAAATCCGGATTCGCCAGCGTCATGCCGTAGTCCGGGAAATTCATGTTTTCCTGCTTCCAGCGGATCATGCCGAACGCGTCGTCGCGCAGAATCAGGACCACCAGATCGAGCTTCAGGCGCACCGCCGTTTCCAGTTCCTGCGAATTCATCATGAAGCCGCCGTCGCCGCACACGGCCATGACCTTGCGGTCCGGATGCACGATCTTGGTGGCGATCGCGGACGGCAAGCCCGCGCCCATCGACGCCAGCGCGTTATCGAGCAGCAGCGAATTCGGCTCGTGCGCGCGGTAATAGCGGGCGAACCAGATCTTGTACATGCCGTTGTCCAGACACACGATGCCGTCCACCGGCGTGGTCTCGTACACGTCGTTGACGATCCGCACCGGGTACATCGGGAAGCGGTCGTCGTGCTGGCCTTTGACCAGATGCGCCTCGAAGTGCTGCTTGATCTCCTTGAAGCGCGTGAAGTCCCAATGCTCCTGACGCTCCTTCAGACTTTCCTTCAGTTGCCACACCGCGTTGGCGATATCGCCGACCACTTCGATCTGCGGGAAGTACACCGTATCCACTTCCGCGCCGAGAAAATTGACGTGAATCACCGTCTTCTCGCCCGCCTCGCCGCTGCGCATGAAGAACGGCGGCTTCTCGATCACGTCGTGGCCCACATTGATGATGCAGTCGGCGTGATCGATCGCGCGGTGCACGAAATCGCCGTCGGACAAGGTCGCGTTGCCGAGCCACATGGGATGCGATTCGTCGATCACGCCCTTGCCCATCTGCGTCGTGAAGAACGGAATACCGGTCTGGTCGACGAACTCGCGCAGCATCTTGGTGGTGGTTTTGCGATTGCCCCCCGCGCCGATCATCAGCAGCGGATGCTTCGCGCTCTTGATCGCCTCGACCGCGCGCGCCACGGCTTTTTCCTCGGCCACCGGACGGCGGCTGAAGCTCTTCGGGATCGGCTTGCCGTCGCCCTCTTCATGCGCGACGTCTTCGGGCAATTCGAGGTGGGTCGCGCCGGGCCGTTCTTCTTCGGCCTGCCGCACCGCTTCGCGCACCGCCGCCGGAATATTGCCGATCGAGACGATCTGCCGCGTGTACTTGGTGAGCGGCTCCATCATCCGCACCACGTCGACGATCTGGAAATGGCCCTGCTTGCTCGACTTGATGGGCTTCTGGCCGGTAACCATCAGCATCGGCATGCCGCCGAGTTGCGCGTACGCGGCGGCGGTCACGAAGTTGGTCGCGCCTGGGCCGAGTGTGGCCAGACAGACGCCGAGGCGGCCGGTGAGACGCCCGTAGGTGGCGGCCATGAAACCGGCCGCCTGTTCGTGGCGCGTCAGGATCAGACGGATTTTGGAGCGGCGCAGCGATTCGAGCAGATCGAGATTTTCTTCACCGGGAATGCCGAACACGTACTCGACACCTTCGGCTTCCAGCGATTTGACGAACAGGTCCGATGCTTTCATGGAGGGTCTCGCTTGATGAAACGGCCGCGGGCCGTGAGCCCGGCCGTCAGGGTCCGGGAACGGACGAAACGGACAATACGGACGATCGAAGACGACAGCAGCCGCGCGGAGAACGCGCGGCATGGCGGAACGGCGTGGTGCATGCCACGCCGGACAGCTTACTACTCGAACGGAAAGGATGTGTGCGGGCGGGCAGTGCCGCGCGGCGGAAGGCGGGTAACGCAGGAGAGGCAGGCGATGCGGGTAACGCAGGTGACGCGGGCGAAGCAGGCCGCGCAGGCGAAGCAATCAAAACAGGCGGCGTTGACAGCCAAGGCCGCCGCATCGCGTTCAGCGATTGATGGTGACGCAGTCGGACAGCATGGGCGGTGCGTTTTCGCCGTCTGTCGCGTCGTACAGGTCGGCGCGCGGCCCCTTGGTCCACCACGTGTAGCTGCCGGCCTGGTATTTCGCGCCGGACGCCGACAGCGTGTTGACGAACAGCAGCTGCTGGCCCTTCACGGGGACGAGCGCGAAGCTCTGGCCGTTGGCCGCGTTCCAGTAAGTGACTTGCAGAATCTTGCCGGTCGCGCAGGTGTATTTGTGCGTCTGACGGTTTTTGGTTTGAATCTCGGCGAGGCGTAACGGTTCGGCGCACGCATTGCCATAGAGCGCCGCGAGACCGGCCGCCGTGGTGACTGCAACAAGCCATTTCTTCATAGGAAGCCTCGTTAGTTGCTGCTTGCCGCCGATGCGTCGCGCGATGCCGATGGCGCGACGGACGCCGCCGCGCAGCGCGGCTGCATGAAGCGCCTCGACATCGCCGACCGCGTGCTTACGGATCGATCACACTGGCGCACGCGTCGGTCGGCGCGGCGGCGACGTGCCCGACCAGCGGCACGATCTTCAGTCCCGCCGATGCGACCCGGCACGGCGCGGCCGCGAGACCGCAACCTGTCAGCCCGGCGCTCAACGCGAGCACCACGCTCAATGCGCCCAACCGCCCGGCCACGCCACGCTGTTTTCCAGCGCGGGCAACGGACTCGACACCCGCGTCGTACTCAGACCCGGACTCAAAGTAACTGCTCGACTGACTGCTGCGGAATCCCTGCACCATGCCTACCTCGTACACTTGCTTACTTGCTTCAACGATTCGGGTTCCGCGCACACGGCGGACTGTATGGCACATAGACACAAGTCGCCGTGCATTCGTTCGCCCTGTTTCGCGTAGCATTGTTCGACGTCACCTCGACGTCGCGTCAACGTCACTTCGACTTGGTGGACACCGGCCGCACCGCCGCCGCGGCCTGCTTCGCGCGCGAGCGAGCCTCGTCGAGATTCTCGCCGGTGGCCAGCGCCACGCCCATACGACGCTTGAGGAAACTCTCCGGCTTGCCGAACAGCCGCAGATCGGCGTTGGGCACGGCCAACGCCGCCGCCACGCCTTCGAACGCGATGCCGGTTTCGTCGAGACCACCGTAAATCACCGCCGACGCGCCCGGCGCCCGCAGCGACGTATCCACCGGCAAACCGAGGATCGCGCGCGCGTGCAGTTCGAACTCCGAGAAGCGCTGCGAGCACAGCGTGACCAGACCCGTGTCATGCGGACGCGGGCTAACTTCCGAGAACCACACCTCGTCGCCGCGCACGAACAGCTCGACGCCGAACAGGCCGCGGCCGCCAAGCGCCGTCGTCACTTTCTCCGCGACTTCGCGCGAGCGTTGGAGCGCGAGCGGGCTCATGGGCTGCGGCTGCCACGATTCGACGTAGTCGCCTGCCACCTGCACGTGGCCGATCGGATCGCAGAAATACGTGCTGACCGCGCCGCTCGCCGGGTCGATCGCGCGCACCGTCAATTGGGTGATTTCGTACTCGAAGTCGATAAAGCCTTCGACGATCACGCGGCCGTGATTCACGCGGCCGCCGGCCATGGCGTATTGCCACGCGGGTTCGACATCGGCGTCGCTCTTCAGCACCGACTGGCCCTTGCCCGACGACGACATGACCGGCTTCACCACGCACGGATAGCCGACTTTGGCGATGCCGGCGCGCAGTTCGTCGAGCGAGTCGGCGAACGCGTACGGCGAAGTCGGCAAGCCGAGTTCTTCAGCGGCCAGACGGCGGATACCCTCGCGATTCATCGTGAGCTGCGTGGCGCGCGCGGTCGGGATCACTTCGGCGAGACCGTCGGCTTCGATCGCGGCGAGGGCCTCCGTCGCGATCGCTTCGATCTCGGGGACGATCAGATGCGGGCGTTCCTGCTCGACCAGCGCACGCAATGCGGCGCGGTCGGTCATGTCGATCACGTGAGCGCGATGCGCGACCTGGTGGCCCGGCGCGTTCGGGTAACGGTCGACGGCGATCACTTCGACGCCCAGCCGTTGCAGCGCGATGATCACTTCCTTGCCGAGCTCGCCGGCGCCGAGCAGCATGACGCGCGTAGCGGATTCAGAAAGGGGCGTGCCGATCCGTTGGCCGATCTGCATGGGGTCTCCAGATAAAAGTCGGATGAGGGTGGGATTGGATAGAACGCGATGTTAACATGCTGACCCCTCGCCGCGCCTTGCTCGCGGCGTCTGCATTGTCATCTGCGCGTGGGGCGCGCAGGCGCGCCGCGGACCGATTAAGCGCTTTGCACGCCGTTGCGCTCGCGTGCGGCGAGCTTAGTGCGTTACCCTTACGCCTTCGCCAGTTTGAAGAGGAACGACGCCATGCTCCAAAGCTCCTCCGCGCGACGTATTGCGCGCTTTACCTCACCTTTCGTCTCGTATTTCGCTCTGCGTTCTGCTCCGCGTTTTGTTCCTCATGCGCGCACGGTTTTGGCCGGGCTAGGCGTCGCCGCGCTGTTGAGCGCCTGCGCGATCCCGAAACATCCCGATTCGGAAGCCGCGGCTCCCGACCCGTTCAACCCCGCCGCCACGCAATTGCTCGATGACACGAGCTGGGTGCTGAGCGGGTGGAAGCAGGCCGACGGCAGCGCGCGCGATATTCCGTCCGCCGATCAGGGCGCGCCGATCACGCTCACGCTCTCCACCGACAAAGGCCAGCGGCACGCGAGCGGCTTTTCCGGTTGCAACCGCTACATGGGTTCGTATGGGCTGAAAGACGGCAAGCTGAGCTTCGGCACGCTGGGCGGCACGCGCATGGCGTGCATGACGCCGGGCGGCCAGATCGAAGGTGCGTATCTGAACGCGCTGACGCATATCGACCGTACCGGCGTACAGATGCGCGCGCCGCAGCAGATGCAACTGGTGCTCGATAACGGCGATACGCTGACGTTCGACCGCAGCGCTAAATGACCGGCGCGCGGAGCGCGGCAACGCACCGTTTTTCTTTCGACGCAAGCTCGCTTGCGTCTGCTTTCGAAGCCGCTGGCTTCGCCGGTTTAAACTCGACGGATTGCGTTCTCGCGCGTCCGTCATTCGTTGATGTCTAGCATGCACACGGTAGTTTTCGGCTGGTTCGGCGGGTCGGCCGTCTGGTTCATTCCTCTTTTGTGGCGTCTCGTGAAGTCGGTGCTGCCGGGCGGCGCGGGTTTGCGCGGCCCGGGCACGATCCGGCTGTGGCTCGGCTTCGTCTGCGTGATGGTGGCGAGCTGCACGCTGGAGGCGTCGTTACTCGACGTGGTCGGTGTGAACGGTTTCGGCCACGCGCTGGCCACGGGCTTCAGCCATCTGCTCGGGCATATCGGCACGCCGCTCGCGGCGCTGGCGCTGCTCGGCATCAGCCTGCCCTGGCTGATCGATTTCCGTTGGCGCGATGTCGCCGTGTGGGCCGATGGCGCGTTTGGGCTGGGCTTGTCGCGCGGGCTGGCTAAACGCGATGAAGAAGCGCGCCGTCATCGCAGCGTCGACGAGGGTGTGTCGTCGCATGTGTCGCCGACGACTAATACCATGGCGCCTAAGACTAACGGCCGTTACGCGCGGCCGACGGTTTGGCGGCCGCCCGCGCGTGGGCGTGTGGCGGATGTGGGGGCGGCCGGTGCGGGTGCTGCTGGTGCTACTACTGCTGCGGCTAAGGATGCGGCGGCGCGGAATGCCGGTGCGAGTTGGCGTGCCGGTGCGACGCCGTCGCGGGCCCGCGCGGCGCAGCCGGCGGAGCCGGTGCTGCGCACGGGCGTAGCGACGCCGCCGCGGCAAGCGCAGATGCCCGCGCAAAAGTCGGGCGCGGATAAGGCCGCGTGGATGCCCGCTGAGCCAGTTGCGCCAGCGGGATGGTTGCGTGAGCAAAGATCGGCGGCCGGTGCTGCTGGTTTGGCCGGTGCTCCGGGCACCGCGAATGCCGGTGGCTTGGCCAGCGCTCCGGGCACCGCGAATGCCGGTGGGTTGGCCAGCGCTCCCGGTCTGGCGAGCGCCGCAGGTTTGGCAAGTGCCGCAAGCGCTGCCGCCGCTCAAGCCGGCGCCGCGAAAACGGCGCACACCATGACTGCGGCTGCGACACGCGCCGCGCCTCGTACTGCTGGACCGGCTTTCACAAGTTCACCCGCAAACACGGCTGCGGGTTCCGTCAGGAACGCCGCAATCCAAACGGGTCGTCCGTCGACCGGTCAAAGCTCAGCGACTCCGGCGGGTCCGATCAATCGCGCTACCGTGCAGCGACAACCGTCCCCAGTTGCGCCGCGCGACGACATCGCAATGTCGACGGCAAGCACACGTCGCCCGGTCGCTTCCGGGTACACGCGACCCATGCCGACCACGCAAAAAGTCGCACCGCCCGCGAGCGTAGAGGAGACGCTGCGCAGCATCGCGGAAAACACCGCACGCTGGACCGACATTGCCGGCGTGAGCCTCGCGCGCACGAGCGGCGCGGAAAATGCAAAGCTCGGCACGGGGCTGACGAATGCGGCGGCCTTGGCTTCGGCCTCAGCCGAAGCTGAGCATGTTCACCCGACGCAACCCACGGTTGAAGCGGAGCAGACTGAAGCCGCGTTCGCGATATCGCCTGAAGCACGGCATGCGCACAGCGCATTCGATGCACCGCTTGGCGCTGACGCACGCGCCGACGTTGACGTTGCCCCTCGTGTTGACGCTGCCGTTGACGTTGACGCCCACGCTGACACCAAAGCCGAAGCGGAAGCCGACGCCCAAACACACGCTCACAACGAAGCCGAGACCCACGCAGACGCTGACACCAAAGCCAACGTCGACACCGACGCCAACGCCAACGCCGAACCCGTCGTGCAATGGCCGATTGAACCGCCGGTCATTCAACCGCCGTTGACAGCCGCGCCAGCATTCGCGCCGGTCGTGGCGCCCGCATCGGCGACGGATGCGCCTGTGACTTCGTTCACCCCCACGGTTGCCGTTGCCCCCACCTCGCAGCCTGCCGCGCCTGTCGCCACACCCACGCCGTTCCAGATCTTTGCGGCCCGCTTGCAACAGAGCGAGACGTCCAACAACGAGTCTCCGTTAAACGACGCAGAAAACGCAGAAGACGACGCAACACCATTCGTCGCTCATGCTGAATATCTGGCGAACACCGACGTCGAAAACGCGCAACCGGCCGCCCAGTTCTCGCCGCGTTCGCACGTAGCGGCATCGGAAAACGCAGCGCCAGCCGGGAATACCGCAACAACACACCCGGCAGAGACCGAGCCGGTCGCTCAGCCGCCATCCACAACGCCGGCGCCGGTTGCCGAGGTCGTCATCCCGAAGCCGCTCGCGCCTTGGGAAACCATCACCGATGCTGCCGCGTCGTCGCACGCGGCGCTGTCAGCGAGCGAATCGCCTGTGCGCAGCGACGCACCGTCGGAAACATCGGTGCCGCCGCATCAAGTCACGCCGTCGCCGCATATCGAGAGCCCGAGCGAAGACGCGGCGCCACGCGCAGCGGAAACGGTGGACTCCCCTGCCCCATCCGGCGCATTGCGGGCATCGGAATCGTCAACGGCCCATAGCGCCGCGGACGTAGTCGCCGACGTGCAGCCGACAGACGTTCCGTCGCCGGCATCGAATGTGGTTCGCTTTCCGTTTGCAGCGCAGGCAGGAACGACTTCACCGTCAGCGTCGCCCGTCGAATCCGCCGGACCGATTGAGTCCGTTGAGTCCGTCGAGTCCATCGAGTCCAGCGAGCCGGCCGAACCCGCCGACCCCACCCCCGCCGCCCAACGTCCACCCCTACGCGGCCACAGCCCGGCCAACGGTTTCGAATTCCGCGCCCCCGCCGCGTCGATGGTCGAACTCCCGCCCCTCGACCTGCTCGCGCCCGCCGACATCGATATCGAACCGGTCTCCGAAGAAAAGCTGATCGAAACCGGCCTGCTGATCGAACAACGTCTGCAGGAGTTCAAGGTGCCGGTCACCGTGGTCGGCGCATCGGCCGGTCCGGTCATCACGCGCTTCGAAGTCGAGCCGGCGCTCGGCGTGCGCGGCAGTCAGATCGTCGGTCTGATGAAGGATCTGTCGCGCGGCCTCGGCCTCACGTCGATCCGCGTGGTCGAGACGATTCCGGGCAAGACCTGCATGGGTCTCGAACTGCCGAACGCGAAGCGGCAAACCATCCGTCTGTCCGAAATCCTCGAAGCAAGCGTCTATCAGAACTCGCATTCGCAATTGACGCTCGCGATGGGCAAGGACATCACCGGCCATCCGGTGGTGGCCGATCTGGCGAAGGCGCCGCACATGCTGGTCGCGGGCACCACAGGGTCGGGCAAGTCGGTGGCGATCAACGCGATGATCTGCTCGCTGCTCTACAAGGCGACGCCCGAAGAAGTGCGCCTGATCATGATCGACCCGAAGATGCTGGAGCTGTCGGTCTACGAAGGCATTCCGCATCTGCTCGCGCCGGTCGTCACGGACATGAAGCTGGCGGCCAACGCGCTGAACTGGTGTGTCGGCGAAATGGAAAAACGCTACCGCTTGATGTCCGCGGTCGGCGTACGTAACCTGCCCGGTTTCAATCAGAAAATTCGCGACGCCGAAGCCAAGGGCAAGAAGCTCGGCAATCCGTTCTCGCTGACGCCGGAAGCGCCCGAGCCGCTCGCGCCGCTGCCGCTGATCGTGGTGGTGATCGACGAGTTGGCCGATCTGATGATGGTGGCCGGCAAGAAGATCGAAGAGCTGATCGCGCGCCTCGCGCAAAAAGCGCGCGCCGCCGGCATCCACCTGATTCTGGCGACGCAGCGGCCGTCGGTCGACGTGATCACCGGCCTCATCAAGGCGAACATTCCGACCCGCGTGGCGTTCCAGGTGTCGTCGAAAATCGACTCGCGCACGATTCTCGATCAGATGGGCGCGGAGTCGCTGCTCGGTCAGGGCGACATGCTGTTCCTGCCGCCGGGCACCGGCTACCCGCAGCGCGTGCACGGCGCGTTCGTCGCGGATGAAGAAGTGCATCGCATCGTCGAATATCTGAAGCAGTTCGGCGAGCCGCAGTACGAGGAAGGCATTCTCGACGGTCCCGCCACCGACGGCGGCGCGGCTCAGGACCTGTTCGGCGAATCGCCCGACGCGGAAGCCGATCCGCTTTACGACGAAGCGGTCGCCTTCGTGGTGCGCACGCGGCGCGCGTCGATCTCGTCGGTGCAGCGGCAATTGCGCATCGGCTATAACCGCGCGGCGCGTCTGGTCGAGCAGATGGAAACCGCCGGTCTGGTGTCGGCGATGGGCATCAACGGCAGCCGCGAAGTGCTCGCGCCGGGACCTGCGGAGTAGCCGCACGATCGAAAGCGAAACACGGAGCCAAAGCAAAACGGGCCGCTCGAATTTGAGCGGCCCGTTTTTTCATCCAACGCGTGTAGTCGAATCACACGCCGCACGCGTCATCACGACGGCGACACCAGCTTGAAATCCACCGGCGAATCGATCTCGATCCGCTTCGGGTTCGCCTCGAGCAAGCCACTCTGCTGATCGCGCCTGAACACATACACCGTGCCGCTATTCTGATTGCCGACGATCAGCCAGTTGCCGGTCGGATCGATCGCGAACTCGCGCGGCGACTTGCCGAGGCTCGACTGATGGCCGATCTTCTTCAGATGCCCATTGGCCGGGTCCACCGAGAAGATCACGATGTCGTTCGCGTCGCCGCGATTGGACGCGTAGAGAAAGCGCCCATCAGGCGACAGATGGATCGCCGAGCCGCCCACCGCGCCCTTGAAGCCCGGCTCGGTCAGCGAAAGCGTCTGCACCTGCGTGAGCTTGCCGTCGTCGTAATTGAACGTGCTGACCGTGCCCGCCAGTTCGCTCGTCAGATACGCCTGCTTGCCGTTGGCGCCGAACACGAGATGCCGCGGTCCCGTACCCGCCTTCTCCTGCGTGTAGCGCCAGTCGGTCGGACCGAACAGGCCGCGGCTGCCGTCCGGCGTGTAGCGGTACGAGTACAGCTTGTCGGCGCCGAGGTCTTGCGCGAACAGATAGTGGCCGTCCGGCGAGAACACCGTGGAGTGCACGTGCGAATTGTCCTGCCGTCCCTTCACCGGACCGCCGCCTTCATGATGCACGGTCAGCACCGACGCGCCGACCTGGCCGTCGTCCTGCAACGGGAACACCGCGAAGCTGCCGCCCGGATCGGCCGCGACCGAGTAGTTCGCCGTCAGCAGATACTTGCCGTCCGGCGACAGGCTCAGATAGCACGGATCGTTGCCGTCCGACGAGACCTTGTTGAGGAAGCTCAGTTGCCCGCGCGCAGCGTCGAAGCGAAATGCGCTGATGCCGCCGCGCTGCGAAGCCGGGCCGTTGTCGCCGGGCAATTCGTTGACCGCGTAGACGAAGCGGCGGTCGCGGCTCACCACCAGATACGACGGGTTGACCGTTTGCGCGACCGAGACGCGCGTTGCCTCGCCCGTCTTCGTGTCGAAGCGATAGACGTAGAGCCCTTGGCTCGTGCCGCCGGTGTAAGTACCGACCAGCATGTCGTAAACACCATCGGCCGGGACCGGGCCGGAATCTTGCGCAAACGCATGCGTTGCAACAATCGAGACCATGAGCGCGAAACCTTTTATTATCGAGCGGGCGGAGCGCAACGGAGTAGGCCGCCCCGCACGCCATGAAGTGGATTGAGCCGCGTCTGTAGCAGCGGCAGGCTGATGAGAATCCGCGACGGCACGCTGAGCGGCCCGGTGACGACGAAGCATTGAGACCTCCTGGACATCGGTTATTCGGTGAATCGGTTGTAATGGTGTCTCTGGTCTGCCGCGCGATGGGTCGAGCGTTGTTCTTGTCGAAGCAGTATAGAAGCGTTGTGTCGGATCATGCAGCGAATCCGGTCGACTCGCAGGCTGCTGCATGCGAAGCTGAATAGGTAAATAGTGTCCCGCCTGACGGGGCATTTTTTCAATCTTTTTCAATCCTTTTTCAACCGTTACTCACGCGTCTCACACTATGGAGTCTTCATGAACGTCACACTCAGCCTGGGCCCGCTCGTTTCGTTGATCGCCGGCATTCTGATTCTCGTCATGCCGCGCCTGTTGAACTACATCGTCGCGCTCTATCTGATCATCATCGGCATCATCGGGATCTTCGGCATGGGGTCGACGCATTTCTGAGTTTCTGAACCAGAGACAGCGGACCGGCCGCGAACGAACGCAGCCCATGGACGCACGAAAACGCACGACCGGCATTTGAATCCGGTCGTGCGTTGGTTCAGGGTGAAGGGGCAACGCGCAACTCGCGCATGCCTCACGCGCGAGCGCGCTTCAGCGTCAGTTCGTCATGCGGCCGGTAGTCGGACCGGCCGTCAGCCGGACAGTCAGCCGTTCGAAAGCTGATCGAGACGCAGACGCCCCTGCAACGACAATCCGCCAACGGCATAATGGCCGTCACCGTGTTGATAGCGGCGGAAGCAGGCCCGTTCGACCAGAAAGGCCATGGCCGTCAACATGCCGTTGCGGCTTAGGCCCAACCGGCCATGATCGAGAGACAACATCGAATCGTCGGCCACCTTGCTGGCGGCGGAGAGTATGGTGATGCAATCGGTTTTCGACGGGTTCAGCATCGTTCGGATCCTCGGAGGCGGCGTCTGGTTGCGCCAGGGGCAAGGCCGATCACGATCCGGAGCGTTCCGGGCATCGGCTCGAAATCCGATTGTAGGCAGGGATTTGACAATTTACCAACCCGCGTTTCGCGGTATTGCCCGATGAACCAAAGCGCATTAGGCGAGTCCGGTAATAACCACGACCTCGCGCGCGGCGGTGCTCGCCGTGCGTCACTCTGACACGCTATTCCATGCCCGCACTCATCGAAGACTATGCGCTTATCGGCGACGGCCACACGGCCGCGCTCGTCTCCCGCGACGGCTCCGTCGACTGGCTCTGCTGGCCGCGTTTCGACTCCGGCGCCTGCTTCGCCGCCCTGCTCGGCACGCCCGACAACGGCCGCTGGCTGATCGCGCCGATCACCGACGGCGCGCCCACCCCGCCCACCTTCACGCGCCGGTATCGCGGCGAAACCCTGATTCTCGAAACCGACATCGAGACGCCCGAGGGCGCCGTCACGCTGATCGACTTCATGCCGCCGGGCAACGGCTGGTCGGAGATGGTGCGTATCGTCGTCGGCAAACGCGGCACCGTGCGCATGAAAATGGAACTGGTGCTGCGCTTCGACTACGGTTTTTCGGTGCCGTGGGTCGATCGGCTGAAGCACGACAACGGCATCAAGGCGATCGTCGGGCCGGACACCGCCGTGCTGCGCACGCCCGTCGAATTGCGCGGCGAGGATATGAAAACCGTCGCCGAATTCACCGTGAAGGAAGGCGAACGCGTGCCGTTTTCGCTCGCCTACGCGCCCTCACACTTGCGCATTCCGCCCGCGCGCGATCCGCATACATCGCTCGCACGCACCGAAAATCACTGGCTCGAATGGTCGGCGCGCGGCACCGTCGAAGGACGCTGGGCCGAGCCGATCCGCCGCTCGCTGATCACGCTGAAGGCGCTCGCCTATGAGCCGACCGGCGGCATTGTCGCCGCGCCCACCACGTCGCTGCCGGAACAGCTTGGCGGCACGCGCAATTGGGACTACCGCTACTGCTGGCTGCGCGACGCCACCATCACGTTGCTCGCGATGATGCGCGGCGGCTACTTCGACGAAGCGCGCGCGTGGCGCAGTTGGCTAGGCCGCGTGATGGCCGGCGCGCCGGATCAGTTGCAGATCATGTACGGCATTGCCGGCGAGCGGCGTTTGCCCGAGTTCGAGATCGACTGGCTGCCGGGCTATCAGGACGCGAAGCCGGTGCGGATCGGCAACAACGCGGTCGGCCAGCGTCAGCTCGACGTGTACGGCGAAGTAATGAACGCGCTGCATCTGGCGCGGGTCGGCGGCCTGCAGGCGGACGACACCGCGTGGAACGTGCAGCGCGCGCTGCTGAGCCACCTCGACACGATCTGGCAGGAACCCGACGAAGGCATCTGGGAAACCCGCGGCGGCCGCCAGCACTTCACGTTCTCGAAGGTGATGGCGTGGGTCGCATTCGACCGCGCGATCCGTTCGGCGGAAATGTTCCAACTCGACGGGCCGCTCGACGCATGGCGCGCCACCCGCGCCACGATTCATGCGCAGGTCTGCGAACAGGCGTGGAATCCGACGCTCAACGCGTTCGCACAGTCGTACGGCAGCGATCAACTCGACGCCAGCGTGTTGCTGATGCCGCTGGTCGGCTTTCTGCCGCCCGACGATCCGCGCGTCAAAGGCACGGTCGCGGCAATCGAAAAAAATCTGATGCACGACGGCTTCGTGATGCGCTACCGCACCACCGAATTCGACGACGGCCTGCCGCCCGGCGAAGGCACGTTTCTCGCGTGCTCGTTCTGGATGGTGGACAACCTCGCGCTGCAAGGCCGCCTCGACGAAGCAATCGCCATGTACGAGCGGCTGCTCGCGCTCGCCAACGACGTCGGCTTGCTCGCGGAAGAATACGATCCGGCGACGAAGCGCCTCGTCGGCAATTTCCCGCAGGCGTTTTCGCATGTGGCGCTGGTGCACACCGGCCTGAACCTGATGAAACACGAGCAGCAGATGGCCCAGGCGACCGGACAGCCGCCGCATAACGGCACCGGACAACCGGAACTTGAGGCTGAGGCAAGCCCCGATAGCGGCGGAGCAGCATCGCCAGTAGCATGATTTAATGACAGTTTGCGTGCATGCAGTACGCAAATTGCTGCATTGCACAAGTAAGCGTTGTTCGATATGATCGGACAGATTGTCGGCCGAAAATCAATGCGCCCACAACCAATTTGGCCCGCCACAACGCCACACGCGTGTTTGCGAAGCCCCATGCGAACCGCCTTGAAACGGAGCACCCATGCTCTACCAATTGCACGAATTCCAGCGGGCGATGTTGAGCCCTCTCACCGCCTGGGCTCAGGCCGCTTCCAAATCATTCGCGAATCCCGCCAGCCCGCTAGCTTATGTGCCCGGCGCCACGCGCCTCTCGGCCGGTTACGAACTGCTTTACCGGCTCGGCAAAGATTACGAAAAGCCTGAGTTCAACCTTCATCAGATTGTCAAAGACGGCCACAACATTCCGATCATCGAACAAACGATCGTCGAGAAACCGTTTTGCCGCCTGATGCGCTTCAAGCGTTTCGCGGACGACAGCGACGCTGTTACCCAATTGAAAGATGAGCCGATCGTGCTGGTGTGCGCGCCGTTGTCGGGCCACCACGCCACCTTGCTGCGCGATACCGTGCGCACGTTGTTGCAGGATCACAAGGTCTACCTGACCGACTGGATCGATGCCCGCATGGTGCCGCTCGAAGCCGGCGAGTTCCATCTGGACGATTACGTCGCCTACATTCAGGAATTCATCCGCCACATCGGCGCGAAGAATCTGCACGTCATCTCGGTTTGCCAACCCACGGTGCCGGTGCTCGCCGCCATTTCGCTGATGGCGAGCCGCGGCGAAGAAACGCCGCGCACCATGACGATGATGGGTGGCCCGATCGACGCGCGCAAGAGCCCGACCTCGGTCAACTCGCTCGCCACGCAGCACTCGTACGGATGGTTCGAAAACAACGTGATCTTCACGGTGCCGCCGAATTATCCGGGCGTGGGCCGTAAGGTTTACCCGGGCTTTCTGCAGCACACCGGTTTCGTCGCAATGAACCCGGAACGTCATGCCGCTTCGCACTGGGACTTCTACCAGAGCCTGCTGCGCGGCGACGAAGACGACGCCGAAGCGCATCGCCGTTTCTACGACGAGTACAACGCCGTGCTCGACATGGACGCCGATTACTATCTCGACACGATCCGCGTGGTGTTCCAGGACTTCAATCTGGCCGAAGGCACGTGGGACGTGTCGGGTGAACGCGTGCGTCCGCAGGACATCACGAAGACCGCGCTGTTCACGATCGAAGGCGAGCTCGACGACATTTCCGGCGACGGCCAGACCTATGCCGCGCACGATCTGTGCACCGGCATTCCGGAGAAGGACAAGCGTCACTTCACCGCGGAAAAGTGCGGACACTACGGCATTTTCTCCGGACGCCGCTGGCGCACCATCATCTATCCGCAGTTGCGCGACTTTATCCTCGCGCACAACAAGGCGCCGAAGGTCGTGAAGGAAAAAGTCGAAGCCTGACTGGACCGAACACCCAGCGCGTAGTCACTCACAACGGCCTCTTCGGAGGCCGTTGTCGTTGATAAAGCCGGCAAGTGATGACGCGAGTACGACGGTTAGGAATACCGCGCGAATACCGCGGCATTACACCCACCGCGATATTCGCCGCTACTTTCGCAACAGATACGCGAGCAGCAACTCGGTGTTCATCTGAATCACTTCGCTGCGTTCGGACGCGCTGCTGAAATCGCGGCCGAGGGTGGCCTCGAGCGTGAAGCGGTTCGACACGATGTAATAACCCATGCCGGACAGCGTCACATAAAAGCGCAACGGATCGACGTTGGTGCGAAACAGACCCGCGCGTTGACCCCGCTCGAGAATGCCGCCGAGCGTGGCGACGATCGGCGAGATCATTTCGCGGATGCGCGTCGACTTCTGCATGTAGCGTGCTTCATGCAGATTTTCGTTGTTGATGAGACGCAGCAGTTCGGGATGATCGCGGTAGTAATCCCAAACAAAATGCGCGAGCCGCGTGACCGCCTCGACCGGCGCAATACCGGCCAGTTCGAGCGTGCGTTCCGCTTCGTTGAGCGCGCTGAACGCGTGCTCGAGTACGGCAGTAAAAAGCTGCTCCTTGCTACCGAAGTAGTAATAGAGCATGCGTTCATTCGTCTCCGCGCGGCGGGCGATCTGATCGACGCGCGCGCCGAATAGCCCACCATTTGCAAACTCTTCAGCCGCCGCAAGCAGAATGCGGCGCCGCGTGCCTTCAGGATCTCTTTTGATTTTCGGCTGATTCATGGTGGCATCATCTTCGTGAGCCGCGTTATCCGGATCGCGCCGCCGGTCTCTCCTCGGACCTTGCACCGACAGCGTTGAACGGGCGCGCCATGGTTGGGGGACACCCTTCTGCGGTCTTTCGAAAAAGCGCTTCGATTATGGCACATGGATTGCGGATGGCAATTGGGGAAATCGGCGATAATGTGCTATTTAGTTCAAGCTGTTCGGCCGCAAGCCAAGCTCCAACGTCGTGACCGTGACAGACAATAAAACACTCGCAGATCGCATCGAAGATCTGCTCCCCCAGACGCAATGCACGAAGTGCGGTTATCCCGCGTGCCGGCCTTATGCCGAGGCCGTCGCGAGCGGCGCGGCCCTGTATAACCAGTGCCCGCCGGGCGGCGCCGAAGGTATCGCGCGTCTCGCCGCGTTGCTCGGCAAACCGGCGATTCCGCTCAATTCCGCCAATGGCATGGAAAGGCCGCGGCCGTTGGCGGTTATCGACGAACAGGTTTGCATCGGCTGTACGTTGTGCATGCAGGCGTGTCCGGTGGACGCGATAGTTGGCGCACCGAAACAGATGCATACGGTGATCGCCGAACGCTGCACCGGCTGCGATCTGTGCGTGCCGCCCTGCCCCGTCGACTGCATTGCGCTGCCGCCGGTCACCGGCGCGGCAACCGGTTGGGACGCGTGGAGCCAGAGCCAGGCCGACGCGGCACGCGAGCGCCATAACCGGCGCGAAGCACGCCTTGCACGCGAACGCGAAGCCGCCGAAGCGCGTGCTGCAGCGCGGCGAGGCGGTAGCGGCGCCACTATCGCAGTGGCCCAAACGGTTGAAGCCGGCGCCTCGGTTGCACCTGCGGCGGCCGCCGTGGAAGACGCCGACGCGAAGAAACGCGCGATCATCCAGGCCGCGCTCGAACGGGCTCGCAAGAAGAAAGAAGAGTTGGCCGCCAAAGGCCAGGGGCCGCTGAACACCGAGCAGGTCAGCGCGGACGTGCAAGCGCAGATCGACGCCGCCGAAGCACGCCGCCGCCGTCTCGAACTCGCCGTGGGCAACGCCGGCGCCGGCCAGAGCGACGACACAACGGCCAACGCCACACCCGCCGACGGCGCCGCGAAAACCGGCCCGTCGTCCAAGCCGCACTAACAGCAACCGCACCCGCACGCTCACCCAGCATGAACGCGAACAAACGCCGCGCCATCTACGAAACGCTTCAGAGTCTCAACCCGCATCCGACCACCGAGCTCGAGTACACCTCACCGTTCGAACTGCTGATCGCCGTGCTGCTGTCGGCGCAAGCTACCGACGTGTCGGTCAACAAGGCGATGCGCAAGATGTTTCCGGTCGCGAACACGCCGCAGCAAGTGTTCGATCTCGGCGAGGAAGGCGTGGTCGGGTATATCAGGACCATCGGCCTGTACCGGACCAAGGCCAAAAACGTCATCGCGACCTGCCGGATTCTGCTCGACCAGTTCGGCGGCGAAGTGCCCGAAGATCGCGAAGCGCTCGAAAGCCTGCCGGGCGTCGGCCGCAAAACCGCCAACGTCATTCTGAACACCGCGTTCGGTCATCCGACCATCGCCGTCGATACGCACATCTTTCGGGTTGCCAATCGAACCGGTCTGGCGCCCGGCAAAGACGTGCGCACGGTCGAAGCGGCGCTGGAGAAATTCACGCCCGCCGAGTTCAAGCAGGACGCGCACCACTGGCTGATCCTGCACGGCCGCTATGTGTGCAAGGCGCGCAAGCCCGAATGCTGGCATTGCACGATCGAACCGCTCTGCGAGTTCCGGCCGAAGACGCCGCCGCCGGACCTCTGAGCGCCGCGCCGCCAGCGCCGCGCCCGGCCCCAGCGTAAAATATCGGGTTGCACGGGCGCCTCATCGGCCCACATGACACCCCACCCACAGCACCGGTCCCATGATGTTCAATCCCAGCCGCGATGAAGTCCGCCTCTTTTTCACCGACACCTGGCGCAAACAGCGTCAAGGCGAAATTCTGACGCCGCTGGAGGCGATCGCCGCCGACTGGATCGTCGAGCATCCCGAGTACCACGCCGACCTCACCGACGGCGACGCCGCGCAGGCTCAGGACTACTCGCCCGAGCGCGGCCAGACCAATCCGTTCCTGCATCTGTCGATGCACCTGGCGATCACCGAGCAGTTGTCGATCGACCAGCCGCCCGGCATTCGCGCGGCGCACGAGCGGCTGGCCGCGCGCCTCGGTTCCACTCACGAGGCGCAGCACGCGATCATGGACTGCCTCGGCGAGACCATCTGGGAAGCGCAGCGCACCGGCACGCCGCCGGACACGGACGCGTATCTGCAACGTATCGAGCGGCGCGCCACCCGCGACTGACGCCCCAGACTGACGCCCGAGACAAACCCAAAACTGACGCCCCAAAAGCAAACACCCCGCCGAAGCGGGGTGTTTTTCATTCCGGAAGCCACGCGGCAACCAGCCGGACGCGCTTACTTCTTCTGCACCAGATCGCCGTTCAGCGATTCGACATACGCCGCGATGTCTTTCATATCGCCTTGCGACAAGCTCTGCACCTGCGCCTGCATGATCGCGTTGTTGCGACCGAGGTGCGGGTTGCCGTTGCCCATCTGGTATTGGCGCAGCGCCCAGTAGACGTAATCGGCGTGCTGACCGGCGAGCTTCGGATATTCCGGGCTCACCGGCTTGTTCAGATTGACGCCGTGACAAGCCGCGCAGTTGTGGGCGTCGGCCAGCACCTTGCCGTTGCCGGCGTCGGCGGCGTGCGCGAGGTTCGCTGCAACCAGACCGATTACTGCCGCCGACGCGCATGCAGCCTTGAACACCGTGTGGAGTGCCTGTTGTGGCTTATTCATGAATTCTCCTATCCCGCGAATTGATTAACCGGGTGACTAGACGGACGACCGCGGCCGATCACTTGTCGGGATTGCTTTTCGAAGAGGAATTTTGCGCTGCGTAGTAAGCGGCGATGTCGGCGATGTCCTGATCAGACAGCGACGTGGTGATCGCATGCATGGTTTCGAAGTGGCGGTCGCCCTTCTTGTAGCCGTGCATGGCGTTTTCGAGGTACTGCTGATTCTGGCCGCCTAGCATGGGCACGCGGTACACCTCAGGGTAAGCCGTGCGGTATTCGGGAATGCCGTGGCAGCCGATACACATTGCGACCTTGCCTTGACCCGCCTTGGCATTGCCGACGACATCCGCTGCCTGCACACTGGCCGCATAGCCCGCGAGCACCGACAGCGCTGCGATCACGACGTGTTTGCCGACGAATTTATTCATAGCATGTAACCTGGCATGAGGGGAACGGGCGCCCAAAAAGGCAACGGCCCGCGCCGTTCTTCTTATAGGGTAGCCACGCAGGCCAAAAAAATCGGGCTAATTGTACCGCGACGTCGCGCGAAACGTCCACCGAGCGGGGTGAGCGGCCCGTCCGCCCGCCGCAAAGCCAGCGCTAGCGCCGCTTTGCTCCGCCGTACGGCATCGCGGGTCACACCTTACGCGAGCCCGTTTCAGGCCAACAGGCCTTCTGACTTATACTGGGTTTTTTCCCAAAAAAGAGCATCTCGCCATGCGTTTCGAAGGCTCATCGCAGTACGTCGCCACCGACGACCTCAAGCTCGCGGTCAACGCCGCGATGACGCTGAAGCGCCCGCTGCTCATCAAAGGCGAGCCCGGCACCGGCAAGACCATGCTCGCGGAAGAAGTCGCCGCCGCACTCGGCATGCCGTTGCTGCAGTGGCACATCAAGTCCACCACCAAGGCCCAGCAAGGGCTCTACGAGTACGACGCGGTGTCGCGCCTGCGCGATTCGCAACTCGGCGACGAACGCGTCAAGGACATCCGCAATTACATCGTGAAGGGCGTGCTGTGGCAGGCGTTCGAGGCGGACGAGCAGGTCGTGCTGCTGATCGACGAGATCGACAAGGCCGACATCGAATTTCCGAACGATCTGTTGCGCGAACTCGACCGCATGGAGTTCTACGTGTACGAGACGCACGAGCTGATCCGCGCGAAACATCGCCCGCTCGTGATCATCACGTCGAACAACGAGAAGGAATTGCCCGACGCCTTTCTGCGCCGCTGCTTTTTCCACTACATCAAGTTTCCCGATCCGGTCACCATGCAGCAGATCGTCGAGGTGCACTACCCCGGCATCAAGAAAGAACTGCTGGCCGCGGCCATGCAGAGCTTTTTCGAACTGCGCAATGTCGCCGGCCTGAAGAAGAAGCCGTCCACCTCGGAACTGCTCGACTGGCTCAAGCTGCTGCTCGCCGAGGACCTTCCGCCCGAAGCGCTGCGCTCGACCGACCAGAAGCAGATCATCCCGCCGCTGCACGGCGCGCTGCTGAAGAACGAACAGGACGTGAGCCTGTTCGAACGGCTGATCTTCATGAACCGCAACAACCGTTGATGCCCGCCTGACGCGCGCCTGAGCCGGCGCCGCGCAGGCGCCGATGCAACGCCACCCGCCACCGATGAGCCCGTCACACCGACCACCCGCCGCCGAGGACCCCGCATGCTGATCGACTTCTTCTACTCGCTGCGCGCCGCCAAGCTGCCGGTGTCGGTAAAGGAATATCTGACGCTGCTCGAGGCGCTCAAGGCCAACGTGATCGCGCCGTCGCTCGACGAGTTCTACTACCTGTCGCGCATCACGCTGGTGAAAGACGAGCAGTACTTCGACAAGTTCGACCAGGCATTCGGCGCTTATTTCAACGGCGTCGCGAAAGCCTCGGAACTGGCCTTCGACGTCCCGCTCGACTGGCTGAAGAAGAAGCTGCAACGCGATCTGTCGCCGGAGGAAAAAGCGCAGATCGAAGCCATGGGCGGCCTTGACAAGCTGATGGAGCGCCTCAAGGAACTGTTCGACGAACAGAAAGAGCGCCACGAAGGCGGCAGCAAATGGATCGGCACCGGCGGCACCTCGCCGTTCGGCAACGGCGGCTATAACCCGGAAGGCGTGCGCATCGGCGGCGACGCGGCGGGCAACCGCACCGCGGTGAAAGTGTGGGAATCGCGCGCCTATCGCGACTACGACGACCAGGTCGAAATCGGCACGCGCAATATCAAGGTGGCGCTGCGCCGTCTGCGCCGCTTCGCGCGCGAAGGCGCCGCCGAAGAACTCGACCTGCCCGACACGATCCGCAGCACCGCCGCGAACGCCGGCTGGCTCGATCTGAAGATGGTCCCGGAGCGGCACAACAAGGTGAAAGTGCTGATGCTGCTCGACGTGGGCGGCTCGATGGACGACCACATCAAGCGCGTCGAGGAACTGTTCTCCGCCGCCAAGGCCGAGTTCAAGCACCTCGAGTTCTATTACTTCCACAACTGTGTGTACGATTTTTTGTGGAAGAACAACCGCCGCCGTCACGCCGAGCGCATGCCGACGTGGGACGTGCTGCACAAGTTCACGGCCGACTACAAGCTGATCTTCGTCGGCGACGCGACCATGAGCCCTTACGAAGTGCTGCAGCCGGGCGGCTCGGTCGAATACAACAATCCCGAGGCCGGCGCGGTCTGGCTACGGCGTCTGGCGGACCACTTCCCGCATCACGCGTGGCTCAATCCCGAACCGGAAGGGCTGTGGGCGTATCGCCAGTCGGTCAGCGCGATCCGCGAAGTGCTCGGCCACCGCATGTTTCCGCTCACGCTCGCCGGGTTGGAGACCGCCATGCGCACGCTGAGCAAATAAATCCGTTCGTGCCTTATCTTCACCTGCTTGATCTTCAACTATAAGAAAGCTGCCGCATGCGTCCGTCTTCCTCCCCCGATTTGTCCCCGTCCGCCACGCCGCCGGGACGTTCCAACCCGTTCGCCGACACCTCGCTGTCCACCATCGTCGCCGGTTTCGTCGCGATGATGACCGGCTATACCAGCTCGCTCGTGCTGATGTTCCAGGCGGGTCAGGCCGCGCATCTGAGCGATGCACAGATTTCGTCGTGGATCTGGGCGCTGTCGATCGGCATGGCCGTCTGCACGATCGGCCTGTCGCTACGCTTTCGCGCGCCGATCGTGATTGCCTGGTCGACGCCCGGCGCGGCGCTGCTGGTGTCGTCGCTGCCGCATGTGGCGTATCCCGAGGCGATCGGCGCGTTTATCGTCTGCGCGGTGCTGCTGACGGTGGTCGGTCTGACCGGCTGGTTCGACACGCTGATGAAAAAAATCCCGGCCGGCATCGCCTCGGCGTTGCTGGCGGGGATTCTGTTCGAGATCGGCATTGAGATTTTCCGCGCCGCGCAATTCCAGACCGCGCTCGTGCTGACCATGTTCTTCACCTATCTGATCGTCAAACGGCTGGCCCCGCGCTACGCGATCGTGACGACGCTGATCGTCGGCACGGCGGCGGCCGGTGGGCTCGGCCTGCTCGATTTCAGCCGCTTTCACGTGGCGCTCGCGCATCCGGTATTCACGATGCCGGCGTTTTCGCTGGCCGCCAGCGTCAGCATCGGCATTCCGCTGTTCGTCGTCGCGATGGCGTCGCAGAACGTGCCGGGCATCGCCGTGCTGCGCGCGGACGGTTACACCACACCGTCGGCGCCGCTGATTTCGACGACCGGCCTCGCCTCGCTGCTGCTCGCGCCGTTCGGCTCGCACGGCATCAATCTTGCGGCGATCACGGCGGCGATCTGCACCGGCCCCGAAGCGCACGAAAACCGCGACAAGCGTTACACCGCGGCGGTCTGGTGCGGCATTTTCTATCTGATCGCCGGGGTGTTCGGCGCGACCATCGCCGCGCTGTTCGCGGCGTTGCCGAAGGCGCTGGTCGTGTCCGTCGCGGCGCTGGCGCTGTTCGGCTCGATCATGAGCGGCCTCGCCAATGCCATGCAGGACGTCAGGCAGCGCGAAGCGGCGCTGGTGACGTTCATGGTGACGGCCTCCGGGCTGACCTTGCTGTCGATCGGCTCGGCGTTCTGGGGGCTGGTGGCGGGCGTGGTGACCCAGGTGGTGTTGAACGCGCGGCGTGGCTGAACGCCCCCATCGTCCCCAGCGCCCGCAATCAGGGTGAACCGATCGCGTTGGGCAAGTGTCAACCCTGCATCAGGCGATCCGCCATAGAATAGAAGCATCCGGCAGCGCTTTCCGTCAAAATGCCCCGGCAACATGACGGGCAGCGCTGCAGCGTGACCCGCGGCCGCCGGCACTGTGAATCCGATCAGTCCGGCGGCGATCTCATTTCTCCTGAACCACGGCGCGCATGCGCCCTGAAGGCTCGAACATGACAACCGCACTCGACCAACTCAAGCAATACACCACCGTCGTCGCCGATACCGGCGACTTCCAGCAGCTTGCCCAGTACAAGCCGCAGGACGCGACGACCAATCCGTCGCTGATTCTGAAGGCCGTCCAGAAAGACGACTACAAGCCGCTGCTCGAAAAGACCGTGAAGGCGCACGCGTCGAAGCCGGTTGGCGCGATCATCGACCAGTTGCTGATCGCGTTCGGTACCGAAATCCTCAAGATCATTCCGGGTCGCGTGTCGACCGAAGTGGACGCGCGCCTGTCGTTCGACACGGAAGCGTCGATCGCCAAGGGTCGCGAGTTGATCGCGCTGTATAAGGACCAAGGCATCGGCCGCGAACGTGTGCTGATCAAGCTCGCGTCCACATGGGAAGGCATCCGTGCCGCCGAAGTGCTGCAGAAGGAAGGCATCCACTGCAACATGACGCTGCTGTTCTCGCTCGCGCAGGCTGCGGCTTGTGCTGAAGCGGGCGCACAACTCATTTCGCCGTTCGTCGGCCGCATTTACGACTGGTACAAGAAGAACGCCGGCAGCGCGTGGGACGAAGCGAAAGACGGCGGCGCCAACGATCCGGGCGTCAAATCGGTGCGCCGCATCTACGCGTACTACAAGAAGTTCGGCTACAAGACCGAGGTGATGGGCGCGAGCTTCCGCACGCCGGGTCAGGTTCTGGAACTGGCCGGCTGCGATCTGCTGACCATCAGCCCGGATCTGCTGCAAAAGCTGCAGGAGAGCACCGAGAAGGTCGAACGCAAGCTGTCGGCGGACCTCTCGCAGGGTGCGGATATCGAACGCGTGCCGGTGGATGAATCGTCGTTCCGCTTCCTCGTCAATGACGAAGCCATGGCGACTGAAAAGCTCGCCGAAGGTATCCGTGCGTTTGCTGCAGATGCCGTCAAGCTGGAAAAGCTGATCGAAGCACTGCGTTGATTGCAGTCGGCTAAACAGCCTTAAGCAAAAGGCCCCGGACCTGACGGTTCGGGGCCTTTTGCCGTTTACAGGCCCGCCCCACCCTACGATATAAAGTCACGATCCCGCCGCAACGGACGACTACAATTTTCACCACGCCCGTCCCTCGTGGCGGTTTCCAGAGGGCCGCCGGTGCCTGCTGTTCCTACTTCAGGAGACGATCATGTCCGTTCAGCCTTACGTGTTTTTCAACGGCCGTTGCGAAGAAGCGCTCGACTATTACACCGAGAAACTCGGCGCCGAAGTGCTGCTCAAGATGCGCTACAAAGAAGCGCCGCCCGACCCGCATAACCCGCCGCGCGCCGGCCTCGAAGAAAAGATCATGCACGCGTCGATCAAGATGGGTTCGACCGTCTGGATGGCCTCCGACGGTCATTGCGATCCCGCCGCAAAAATGGAAGGCTTCGCGCTGTCGCTCACGGCCGACCCCGCCGTCGCTGAAAAATACTTCAACGCCCTCGCCGACGGCGGCCAGGTCACCATGCCGTTTCAACCGACCTTCTGGAGCAAGGGCTTCGGGATGCTGGTGGACCGTTTCGGTCTGATGTGGATGGTGACGTTGCCGGAAGACTGAACCTGTCCCACGCAGCGAACTCTGCTAAACCTTCAGCAAGGTCCGCGAATGCCGTTCGATATTCCAGTTCGGCTCGGTCTCCAGCAATAGCGCGCGCAGTCGGTCCACCTGCTCCGCGAGCCGCTGACCGAGCCAATACGGCCCCTGCAGATCGGCCGGCAGTCGGAGCGCCGCGTCGCCATGCGCCTGCGCGAGCGGCGACGCGGCCGGAATCCCGAAGTGCGTCGCCCGGCCGAAGCGCAAGCCACGCGAAATCCCCAGCAGAATCGCCCGCACGGCGCGCACTTCGGCGCCGCACTGCGCGCCATACGCGGCGCGTGCGAGCGCGTCGGCGTGCATCAACGGGCCGGTAGCGAGCAGTTCCAGCGAGCTGAGCACCGAACGGTGCAATCGCTGAATCTCATCGAGTCTGGACTGCGGCACGTCGATCTCTTTTGCGACCGACGGCATCAGCGCACGCAACTGCACCAGCCGCTTGTTGATCGCCAGAAAGTGCTGGACCTGTTCTTCCTCGCTGATCGTCTCGCCATCGATCAACCGTGTGTAGATGCGCGCGCATTCGCGCAGATTGGCCGCGATGCCGTAGCGCCACGAATAGGTGGCGTGCAGCGGCAGCGCGAACGAAAACGCCAGCGCGATCACAATGCCGATCAACACGTTCAGCGTGCGCCACAGCCCGACGTCGATCAGATTGTCGCCATGCCCGGCGACGATGCACATCGTAATAGCCGTCAACAGCCCGATATAACCGGACGAGCCGATCGCGAACCACGCGCAGATCGCCGCGACGATCGACATCAGCACATAGGTCAGCGGCAACGAGCCCGTGAAATTCTGCACCAGGATCAGCGCGAGTCCGATCGTCGCGCCGAGCAGCGTGCCGGCCGCGCGTTCGGCGGCTTTCTTACGGATGTTGCCGTGATGCTGCAAGCCGCCGATCACCACCAGCAACGTCACCGACGACCAGATGCCATGCGGAATGTCGATACCCGTGGTAGCCAGAATCGATACCAGCATCGCGAGGCCGACGCGCAGGCTGTGCAGCACCTTCGCGTGACGATAGCGGTAGTACGGCGAGGTGATCGCGCGCACCATCCGGCTGAGCGCCGAGCGGCGTGGAATCACGGTGTGGGAATCGGCAGAGGCCATGGCGGCGCGGCGAATTCTTCGAAAGACAGTTCCGCTATCGTGCCCTGGACGGCCCTATAAAGACAGACGCCCGCGAACTTTCGTCCGCGGGCGCCGTTATTCATGCTGCGATGAAACAGTCAGACGCTGTTAGCCCTCGACCACATCCAGATAATCTTCCGGACGCGTGCGGTCCTCGCCGCGCTGCATGCCGAACGCGCGCACCAGCAGGCTGACCACCACCGACACCACCAGGTTCACGATCAGCGACCACACCGCCGCATACCCCGGAATCGCCAGACCGAACAGGTGAATCGTGAAGATCGAGCCCGCGAGCTTCAGCGAAATCGCCATCCACGTGCCGGTGGCGATACCGACTGCCCAGCCGGCCAGCAGGCCGCGATAGTCGAGCACGCGCGTGTACAGGCCGAGTACGATCGCCGGCAGCGTCTGGATGATCCAGATCCCGCCGAGCAGTTGCAACTGGATCGCGTACGTGAGCGGCAGCCCGAGAATGAACGCGACCGCGCCGACCTTCACGATCAGCGAGACCAACTTCGCGACATTGGTCTCCTGCTCGTTCGTCATGTTGCGATTCACGAACTCCTTATGGATGTTGCGTGTGTACAGGTTGGCCGCCGCGATCGACATGATCGCCGCCGGCACCAGCGCGCCGATGCCGATCGCCGCGAACGCCACGCCGACGAACCACGACGGGAAGAAGTGCAGGAACAGCGCCGGCACCGCGAAGTTCGGGCCGAACGCCTTGAAGTACGGCGCGAATTCCGGCATGTCCTTCACGCCCGAGGCCAACGCCATGAAGCCGAGCAGCGCGAGCAGGCCGAGCACCAGCGAATAAGCCGGCAGCATCGCCATGTTGCGGCGGATCGTGTTACCCGACTTCGACGACAGCACCGCGGTGATCGAGTGGGGATACAGGAACAGCGCGAGCGCCGAACCCACCGCTAGTGTGGCGTAGGCGCTATAGCCGTTCAGGCTCGACACGTCCGGCGCCTTCAGCAGCAGCTTGGCCGGCGGCACGACGCTGAAGATATGCCCGAAACCACCCAGTTGCGGCGGAATCACGATGATCGCAGCGAAGATCACGATGTAGATCAGGATGTCCTTCACGACCGCGATCATGGCCGGCGCACGCAGGCCCGAGGTGTACGTGTAGGCCGCCAGAATCGCGAACGCGATGATCAACGGCAGATCGCCGACAAAGCCCTTGGTGTCGAAACCGAGCGCGCCGATCACCACTTCGATACCGACCAGCTGCAGCGCGATATACGGCATGGTCGCGACGATGCCGGTGACGGCGACCGCGAGAGCCAGCATACGGCTGCCGTAGCGGGCCGACACGAAGTCCGCCGATGTCACGTAGCCCTGACGTTTGGCGATGCTCCACAGTTTCGGGAACACGACGAACGCGAACGGATAGATCAGGATCGTGTACGGCAGCGCGAAGAAACCGGTTGCGCCCGCACCGAACACCAGCGCCGGCACGGCAATGAAGGTGTACGCGGTGTACAGGTCGCCGCCCAGCAGGAACCAGGTGACGATAGTGCCGAAGCGCCGGCCGCCGAGGCCCCACTCTTCCAGATGGGCGAGATCGCCGCGCCGCCAGTGGGCCGCGACAAAGCCGAGAATCGTGACACCGATGAAAAACAGCACGAAGACGAAAGTTGCGGTGGCGTTCATTAGCGTGCGCCCCCTTGCGGACGGCCCGATGAGCGCGCCTTGGTCTTGAAGTACACGAGCGCCGTGATGACGGCGCTGATCAGCACCCACAGGAGCTGATACCAGTAGAAGAACGGGAAATCGAACAGTTGCGGTTCGACCTTGTTGTATGACGGCACCCAGATCATCGCGATCCAGGGCAACAGCAGCAACCAGAGCCAGTGCTTGCTGGCCTTGTTCGCGTCGGCGTCGTGAGCCATGACGTCTCCTCTTCCCTATTATTGAAATGTTGTTGGCCCGTGTTTGACGGGTGGTGGAACCCATTGCGGATAGCCACGGGCGCCCCGAAAGCTTCGAAAGAGTATAGGAGCCGCGAACATGCGGTCAAGCAGGGACGACCCGAGGCGCGACCATGCTGCTGGGGCGCGCGGAGCGGCGATTTAGCGGAAACGAGGGGGTGCAGCGGACTAAAGAACCGTCGCATGAACGCAACGGGGAGGCGCGAAGCCTTGGGGAAGTCGAGCCAGCCTCAGCCGGCCCGACCTTTACAGCATCAGATCACGAACGAGTCGCCCTTCTGGCCGGTCGATTCCTGCAGACCCTTGATCCACTTGCGCGCCGGCAAGCCGAGTTCCGCTTCGATCAGCTTCGCGCGCGCTTGCAGCGCCGTGAACGGCACGTCGAGCGCCGGGCCCGAGAACGCGATCGCAATGCGGTTGCCGTCGTGCACTTCCGGCAGCGCGATCACGCGGCCGTCGAAGGCTTCGTTCAGACGCTTCATGTTGCGCACGAAGCTCGGATGATCGCCGAACAGGTTCACCGTCACCACGCCCGCATCGGTCAGGCACGCGCGCACCGCGCGGTAGAAGCCGACGCTGTCGAGCACCGGGCCGCGCGCGGTCGCGTCATAGACGTCGACCTGCAGCGCGCCGATCGTGCCGTGGTTGGCGCTGTCGTTGACGAAGTCCCACGCGTCGGTTTCGTGCACGGTCAGGCGTGCGTCGTCGTGCGGCAGTTCGAACATCGTGCGGGCGGCAATCACGACCGCCGGGTTCAGTTCCACCGCCTCGACCTTGGCGCGCTTCAGGAAACGGTACGCGAACTTGGTCAGCGCCGCCGCGCCCAGACCGAGCTGGACGACCCGCTTGGGCGTTTCGATGAACAGCAGCCAGGCCATCATCTGCTGCGCATATTCGAGTTCGATGTGATCCGGCTTGCGCAGACGCATGGCGCCCTGCACCCATTCCGTGCCGAAATGCAGGAAGCGCACACCGCCTTCTTCGGAGAACGTCACCGGGGCGAAACGCGGCTTGCGCGGCGCTTCGATTTGCGGCGCGTCGTGCAGATCGTCGTCGTGCAACGCGCGCTTCTTGCTGCGCACGACTTGCTGTTTGCCGCCGGTAGCAGCGGTATCGGCGTCGCGATGGCGGAAGGCGCGCGCTTCGGCCGAAGCGCGCTTGATCAATTTCGTCATGTGAGGATGTCGCGCCAGAGGCACAATTTTTGGTCGAACGAGAGCATAGCATTCGCCGGACTGGCGTTACTTCACCGAAACCTGCTAGCCTCGGTTTCGGCGCTACCAGCTTCATCACACAGGAACCGTAAGCATGAGTCATATCCACTTCATCGGCGGAGAAAAAGGCGGCGTGGGCAAATCGCTCGTCGCGCGCGTGCTAGCCCAGTATTTCATCGATCGGAGCGTCTCTTTCGTGGGCTTCGATACCGACAGATCGCATGGCGCGCTGCTGCGGTTCTATGCCGACTTCGCCGCGCCTGCCGTTCTCGACCAGCATGACAGCCTCGATCCCGTCCTGGAATCGGCCATCGCGGAACCGCAGCGACGCATTGTGGTCGATCTCGCGGCCCAGACGCAGCAGGCGCTCGCCGGATGGCTCGACGATTCGGACGTATTCGGTTTTGCCGAGGAACACGGCCTCGCGCTAACGTGGTGGCACGTCATGGACACCGGGCGCGATTCGGTCGATCTGTTACGGCAATGGCTCGACGATTTCGGCGGACGCATCAAGCTGGTACTCGTGCTAAACGAAGTTCGCGGCGACCGCTTCGACATTCTGGAGGCATCGGGCGAGCGCAAGCGGGCCGAAGCACTTGGCGCCAGCGTGATAACACTGCGCCACCTGCCCGATACGACGATGCAGAAGATCGATCGACAGAGCGCGAGCTTCTGGGCGGCAGTCAATCATCCGGACCGTGCCGCCACCGGGCTCGGCTTGCTGGAGCGCCAGCGCGTCAAGGTGTGGCTGCATCGCACTTATGCGCAACTGGACACGCTCGCCTTATAGACGGATCCGACTTCTGCGCGGGGTGCATGAGAAGCATGCCCCCGCGGTCCGCCTGAGCGAGTAGTCAGGTTGCAGCTTTCAGGAGTTCCAATGGAACCTCAACGCGCATTTTGACGATCGAAGGCTTGAGCTCGCGTTCCGATAGGCAGTTGAGCCACACCTGCGTTGGAATCGCCCTATAGAAGCGCTTTTGGCCACCCGCCAGAAAGTCGGCCAATTCGACGACCTCTCCCGGATAGAGAAGCGCTGCGGCTTCTTGCGCTTCGTCTGGGTCAACGACAGCGGCAGCCGTGCATTGAAGATAAAGGCAGCGCAGGTTGTTAGTCCCACGTTTGCGCGTTGAGTCAAAGAGCGTGAGGAAAACTCGTGGATTCTTTTCGATATTCTGCGAGTGGACCGCCTTGACCCATGATGACCAGTAGAGACTCAGACCTCCACGGGTCGCAGCCCAGACAGGGGTATTCCAGGGTTGCCCATCGCTCTCGGTTGCGACGTTGAAATACGGCTGGCCACTCAACAACTCGACGGCTCGTGCTACGAGGTCCGCATTCGTGGGGTCGGTCATGGTGATTCTCCTGCAATCAAACCACTAATAGTCGGACGCTAACGTCCGGCCATCCACCATAGATACGAGGCCCAAACGCGCGTGCTTCCCCTCGATTCTGTTTTGATTCCATCCTACTGCAAAGCGACCGTCCCACAACGCTCGCATTCGCCGTTGAGATCGGCCATTGAGAAACAACGTCAGGAAACAATCTCTCGCCAATGCGACAGTTTCTGATCGAAAGACAGTGTCGCATTCGCCGGACTAGACGAGGGCAGCACGAGCGTTTCATACCCCGCTTCGCCTATCACGTCCGCAAATCGCCCCGCCGTCTTGCCGTTGAAACACACCTTCTTCAGCAACGGCGCATGCTCGCGCAGCGCATCGAAGTCGTTCGGCTTCGCATTCCGGATCGCCGAATCGAGACTGCCTTCGCGATGGCACGCGGCGAGCACATCCCAGATGCCGATTCCGTGCTTCAACACGAGCTCGAGACGTGCGTCATAAGCGAGCGCATGCAATTGAGGCTCGCCAAGCACTTCGCCGAGCAACCGCCAGAACTGATTACGCGGATGCGCGTAATACTGCGTCGCGACCAGCGACGCTTCGCCGGGAAAGCTGCCCAGAATCAGCGTATGGGTATTCGTCGCGACGACGGGAGGAAAGCCACGCAGCATCAGCGGTCTCGTTCATTGGATGAACGCTCCACCGGCGGATCGTCTGACGGAACCTCCTTGGGGGCGTGCGCGCGTGAGACGGTGTGTTCAAGCGGACGGCCATGCTCGCGCACACGTGGATGCGCCGGGTGCGCTGTTTGGGCCGAGTTCGCGTCATCAACGCGGGCCGAATCCATTGCCGCCAGATGCGACCACAGCGCGGGTAGAAAGCATTCGGTCACCATCAACGGCGCGCCATGACGCTCAAACACCGAGCGACGCGCGACCAGCGTATGCGGCGACGCCGTGGTCGCGGCAATTTCACGCGCCGCCAACCGGTACAACGGATGACGTTCGGTCAAGCGCCGGCTCACCAGCGCGGAACGCGCGACGCTGCTGTCGCTATACAGCAGCTCGGCCAGCGGCCGCGTGCGCAAACGCCGGGTGGCCTGCCACACGCCGACGCTCGCGACGAGCGGCGTCACGCTGTGCGCGGCGACGAACGGCACGCGGTCGACCGACAGCACCACTTCGCGAACCCACACCGGCGCGCGTGGCGCGAGGCCGAGCGCGGCGGACTCGTCGGCCCACGGCAACGCGACGCTTTCACGCGTGACGCGCACCGCAACCGCACCGAGCGCACGCAGATGCGCGGTCAGCGAACCGCCGCGCGTCAGCCAGTCTTTCTGGGCGGCGCTGAAGCCGGGTAAAGGAGCAACGCGCCAGTGGGCGTCGGCGGCATCGAAACGGATAGGCATGGTGTCGGATTATAGCGGCGCTGAGCGAGGAACCTGTGGCGGCCGCACCGTCTCCGTCTCTTCCCGCAGCGGTTTCCCCAAAACATCCAACCACGCGCCACGCTTACTGTTTGGAGGCCGGTATCGCCTGCAAGCGGGCCACCACCCGCTCGACCACCGGCGCCCAGTGCGCCGGCTGCGGCTGCCTGAACAGTTCGATCGAGTCGTACCAGGACTGCGTCTCCTCGGTGCCCCACGACCAATGCGACACGTGGTCGAGCATCGCAAGGACCGGGCGCCCGAGCGCGCCGCCCAGATGCAAGGGCGCGCTGTCGATCGTCACCAGCGCATCGAGCACGCCGAGATGCGCCGCCACGTCGTCGAAGCCGCTTTCATAGCCCGCCGTCAGATCGCACACGCGATAGCCTTGCGCGATCAGCGCCGCCACGTCCTCGTGACGGCCGGGCGTGAGCGGGTGGAACACGACATCCGGCAGCGTCAGCAGCGGAGCGAGCGCGGCAAGCGGAATCGATCGCTTCGCATCGCGCCGATGCGTCGGGCTGCCGGACCACACCAGACCGACGTGACGCTTCGCAGCTGGCGCACAGGCGTGGATCCGCTCGCGCCATGCGGCCATCTTCACGACATCGGCGTGCAGATACGGCGCGCCGCGTAGTTCGTCCGGCCGCAGGTCGAGCGCGAGCGGCAGGCTCATCATCGGCAAACCGTAGTCGGGCGTGCCGAGCGGGCCGTCCTCGATCGACACGCAATCCGCGTAAAAACGCGCGAACAGCGGTTGCAAGGCGCGCCGCACGGCCAGCACCAGGCGGCCGCCTTCGGCGTGCACGCGCGCGGCCATTCGCGGGACGAAACGAACCATCTGGATATCGTCGCCGCTCCCCTGCTCGCTATGCACGACGAGCGTTTTACCCGCCAGCGATTCGCCCCGCCAGCGCGGACACAGCGCCGCCATCACCGTGACGATGTTGTTGGGCTCGCGGTCGACGCGCGCAAGCCGCGCCTCGAAGCGCAGCCATGCACTCGCCCATGCGCCGCGCCGCAATTCCAGATCGGCCAGATCGACGGCCGCCTCGACCGTCGACGGATCGAGGGCCAGTGCCGCTCGCAACGCCACTTCGCTGGCGTCGTAACGCGCCTGCTCGGCCAGATACATGCCGATCGCCGCCGACACATGAGGATTGCCGGGCGCGGCGCGATCGACGGCGCGCATGGTGGCCTCCGCTGCGGCCGCGTCGTTGCATTGCCACTGTGCGTGACTGAGTTGCCAGGCCATTTCCGCATCTGCGGGATGGCGCGCGAGCCGCTCGCGGCAGATGCGTTCCACCGCCGGCCAGGCGCGAATCTCACGGAAGGCCAGCGCGAGTTGCAGCGGCAGCGCGGGATCTGACTCAGGGTTGAGCGCGTAGGCGCGCGCAAGCGCCGCGAGGCGCTCGGTCCGTGCGGGGGATGTGGTCAGGGCGGAATCGTGCATGGGAACTCACGGGAAATGTCGACGCGCGAACGCGTCCTCGTTGAATAAGATCCGGCGCAAATGCGACCTAGAAGATTGCGATAAATCCTTCAGGCATCCGAATTTAGAATGCGGAAGAATAAGACAATTCCCCGTGATTACGTCTCATAAACCAATCTCAATTTATGGTCGTTGATTATGTTTAGTTAGTTACCCATACTTATTCAGGTCAGCCAAACAGGCCATGCCTGGCGGCCGACATAATCGATAATTAACACTACAGGAGTCACCCTTGAATACCGTCAACACGAAAGAAACGTCTGACCGAATTGCTCATCTGGCCGCGCTGGTTTTGCGGCGTTCGTCGGTTACGTTCACGGAGAAGGAACTCGCCGGTTCGGCGCTCGCGCAGCATCACACGTCGAAGCAGACTAGCCAGAAGATCGGCAGTCTGGCGGCAAAGGTACTGGCCGACCAGGCGTCCTGCCAGGAAGCCAAGGAACTGGCCGGCTGCGTGCTCTCGCAGGTCACGCATCTGAACGGCCCGGTTCCGGCCCGCTAAGGTTCGCGCTCGCCGGCGCACTTGCAAGCTCACTTGCAAGCTCACTTGCCGGCGCACTTGCCAAGCCTCGCTCTGCTGTTCGGGCGCGGCCAAAAAAATGCGCTGCCTTTCGGCAGCGCATTTTTCAACGCCCAGCGTCAACTACACGCCAGTCAGATCGCACTCACTGCGCACGCGCCAGCAACAACGCGTTGGTGCGCTTCACGAAGCTCGCCGGATCTTCCAGCGATCCACCTTCAGCCAGCATGGCCTGATCGAACAGCAGGTGGCACCAGTCGTCGAAGTTCGCGCTGTCCGCGTGCAAGCCCTTCACCAGCGCGTGTTCGGGATTCACTTCGAGAATCGGATGGAACGACGGCGCGTCCTGGCCCGCGGCCTTCAGCATGCGTTGCAGATAACCGCTCATTTCACCGTCGTCGGCCACGAGGCAGGACGGCGAATCGGTGAGGCGGAACGTGAGACGCACGTCTTTCGCCTTGTCCTTCAGCGCTTCCTTCATCTTCTCGACGAGCGGCTTGAACTCTTCGCCGACCTTCTCCTGCGCCTGCTTTTCTTCATCGTTCAGCGCGCCCAGATCGAGATCGCCACGCGCCACGCTTTGCAGCGGCTTGCCGTCAAATTCGTTCAGGAACGACAGCATCCATTCGTCGACGCGATCGGTCAGCAGCAGCACTTCCACGCCCTTCTTGCGGAACACTTCGAGATGCGGGCTGTGGGTCGCGGCCAGCCAGGTATCGGCGGTCACGTAGTAGATCTTGGTTTGCTCGGGCTTCATCCGCGCGACGTAGTCCGCCAGCGAAACGGTCTGCTCCGCCGTCTCCGTATGCGTCGACGCAAAGCGCACGAGCTTCGCGATCCGCTCGCGATTGGCGAAGTCTTCGCCGATGCCTTCCTTCAGCACCTGGCCGAATTCCTTCCAGAAACCGGCGTACTTGGCGCGCTCGGCTTCGTCTTCCGAATTGGCCAGCTCTTCGAGCATGGACAGCGAACGCTTGATCACGCCTTCGCGAATCGTCTTGACGTCGCGGCTTTCCTGCAGGATTTCGCGCGACACGTTCAGCGGCAGATCGCTCGAATCGACCACGCCCTTCACGAAGCGCAGATAGCCCGGCAGCAGTTGCTCGGCTTCGTCCATGATGAACACGCGCTTCACGTACAGCTTCAGCCCGCCGCGGTTGTCGCGGTTGAACATGTCGAACGGCGCGTGGGTCGGCACGTACAGCAGTTGCGTGTACTCGCTGCGGCCCTCGACGCGGTTATGCGTCCAGATCAACGGGTCCTGATGGTCGTGCGCGAGGTGCTGATAGAACTGCTTGTACTGCTCTTCGGTGATCTCGTTCTTCGAACGGGTCCACAGCGCGCTGGCCTGATTGACGGTCTCGTCTTCGTCTTTCGTGACCATCTCGCTCTTTTCCGCGTCCCACTCTTCCTTGTGCATCAGGATCGGCAGTGCGACGTGGTCCGAGTACTTCTGAATGATCGCCTTCAGACGATGCGACGACAGCAGTTCGTCTTCGTCAGCACGCAGATGCAGCGTGATGGTCGTGCCGCGCGCGGCGCGCTCGATGCTCTCGACCGCGAAATCGCCCTCGCCCGCGCTTTCCCAGCGCACCGCGTCCGACGCCGGCAAGCCGGCACGGCGCGTTTCGACCGTGATCTTGTCGGCAACGATGAAGCCCGAATAAAAGCCCACGCCGAACTGGCCGATCAGCGCCGCGTCTTTCTGCTGGTCGCCGGAGAGCTTGCCGAAGAATTCCTTGGTGCCCGAGCGGGCGATCGTGCCGAGGTTGGCGATGGCTTCGTCGCGGCTCATGCCGATGCCGTTGTCGTCGATCGTGACGGTGCGGGCGGCCTTGTCGAACGCCACGCGAATCCGCAGGTTCGAATCGCCTTCGTACAACGCGCTGTTTTCGATCGCTTCGAAGCGCAGCTTGTCGGCCGCGTCGGACGCGTTCGAAATCAGCTCGCGCAGGAAAATTTCCTTGTTGCTGTACAGCGAATGGATCATCAGGTGCAGAAGCTGTTTCACTTCTGCCTGAAAGCTCATGGTTTCTTGTGCCATGGTCGGACTTCCTCTCTGTTACGAATGGGATTCAAATCAGGGTAATGCGGAATGCCTGGCGCGGCCGGTGCGACCAGTGCAAGCGGCCGCGCAGCGCCGGCTGTCGGTACGCCGAGTCGATTCGTCGATTCGGCGGCTACCGGATTGTCCGCGTATTTTGGGGCAAGGCCGCCCGGTTTCAAGAGGCGCGGCGTGCGACCCCGTCGAGATAGCGGGACAGAAACGTCGCCAGTTCCGGATCGCCGCAGTTGGCGATATTGAAGCGCATCCAGGTGGTCGGCGACTGCTGCGGCGAGAACAGGCTACCGGGCGTCAGCAGAAAGCCGGCTTCGTGACCGGCCGCCGCCAGCGCGCCGGCATCGACGCCGGTATCGGCCCACAGGAACATGCCGGCCGCAGGCGTCAGGAACAGCTTCAGGCCGGTCTTTTCCAGCATCCGCACGGATTTTTCGCGCACGCCGTCGAGCCGTACGCGCAGCCGCTCGACATGCCGCCGGTAATGGCCCTCGGTCAGAATCTTGTACAGCACCCGCTCGTTCAGTTCCGGGCTGGTCATGCCGACCAGCATCTTCTGATCGCTGACCGCCCGCGCCACGTCCAGCGCGCACGCGATAAAGCCGACGCGCAGATTCGGCGCGAGCGTCTTCGAAAAGCTGCCGAGGTAGATCACCCGCTTCAACTGATCGAGGCTCGCGAGCCGCGTGCCCGGATAGCTCGGCGGACACAGGTCGCCGTAAATATCGTCCTCGACGACGATGAAGTCGTACGCCTCGGCGAGCCGCAGAATGCGGAACGCCTGGGCCGCCGTCAGCGACGTGCCGGTCGGGTTCTGCAGCACGGAGTTGATCACCAGCATCTTGGGCCGCCACGTCTCGACCAGCGCTTCGAGCGCGTCGAGGTCCGGGCCGTCCGGCGTGTACGGCATGCCGACCAGCCGCGCGCCCTGCGACACGAAGCGCCCGAACATCTGAAACCACGCCGGATCGCCGACGATCACGGCATCGCCCGGTTTCACGTAGATGCGCGAGATCAGGTCGATGGCCTGCGTGACGCCGGACACCATCACGATCTGGTCCGGCGAAGCACCGATCTCCAGCTCCTCGAGCCGCGTCTGCAACTGCTGGCGCAGCGGCAGAAACCCCTGCGGCGTGCCGATGCCGAGCATCTGCGCGCCGCTTTGCCGGCCGAGCGTGCGCAACGCGTTGGTGATCAGGTCGCCGTCGAGCCAGCGCACCGGCAGATAACCGAGACCCGGACTGCGCTCCGAGCGCGCGCCGGTGTGCAGCATGTTGCGCAGCAGCCAGACCACGTCGAGCGCGGCCGGCTCGGGCGTCGCGATGCTCGGCGCGCGCGTCTCGACCAGCGCCACGCCGCTCAAGCGCTCGCGCACATAAAACCCGGAACCGCGCCGCGACTCCAGATAGCCTTGCGCGACCAGCCGCTCGTAGGCCTCGACCACGGTGAAGCGCGACACGCCTTTGTCCAGCGCGAGCTTGCGGATCGACGGCATGCGCATGCCGGGACGAAACACGCGCTCCTCGATGCGGCGGCGCGCCCATTGGACGAGCTGTTCGACCAGCGTCATCGAAGTGGTGTCGTGCGGCGTGGGAATCTGGGCAAGCGGGACGGACATGACAGGCTCCAACTGTTCCCCGAGCGAACGTCGCTCAGGACGTCGTACAGGCGTACTGGAAAGTATCGAATCGATTGTACCGTTACTGTGCTGGTCGTCGCCGCTACATTTTGAGAGAAGCAACGGGGCAACGCGACCCGGCCGCGATGGGACGGACGTCCCACCGGCCGCCAGCGAACCGGCACGACCCGCCGAAAACACCCCGCGCATGGCCCGCCGATCCGGCAAACGGTTATGCTTACGGCCCCGGCAGCGCAGCCGCCCACCCTGGCGCGCGCCGGCCGGCCACAGACAACCCGTTTCCCGTTTCCCGATCCGTCATGACCGCCCATACGCTTCGTCTCGACCACCTCGTGATTTCCGCCCGTACCCTCGACGAGGGTACGCAGTACGTCGCCGATACGCTCGGCGTCGCACCGGCCGGCGGCGGTGCGCATCCGCTGATGCGGACCCACAACCGTCTGCTGAACCTGTGGGGCAACGTGTATCTGGAAGTGATCGCGATCGATCCGCAGGCCGCCGCGCCGGCCGACGGCAGCGCGCCGCGCGCCCGCCTGTTCGCGCTCGACGATCCGGCCACCCAGGCGCGGCTCGAAAGCGGGCCGTACCTGTCGCATTGGGTCGCGCGGGTCGACCGGCCGAAGCGCCTGCAGGCGTGGCAAACGCAGTATCCGCAGCGCATCGCGCCGATCGTGCCGATGACGCGCGGCGATTTCACATGGGGCCTCTCCGTCCCCGACGACGGCGCGTTCCCCAATTGGCAAGGCGCCGGCGACGGCGTGCTGCCCTCGCTGATTCAGTGGGACTCGGCGCACCATCCGTCGGCGTTCCTGGCGGACTCGGGCATCGCGCTGAAAGCCTTGAAAGGCACGCACCCGCAAGCCGACGCCGTCGCGGCGCAGTTGCAATGGCTCGGCGCCGCGCATCTGATCGCGTTGCAGCCCACCGAGGGCGCCGCGGCGCTCGTCGCCGAATTCGATACGCCCGACGGTCTACGGACCCTTAATTAAAGCAGCGCGCGCGGGTCGCCGACTCGCGCGATAATTGAAGTTTTGACCGGTTCCACCGATACCAGCAGAGGAAGACCATGGACCAAAGCGACTTGAAAGCCCCCACGTGGCAACTATCCGAACGCGCACGCAAGCTCACGAGCTCGGCGATTCGCGAGATTCTGAAAGTCACGGAACGGCCCGAAGTCATTTCGTTCGCGGGCGGCCTGCCCTCGCCGGCCACCTTCCCGGCTGAACGCATGCGCGAAGCATCGGACCGCATTCTGCGCGACTCGCCCGCCGCGGCGCTGCAGTACAGCGCGACCGAAGGCTATCTGCCGCTGCGCGAATGGGTTGCCAAGCGCTATTCGGTGAACGGTGCGCAGATCCGTCCCAGCCAGGTGCTGATCACCACCGGTTCGCAACAGGCGCTCGACCTGCTCGGCAAAGTGCTGATCTGTCCGGACAGCCCGGTGCTGGTCGAAACGCCCACGTACCTCGGCGCGCTGCAATCGTTCTCGATGTACGAGCCGCGCTACGTTCAAATGCCGACCGACGAGCAAGGCCTGATTCCCGAAGCCCTCACGCCCGAACTGACGGCCGGCGCGCGCCTGTTGTACGCGCAACCGAATTTCCAGAATCCGACCGGCCGACGTCTGCCGGTCGAGCGCCGCCGCGCGCTCGCCGAGTTCGCGAAGACCGCACCGTTCCCGGTGATCGAAGACGACCCGTACGGCGCGCTCGACTACGCCGGCGAGCCGTTGCCCACCATGCTCTCCATGGCGCCGGACCATATCGTCCACCTCGGTTCGTTCTCGAAGGTGCTGGCGCCGGGCCTGCGGGTCGGCTACATCATCGCGCCCGAAGAACTCATCTTCAAACTGGTGCAGGCCAAGCAGGCCACCGACTTGCACACGCCGAGCTTCACGCAGCGCATCGTGTACGAAGTGATCAAGGACGGCTTCCTCGACACGCACGTGCCGACCATTCGCGAGCTGTATCGCAATCAGTGCGAAGCCATGCTGGCCGCGCTCGAACGCTATATGCCCGAAGGCGTGAGCTGGAACCGTCCGGAAGGCGGCATGTTCGTGTGGGTCGATCTGCCCGCGCAGATCGACAGCATGAAACTGCTCGAAGAAGCCGTCGCGCAAAATGTCGCGTTCGTGCCGGGCGGACCGTTCTTCGCGAACGAGCCGCAACACAACACGCTGCGCCTGTCGTTCGTCACGGTGCCGCCGGCCAAGATCGACGAAGGCATGGCGCGTCTCGGCGCACTGATCCGCGCGAAGATTTAAACGCAGCCTGCTTGCGCGCATAGCGCCCAGCACGCATCCCCGAATTCCACCACTGACCAAGGACGCAACATGGCTCAAACCAATGTGTACGACAAGCTCAAGGAACTGGGTATCGAACTGCCGACCGCCGGTGCGCCGGCCGCCGCTTATGTGATGAGCGCGCAGAGCGGCAACACGGTGTACCTGTCGGGTCACATCGCGAAGAAAGACGGCAAGGTGTGGACCGGCAAGCTCGGCGCCAACCTCACGACGGAAGAAGGCAAGGCCGCGGCGCGTTCCATCGCTATCGACCTGCTCGCTACGCTGCACACGCACGTCGGCGATCTGAACCGCGTCACGCGTATCGTCAAGCTGATGAGCCTCGTCAACTCGACGCTCGAATTCACCGAACAGCATCTGGTCACCAACGGCGCGTCCGAACTGGTCGCCGACGTGTTCGGCGAGCGCGGCAAGCATGCGCGCTCGGCGTTCGGTGTCGCGCAGATTCCGCTCGGCGCGTGCGTCGAGATCGAGATGATTGCCGAAGTCGAGTAAGGCCGCGTAACGCTTTACCAATCAGAACGCGTCGCGAGGTGTCAGCACCTCGCGACGCGTTCTGCTTTTTGCGGCGAGGTGGCTCGTTGCGTCGGCACCGGATAGAATCCGCGAACCCGATTCAATCGCACGATTCGCCGGACCGCGCACGATGCTCGCCAACCCTGTTCGTTTCAAACAAGTCGACGTGTTCACGTCGGTGCCGTTCAAAGGCAATCCGCTTGCCGTGGTGTTCGATGCCGATACGCTCGATGCGGATCAGATGCAGGCAATCGCGCGCTGGACCAATCTGTCCGAAACCACCTTTCTGCTGAAGCCGACCGACCCGGCCGCCGACTATCGCGTGCGCATCTTCACGATCGAGGGCGAGTTGCCGTTCGCGGGTCACCCAACGCTCGGCACCGCGCATGCGCTGCTCGAAAGCGGCTATCAGCCGAAGCAGGCCGGCCGCCTCGTTCAGCAATGCGGCGTGGGTCTCGTCGAACTCAAGGCGTTGCCGGAAGCGGCTAGCGCAGACGGCACACCAAACACCGAACAACACGCGTGGGCTTTCGCCGCACCGCCCGCTCGCGTCACGCCGCTCGCCGCGGATCGCTATACCGAACTGTCTACGGCTTTGCGTAGCGACGCGATCGATTTCAGCGCCGTGCCCTGCGCGGTCGACAATGGTGCACCGTGGCTCGTGGTGCGCGTTAATTCGGCGCAAGACTGCCTCGCGCTCGACCCCGAAGCGGGCGCACTCGCCAAACTCGTGCAGTCGGTCGACGCCATTGGCCTCGCTGTCTACGGTCCGCATGAGGCCAACGGCCCGGCAACATTCGAAGTCCGCTGCCTGATGTCCGGCGATCGCTTCGGCACCGGTGAAGACCCGGTCACCGGCAGTGCCAATGCGGCGCTCGCCGGTTTGTTAAGCACGCAGCAGCGTCGCCCGGGCGAGCGCTACACGGCTCGTCAAGGCACCGCGATCGGTCGTGCAGGTCAGGTGTCGGTGCACTACGACGACGCACATGGCAAGACGTGGATCGGCGGCGCCTCGGTGACGATCGTCGACGGCACGTTCCGCTTGCCATGAACGGCACGCTCTTTGCCTTCACAACGCTGGCCAGCGTGTCCTTGTCCTCGCCACGCGATAACGGGCGCGATTTGCCGCACTCAGCCACGCCAAACCACAAAGCGCCGCAGACTTTGCCCAATTAATGCATTTTGCATTGCGAAAGGCCTGGCACACCTGAACGCCGCACCGCGACTCCCGATGAAACATTCGAAAACGACCACCGGGCCGCGGCCCCAGCACCGGCCGAAGCGGCCAGAAATTCAGCCGGGCTACGCCGTTTGCTGCGCCCGCGTATACCCGATGCGCGGCCCCTTCCTTAATGCAGTGGCATTAAGTAATATCGAAAGGTGCCTGATAACGTGCGGACGGTTGGGCACGACACCACGCTCCCTCCTCCTGCGCAGCAGTTCCGGCACCCTGGTCACGATGCAGCCAACCATGAAATCAGCGCAGTCGACGCTCGCTCGTTTGCAACCGGCCGGAACCCGCGCACGGACTCGCCGATGAGCAAGTCACGCTTCTCCGACCAGCGCGAAGCCCAACCCCGCCGCGACCCCGCCCAGTCGCGCCGTCGAGCCCTGCTCGCCATTCCGGCGCTCGGCGTGTTGGTGCTGATCCTGCTGTGGACCGTGATCTTCGCGCGTCTGTCGGTCGAGAAAGAAGCGACCAATCGCGAGGCCATGGCCTCTGCCGCGATACTCTCCGCGGCGCTGGAGCAGCACACGGTCAAGGCGATTCACCAGGTCGACCAGATCACCCGCTTCGTCAAATACGAGTTCGAGAAAACCCCGGGGCGTTTCGATCTCGCCAGCACGGTCGAAAAAGGCGTGGTGCAGAGCGAGACGCTGGTGCAGGTGTCGTTGATCGACGAACACGGCACGTTGATCGCCAATACTGCCGAACTCAATCCAAAACACATCGATCTGTCCGACCGCGAACACTTCAAGGTTCACGAACACGAGAACGACGACCAGTTGTATATCAGCAAGCCGGTGCTCGGCCGCGTGTCCGGCCACTGGACCTTGCAGATGACGCGGCGTCTGAATCATCCGGACGGCTCGTTTGCGGGCGTGGTGGTGGTGTCGGAAGATCCCAGCTACTTCACCAGCGACTTTTATAACAACGCAGCGATCGGCCGCGAAGGCGTGATCGCGGTGATCTCGGACAACGGCACCGTGCTCGCGCGGCGCACCGGCAGCGCCGACAGTGCCAACGGCACGTTCTCGGCGAGCGGCACCTACCCGACCTCGGAACACGTGTCGGGCACCTACATCGATTCGATCGACAACGTCACGCGCATCGTGTCGTACCGGCATATCGACGGCTATCCGCTCGGCGTGCTGGTGGGTCTGTCGCAAGCCGAGGAATTCGCCGACTACAACCACACGCGCAACGTCTATCTGCTGATGGCGGGCTTCATCTCGCTCGCCATGCTGAGTTTCTTCGCGGTGGCCACGGGCCTGATCGGCAAACTGCTCGGCCGCGAGCGCGAGATGACGCATCTGGTCGAATACGATCTGCTCACCGGCCTGCGCAATCGCTACGCGACGCTGCAGAGCCTGCGTCATGACGTCACGCAGCCGGCCAATCTCGGCCGCCTCGCGATTCTGTTTATCGACCTCGACAACTTCAAAACCGTCAACGACACGCTCGGCCACAACGCCGGCGACATCGTGCTGCAGATGACCGCGTCGCGCCTCGCCACCGCTGTCGGTGAGAGCGGCGCGTTGAGTCGCATCGGCGGCGACGAGTTCGTCGTCGTGCTCAAGGGCGACGACGTCGAGAAACAATCGGTGGCGCTCGCCGAAGCGGCGGCGGATGTGTTCGCCAAGCCGTTCGAAGTGCGCGGCAGTTCTTTCGTGCTGCATGCGAGTATCGGCATTGCGCTGTACTCGGTCGCGAACGAGAGCGAGATCGACCTGCTGAAAAAAGCCGACCTCGCGATGTACAGCGCCAAAGATGCCGGCAAGAACTGCTACCAGTTCTATTCGCCGCAACTGTCGCATCGCGCCGATCATTTGATGAAGTGGGAACAGCAGCTGCGCGTGGCGTTGACCGAAGGTCAACTGTTTCTCGCCTACCAGCCGAAGATCGACCTGACGCGCCGCTGCATCACCGGCTTCGAGGCGCTGGTGCGCTGGAACCATCCGCAGCATGGCTTGATTCCAGCGAACGAATTCATTCCGGTTGCCGAATCGACCGGCCTGATCGTGCCGATCGGCGACTTCGTGATCGAGACCGCCTGCCGGCAACTCGCGCTGTGGCAGCAACAGGGCTACGACACGCTGTCGCTCGCGGTGAACATCTCGGCGGTGCAGTTCTGGCGCGGCGATCTGTACGAAACCATCTCGCACGCCATCGAGGAAAGCGGCATCTCCGCGCGCCGCCTCGAACTCGAAATCACCGAAACGGCGATGATGGAATATCCCGAACTCGTCTCCGAGAAGATCTTCGCGTTGAAGCGTCTCGGTGTCCGCGTCGCGCTCGACGATTTCGGCACCGGCTATTCGTCGCTGTCCTATCTGAACCGGTTCTCGGTAGATACGCTGAAGGTGGACCGCTCGTTCATCCAGGCCATTCCCGGCGACCGCAGCGTCTGCGTAATGGTCACCGCGATCGTCAACCTCGCGCGCTCGCTTGGGCTCACCGTGGTGGTCGAAGGCACCGAGACCGAAGAGCAGATCGCGTGGCTCGCCGCGCTCGGCCATATCGAGGCGCAGGGCTTCCTGTTCTCGCGGCCCGTGCCGGTCGAGGCCATCCCCGCGCTGCTGGAACGCTTCGGCGTATGCGGCATGGCTGGCCGTCGCACCACGCATGAAGCGGACAGCGCCAACATCATCTCCAGCACGAGCGCCAGCACCAATCCCTGAGCCTGACGGAGCGCAACGGCCTCACCACGGCCGCGCAAAACCAGCTACATTCACGCAGTACCGCATCACAGCGCGATGCCCGCCACCGGCCGCGCCACCATATAACGATGATCCCGGAGGGTGGGCGCGCCGAGTGCCGGTCGCCCGCGGCGCCATGCAGACGATCACGAGCCAGGATGCCGCCCGACGAGGCGCACGAGAACCCCTATGGACGCTATTCCGGGTCGTATTCGGCCTGTCGGCGCTGTCATGGGGCGGCCTCGCGCTGATGGCGCAACTCGAAAACCACTACGTCGAACGCGAAGGGCGGCTGTCGCGCATCGCCTTCTCCGATCTGATCGCGCTTGCGTGGATGGTGCCCGGTCCCGTGGGCTGCAATGTCGCCGTGCAAGTGGGACACGCATTGCGCGGACGCGCCGGCGCATGGATCGCGGGCGTCGCCAGCGTGCTGCCCTTCTTCACGCTGATGACGCTGTTCGCGATCTTCTACCGCACACCGTTCGTACGCGCCGCCGCGTCGCAAACCTTGTTGAATCACTTCAGTGTCGTGCTGGCCACGTTGATCGCCGTCACCTGGTATAAGCAGGCGCGGGCGCTGCTGCGCGGCAAGCTCGAATGGCTCGCGGCGGTGCTCGGCTGCGTCGCGCTTTTCTATGCGCGCAGTCCCGCTGCTTATGTGGCGATGCTCGGTGCAGCCTTCGGCGCGGGCTGGGTGATCAGCCCGATTCGCAATACGCGGCTTGTCGTGTCGTTCGGACGCGGCGACCGGCGTCTGCTGATCGCGCTGTGCGTGCTGCTGGTGCTGTTCGCGGTGCCGTTGCCGACTCGCTATGAACTGGCGCTGCTGTGGCCGCGTCTGGCGGGCGCAGGGATGACCTTGTTCGGCGGCGGCTTCTCCGCTCTGCCGGTTTTGAAGACGCTGTTCGTCACCCCGGCGATCGGCGTATCGGACAATGATTTCACGTTGGCGTTTTCGTTGTCGCCGCTGTCGCCGGGTCCGCTGCTGAACGTGGTGCCGTTTTTCGGCTATCTGGTGGATGGCTGGCTGGGCGCGCTGATCGCCACGCTCGCGTTATTCGTGCCGTCGGGCTGCCTGGTCGTGCTGGCGCAGCGGCATCTGCATCAACTGAAGGCGAATCCGCGCTTCGAACACGGCATGCGGATGCTGCGCGCGGTGACCACCGCGTTTCTCGCAGTGGCGGTGCTGCGCATTGCCGGGCATGTGCCGTTCAAGCCGGCTTATCTGATTACCGTGCTGTTTTCCGGCATGTGCTTCGTGAAGCTGAAGGTGCCGGTCTACGTGGTGTATGGGACAGTGGCGGTGGTGTGCGGGTTGTGGCTGGCGTATGGGGCGCTGCCTTAGACCCGCTTGTCGTGTGACTCGTAGCGCCCTGGCTGCGCGGCAGCAATGCCACGCAGCGGTCCGGCTTCAGGCTTCAGGCCTGCAACATCAGAATCCGCGCGACAGCACGGCGACACCGATCGTCACCACGCCAAGCACGATATTGATCAGCACCAGCCGCCGGATCGTACCGACCGCTTGCGCGCCGTCCGGCCATTTCTGCGCCTGCACCGCACGCCGAATGCGCGGGAACACCGCGAACCGGATATGCCCGAAGATCAGCATCATCACGATGCCGAGACCGGCCATGGCATGCAACGGCCACATAGCGTGACCGCCGCCGAATTGCATCAGCAAGAATCCGCCGGTGATCAGAATCACCAGCACCGCCGCCGCGACCCAATTGAAGAAACGGCTAAACACGGATTCCCACAAGGGCAGGCGCAATTGCGGCGATAAATCGGCAATGGCCGGGCGCAGACAGAAATGCGCGAAGATCATCCCACCCACCCACACCGCGACTGCGAGCAGATGGAGAAAGAGTGCGAGTTCGATAGCTTTGTTCATGTTGTTTTCCTCTCCCGACGACGCCATGCCGCTTATGACGAATAATATTTGCGGCGGCTATTGAGCGCATTCGACCGCGCGCTGTGCGTGCAGTTCCTGACGCGTGAGGCTTTCCCCGCGGCGAGCGCCCCGCATGCTAGCAGAGGCTCGCCGTGCTCGACCGTCAAGCTTTGTTAAGCAGCCGACACTGGACGCATACCGTCGAGCTTCATCTTGCTCTCGGGCGTGCGTCCCTTGCGCGCCCGTTTGCCGACGTGCGGCGCGAGCGCGGCGGGGCCGAGCTTTTCTTCGTCGACGCGGCCACCGCGCCGCGTGCCGATCAGGATCACGCCCGCATGGTTGACGGACAGCGCCTGCACCAGCGTTTCGTTATCGTCGAGCCCCATCAGCGTGACGCCGCGGCCGCCACCCGACAGCGTCTTCATCTCGTCGAGACTGAACACCAGCAAACGCCCGCCCGACGACAAACACGCAATGTGCGTCGCATCCGGCAACATCGGCATCGGCACGAGCGGTGCGGCGCCGGCGTCGATCGTCATGAACGACTTGCCTGCCTTCACGCGGCTGACCATATCGCCGACCTTGGCGATAAAGCCGAAGCCGTTGCTCGATGCAAGCAGCAAGGCCTGATCCGCGGATGCCGCGTAGTAATGCATCAGATGGCTACCCGACTCGAGTTCGATCAGCGACGTGACCGGCACACCGTCGCCACGGCCGCCCGGCAGCAAGGCCACCGCGACTGAATAGACGCGGCCGTTGCTGCCCCACGCGACCAGCGTGTCCGGCGTGCGGCACTGGAACGCCGCGTAGAGGCCGTCGCCGGCCTTGAACGTGAAGCTCGCTGCATCGAGACCGTGTCCCTTCAGCGCTCGCACCCAGCCCTTCTGCGACACGACCAGCGTGACCGGTTCGTCGACCACCCGTGCTTCGAACGTGGCGCGTTTTTCCTGCTGGATCAGCGTGCGGCGCTCGTCGCCGTATTGCTTCGTGTCGCTCTCGATTTCCTTGATGAGCAGACGCTTCATGGCCGATTCGCTGCCGAGCAGCTCTTCGAGCTTGGCCTTTTCGTCGCGCAGTTCGGCCAGTTCCTTCTCGATCTTGATCTTCTCGAGTCGCGCCAACTGACGCAGCCGGATTTCGAGAATGTCTTCGGTCTGCCGGTCGGACAAGCCGAACGCGGCCATCAACGCGACCTTCGGTTCGTCCGCTTCGCGAATGATGCGGATGACTTCGTCGATATTCAGAAAGACGATCATCCGGCCTTCGAGAATATGAATCCGGTCGTTGACCTTCGACAGCCTATGACGCGTGCGACGCGTCACGGTCGCGAAGCGGAACGCGATCCACTCCTGCAGAATTTCGCGCACGCCCTTCTGACGCGGCCGGCCGTCGCCGCCCACCATCACCAGATTCAGCGACGCGTTCGATTCCAGGCTCGTATGCGCGAGCAGCGTGTTGACGAAATCGGTCTGGTCGATGCGGCTCGACTTCGGCTCGAACACGAGACGCACCGGCGCATCGCGGCCGGACTCGTCGCGCACCGCGTCGAGCAGCCCGAGCATGGTCTGCTTGGTCTGCAGTTGTTCGGGCGTGAGCGTCTTCTTGCCGAGCTTGATCTTCGGATTGGTCTGCTCTTCGATTTCCTCGAGCACCTTCTGCGCGGCCGTATTCGGCGGCAGTTCCGTGATCACCAGTTGCCACTGGCCGCGTGCGAGTTCTTCGATCTTCCAGCGCGCGCGTACCTTCAGACTGCCGCGGCCGGTTTCGTACGCCGCGGAGATTTCCGCTTCGCTCGAAATAATCTGGCCGCCGCCCGGGAAGTCCGGTCCCGGAATGTGTTGCATCAATTCGGCATGCGACAGGTTCGGGTTGCGGATCATCGCGACCGCGGCGCCTGCGACTTCGCGCAGGTTGTGCGACGGAATTTCCGTGGCCAGACCCACTGCGATGCCCGATGCGCCGTTGAGCAGCACGAACGGCAGACGCGCGGGCAGCAGCCTCGGCTCGTCGAACTCGCCGTCGTAGTTCTTCATGAAATCAACCGTGCCCTGGTCGATCTCGTCGAGCAGCAGCTTCGCGATCGGCGTCAGGCGCGCTTCGGTGTAGCGCATGGCCGCTGCGCCGTCGCCGTCGCGCGAACCGAAGTTGCCCTGGCCGTCGATCAGCGGGTAGCGCATCGAGAAGTCTTGCGCGAGACGCACCAGCGCGTCGTACGCCGACTGGTCGCCGTGCGGGTGGTACTTACCCAGCACGTCGCCGACCACGCGTGCGGACTTGACCGGCTTCGCGTTGTCGGACAGGCCCATGTCGTTCATCGCGAACAGGATGCGGCGCTGCACCGGCTTCTGGCCGTCGCACACGTCCGGCAGCGCGCGGCCCTTGACCACGCTCACCGCATACTCGAGGTACGCGCCTTCCGCGTAATTGCCGAGCGTCAGAAAGTCGCCCTCCGGGGGCGGCGGCGCGGTGAAAAGGTCGAGAGTGTTGTCGTCGTCCATCTAGATTCCGTATCCGTGTTTGGCTTGAAGTGAGTTCAGGGAGGTCGAGCGCGCTTCTACGCGCTCAGATGTCCGCTTCCACTTCGTTGCCCTTTTCTTCCAGCCAGCTACGGCGCGAAGCCGCTTCGCCCTTGCCCATCAGCATGGTCATGCGCGCTACCGTGGCGTCGTAGTCGAGTTCGCCGAGCGCGACCGGCGTCAGACGCCGCGTGTCGGGGTTCATCGTCGTATCCCACAACTGTTCCGCGCTCATTTCGCCGAGACCCTTGAAGCGGCTGATCGACCACTGCGTGTCGCGTACGCCGTCTTTACGGAGTTTGTCGAGGATCGCTTCGAGTTCGCCCGCGTCGAGCGCGTACAGCTTCTGCGCCGGCTTCTTGCCGCGCGCCGGTGCGTCGACCCGGAACAACGGCGGACGCGCGACGCACACATGCCCGCGCTCGATCAGTTGCGGGAAATGCTTGAAGAACAGCGTGAGCAGCAGCACCTGAATATGCGAACCGTCGACGTCAGCGTCCGACAGAATGCAAATCTTGCCGTAGCGCAGATTCGACAGATCGATCTTGTCGTCCGGGCTATGCGGATCGACGCCGATCGCCACCGAGATATCGTGCACTTCGTTATTGGCGAACAGCCGGTCGCGTTCGGTTTCCCACGTGTTCAGCACCTTGCCGCGCAACGGCAGGATCGCCTGATATTCCTTGTCGCGGCCCATCTTCGCCGAACCGCCCGCCGAGTCGCCCTCGACGAGGAACAGTTCGTTGCGGCCGATTTCCGTCGACTCGCAATCGGTCAGCTTGCCCGGCAACACCGCCACGCCCGAGCTCTTGCGCTTCTCGACCTTCTGGCCGGCACGCGTGCGCGCCTGCGCCTGCTTGATGACGAGGTCGGCGAGTTTCTTGCCGTGCTCGACGTGCTGATTCAGCCACAACTCCAGCGCCGGCCGCGTGAACGACGACACCAGCTTGACCGCGTCGCGGCTATTCAACCGTTCCTTGATCTGCCCTTGGAATTGCGGGTCGAGCACCTTGGCCGACAGCACGAACGAGACGCGCGCGAATACGTCTTCGGCGAGCAGCTTCACGCCCTTCGGCTGCAGATTGTGCATTTCGACGAAGCTCTTCACCGCCTGGAACAGACCGTCGCGCAAACCGGATTCGTGCGTGCCGCCCGCGGGCGTCGGAATCAGGTTCACGTACGACTCGCGCATCAGCGTGCCTTCTTCGCTCCACGCGACGACCCACGACGCGCCCTCGCCTTCCGCGAAGGTCTCTTCGCTCGTGCGCGAGTTGTCGACGAAACGCTCGCCCTCGAACAGCGGGATCAGCAGATCGCTGCCGTTCATGCCTTCGAGCAGATAGCCGCGCAGACCGTCTTCGTATTTCCAGGTTTGCTGTTCGCCGGTTTTCTCGTTGATCAGCGTGACTTCGACGCCCGGCAGCAGCACCGCTTTCGAGCGCAACAGACGTTGCAGTTCGCCGAGCGGCAGGTTCGGTGAGTCGAAGTATTTCGGATTGGCCCACGCGGTGACGCGCGTGCCGGACTTCTTGTCGCCCTTCACGGCGGAACGCACTTCGAGCTCTTTGGCGACGTCGCCATTGGCGAAGCTCAGATCGGCGACCTTGCCGTCGCGCCACACGGTGACGTCGAGGCGGTTGGACAGCGCATTGGTGACCGACACGCCGACGCCGTGCAGGCCGCCCGAGAACGTGTACGCGCCGCCGGCGGCTTTGTCGAACTTGCCGCCCGCGTGCAGGCGCGTGAAGACGATTTCGACGACCGGCACGCCTTCTTCCGGATGCAGGCCGAATGGAATGCCACGGCCGTCGTCTTCCACCGAGACCGAGTGGTCCGCGTGCAGCGTGACGGTGATTTGCCGGCCGTGGCCGCCGAGGGCCTCGTCCGACGCGTTGTCGATGACTTCCTGAATGATGTGCAGCGGATTTTCGGTGCGGGTGTACATCCCGGGCCGTTGCTTGACCGGCTCGAGGCCCTTCAACACCTTGATCGACGCTTCGCTATACGCGGCGTTTGGCTTTTTCGTAGACATGGTTGACTCGGGTGCGGCGGTTCATCGTTGCCCACAGTTCCTGTGGACAGGTCCGTGGACAATGCGTTGACTTTTCAAAAAAAGCGAAACGAAACAACGGGGTTAGGTATCGTGCCCGCCGTGCGGGCATGCCTATTCGCGAGGTATTTTACTGATTTCGAATCAGGCGGCAATTCACGACATGCCGGATTGGCCATCTGGACAAGGGGCGGTGTGGACGAAGACCCCGCCTTGATCTCGACGAGCGACGGCCAGCGGGCGCGCCGCGAAGCACAGCGCGCTGTCGCGCTGCGCTCACGGCCGCCGCTTGCGCGCATCACTTGCGGCGGTTTTCCAGTTCGTCCCAGCGTTCCAGCGCGACCAGCAGTTCTTCGTCGATCGCGGCATAGCGTTCAGTCAGGCGCGTGCCTTCCTGCGGGTCTTTGGCGAACACGGAGCCGTCTTCCAGTTGTGCGCCGATGGTCTTCTGCTCGGCTTCCAGCGCAGCGATCTTCGGCGGCAGCGCCTCCAGTTCGCGCTGTTCCTTGAAGGACAGCTTGGCCGCGCGCGGCGTTTTGAGGGCCGCCGCGTTGTCTTTGGCCGCTGCCGTGCCTTTACCTGCTTCCTTACCGGTTTCCTTCTGCGCGTCCTGCGCCATTTGCTGCGAGCGGTCGCGCTGAATCTGCCAGTCGGTAAAGCCGCCGACGTATTCGCGCCACTTGCCGCCGCCTTCCGCCGCGATCACCGAGGTCGCGACGTTATCCAGGAACGCGCGATCGTGGCTGACCAGCAGCACCGTGCCGTCGTATTCGGTGAGCAGTTCTTCGAGCAGTTCGAGCGTGGGAATGTCGAGGTCGTTGGTCGGTTCGTCGAGCACCAGCACGTTGGCCGGCCGCGCGAACAGACGCGCCAGCAGCAGACGGTTACGCTCGCCGCCCGACAGCGACTTGACCGGCGAACGCGCGCGTTCCGGCGCGAACAGGAAGTCGCCGAGATAGCTCATGACGTGCTTCTTCTGGCCGTTGACTTCGACCCATTCGCTGCCCGGGCTGATGGTGTCCGCGAGGCTCTTTTCCAGATCCAGTTGCGCGCGCATCTGGTCGAAATAGGCGACCTGCAGATTGGTGCCGACGCGCACCGTGCCTTCGTCCGGCGCCAGTTCGGCGAGGATCATCTTGAGCAGCGTGGTCTTGCCCGCGCCGTTCGGGCCGACAAAACCGATCTTGTCGCCGCGCATGACCGTGGCCGTGAAGTTGTCGACCACCGTGCGCGAACCGTAGCGCTTGGTCACGTCGGTCAATTCGGCGACGATCTTGCCGGACTTCTCGCCCTGGCCGACGTCGAGCCTGACGTTGCCCTGCACGTTGCGGCGTTCCGCGCGCTGATCACGCATCTCCACGAGCCGCGCGATCCGGCCGACGCTGCGCGTGCGGCGCGCCTCGACGCCTTTGCGGATCCATACTTCTTCCTGCGCGAGCAGCTTGTCGAACTTGGCCGCTTCGACCTGTTCGATTTCAAGTTGCTGCGCCTTGCGCGTCTGGTAAGCGGAGAAATTGCCCGGATACGACAGCAGACGCCCGCGATCCAGATCGACGATACGCGTGGCGACACGGTCGAGAAACGCGCGGTCGTGGGTAATGAAGAACAGGCCCGCGCGCAGCGAGACCAGCAGGTCTTCGAGCCAGCGAATGCCTTCGAAATCCAGGTGATTGGTCGGCTCGTCGAGCAGCAGCACGTCGGGCTGCACGACCAGCGCGCGCGCCAACGCCACGCGCTTTTGCATGCCGCCCGACAGCGAACCGACGCGCGCTTCGCCGTTCAGGCCGATCTGCTGCAACGTGGTGGCCACGCGGGTACTCCAGTTCCACGCGTCGACCGAGTCCAGCGACGATTGCAGCGTGTTCATGCGGTCCATCAGCGCATCGTGCTCCGCGCCTTCCGGCTCGTCGGCGAGCTGATTGGCGACCACGTCGTATTCGTCGAGCAGCGAACGGGCGTGCGCGAGGCCCGCGGCGACCGCCTCGAACACCGTGTCGTCCGTATCGAACTCGGGCTCCTGCGGCACGTAGACCGTGGTCAGATTCTGTTGACGCGTGACGAGGCCATCGTCAGGCTTGGTCAGATCCGCGACGATCTTCAGCAGCGACGACTTGCCCGCGCCGTTACGGCCGATCAGCCCAACGCGCTCGCCCGCTTCGAGAGAGAAATCCGCGTGATCGAGCAACGCGACGTGACCGAACGCGAGTTGCGCCCCGGTAATGGTGTAAAGCGACATGGAGAATTGGAGAAGACAGCGATGAGTCGGAACTGCCCATTGTACCGGGCGCGCGGGGCGGTGCCTGTATGGCGGAAGAGATAGGCTGTTTGGCGGGGTTGCGGAACGTGGAACCGCCGGGTGAGCGGCGTGAGCGGCCGGACAGGGCATGGGCGCCGAGCCGGCCGGCTCGTGCGGCGCGCGATTACTTCACGTGCACCGTGATGGTCTTGCTCAATTCCGGACCGTACGAACGATGCATGCCGTCGCCGAACTGCAGCGTCAGCGTGTGGTCGCCCGGCGGCAGCGTCAGATCGGTCTCGGTCTGGCCCTTGCCGAAGTGCAGCGACTTGTCGGTCGCAGGAATCACCTCGCCCTTGGGCAGCGGCTGACCGTCGATCAACAGATGATGATGGCCCGTGCCGTCAGTCATCGTGCCGGCCGGCGCGATCTTCATGCCGTCGACGGCGAACACTACGTGCACGGGATTGCTGACGGTCGCGCCGTCCGCCGGCTGCACGAACGACACGCTCGCCGCCTGCGCCACGCCCGACACGGCGAGCAATCCAGCCAGTGCCGCACCGGCCAACCATTTGTTTTTGAACATCGTTTTTCTCCTGTTGGAAACGAAAATGATGCGCGGGCCGGGTCGTCGAAAACGGCCTGACTGTGTGTGGCCGATCGTCGCAACGCGTGCCGGACGCCCGGCGCGGCTGTCCAAACGACAGGCTGCGGATCAGAGCATACACGCTGTGCGTGACGGGATTCGTGGGTCATTCGCCGGTCTGGTGCGGGTTGTCGTTGGCGCTTTGCGGCGCTGCAGCGTCGGTAGTTTTCGGTCGAATTGACAAATTCCGGTAGTATTGCGGCTCGCCGCCGTGCCTAAAAAAGGGGCAGACGGGCGGATCATTGCATTGAATAGAGAGAAGAGTACGTCGTGAGTGAAGTAATTGAAGTGACTGAATATAAGAGCTGGGTCTGCCTGATTTGCGGCTGGATCTACAACGAGGAAGAAGGTATTCCTGAAGAAGGCATCGAGCCAGGTACGCGCTTCGCCGCGATTCCGGAAGACTGGCGCTGCCCGCTTTGTGATGTGGGTAAGGCGGAGTTTGCGGTGGTGGAGTTTTGAGGTTTGCGTGAGTTTGCTCGTTGAGTGAGCTTTGAGTTTTGGCCTGGACACGCTGCGATAGTGGCGTGACGGCGCGGTGGTGCTGACGGTCCGGCAGGGGTTGCCCGCTGGGCCGTTTTGCGTTTTGGGGTGGGGTTTGGGCGGGCTGGCGTGGAAGGTGGACTCGCCCACTCCCTCATTGCCTGGGAAGGCCTTCGGTACGGAACATCACAAACTACAACAGTTCACCCTATCCACCTTGGCAGGATGATCATCCTCTGTTGGCCCATGCAACATTCCTCCGACAATTACTAGCAAAGAGGAATACGCGGAATGGGTTTTGCATTTATACGTGAGGGCGACACGACCTCGCACGGGGGGCGTGTACTCTCCTGCACGCCGAGTAACACGATGTATGGGAAGCCGCTCGCGCTTCTGGGCGACAAGGTGTCGTGCCCGAAATGTGGTGGCGTGTACCCGATCGTTTCGGCTAAGCAACTGGGCATGACCTTTGGCGGCCGCCCCGTTGCATCCGATGGCGACAAGACCGCTTGCGGAGCCGTACTCATCGCCACCCAATCCTCTGCCACAGCGACCCCGACCGGGGGTACCGGCGGATCTATCGGCAGCGGCAAAAGTGTTGTTTCACATGCCAACGATGGTCAACAGGATGGGCCGCACCGTGGTCGCTTTCAGGTGCTGGACGACATCACGAACCAACCCATCCCGAACCACCCCTACACGCTCACTTCCTCAACGGGACAGACGGTGCAGGGAACGACAGATACGAACGGCTACACCTCCTGGTTAGAAACTCATGAAGCATCGTCGCTGACTTTCGACCACGCCGGTTCGACGGTTGGCGCGTGACGGGCTATGCAAAAGGATCGGCGACCGGCTCCACTGCACCTAGCGAGGGACAAACCAACACGGCACGTTTGCGCCCAAACTCGATGGACCCGCAGGATCGCCAGGTGATCTGCTCCGCGATCTGCAAATGCAACGCGACGCCCAGCATCGGCGTCAAGGGTCAAACGCTGAAACAGCAATGTGTGAGCGGCCGGCTGAAAGCGATGGACACGCTGACTGACCATCAAAGCCCGTACAAGGCGGAGGTCAACTACGACATGAGCCAGGACCCGCCAGCGCCGATCATGGACGGTGGCATCGCCACGAAGTCGCACGACTACCTGCCAGGCTGGATCCAGAAGTATTGGCCTGGAGGGCTGGGCGGCTACACTCCCGGCGTGGGCAACATCCGGCGGCCCGACGTTGTGGTCGTCAAGGATCCCTCGCTGCCGCCGACTCAGGACAACCTGAAAAACGTGGTGGAGATCAAGTTCCCACCGGACACAGTTGATCTCAAACAGCAGGCTGCATACGAGGAAATCGCCGGTGAACCGAACAAGGTAGTCACCATGGGGCCGTCTGACTGTGGTTGCTCTGATGGGGATGAGCAGTCACAAAGCTCGACTTCCTCGTCGGCGGCAACTCAACTCGGCAAGCTGATCAGTCAAGGACTGAATAGCTACAGTCATGGTGGACTACCGCCCCCACCGATACCGCTGCCGCTGCCATGACCACAGAACGGACGAAACAATGAGTAACGAGCTTGAGCAATGGGCGCAGGATCCAACGAAGGCTGGAACCTTGCCTTACGCGGCCTTCGAGCCCAAGTATGCGCACGAAGGCGTCGGCGCTGCGGTGGTAGTTCGGGCCGCGCTGTATTTCAGGGGTGGCTACACGGCGGACAAACGGGAGTCGCTTTCGTGGGCGCTGGATGCCCACATCAAGTTGGCCAAACTAGCCTGTGGCGACGACCCAAACCCTCTTCGATGGCTGTGGTTCAACGGCAAGCCCGCGCTCCCGATCGCGAAGGCTCCCGCTCTGTCCGATCTCGCAACGCGCGTCGGCGATAACGAGGGATTCGACGCAATTTATGTGGGCGGCAAGACCGCACGCGAAGCGTCGTTCTACCAATTCAAGACGTTTTGCCTTGAACGGTTCCAGGCAGAACTTGGCACGCGAGGTCTGGACGTACTGGAATTCAGTCTGCCCGCCCCGTTTGTGCGCGCGAATCCGGAACCTTTCGTCAAGTTATTTGAGGAGAGCGCCGCTGTAGTCGACGCGGTTCATGGACACGCTGGTCTGGCGGTGAATCTATCCCCGACGGGGCGCAACGAAAACGAGAGCAGCGAGTATTTCATCGCGCAGCAGCTCGGCTCCGGCGTTGACGTTGGCGACCCAATCGCAATGAAAGTTCGGAAGCTCACCGATCGCATAAAGACCGTCGACTGGCTCACCTTGATCGACGACGGAATGCTGCATCGCGTGGGACACATCCCCGCGCTTCAATCGGAACTGCCCAAGGCCTGGTTCAGCCTGCAGCCGTGCAGCCAGGGTGCGCTGATCCGTGCGGGTGTTGTTCCGCAGGCTGGCGGCCCGCAAGAGGATGGGCAACCGGGCACACCGCCGCCAGCGTATGTTGTACTCAACGCAGCGCTGCGCAATGTCGTCGCGGAGAGCTTAGGCAGTCTGCAACGCGGCACCGTCAGCGGCGACGCGCCCGTGCACAACACAACGCCGAGCAGCGATGCGTGGCTTCGTCGTTTCGACGTGTCACCGGATGAGCTATTGCGCGCGAAGGCAGCCGTACTGGACACGACGAAGTTGCCGGGTTCAGGTGAAGCCTAAGGCATAGCAACCGCTGCAGACGACGCAGCGGCGACACGGGAATCACGCCGTATGGACGACGGCATCGGTTCGAAAAATCATGCGAATATTTTCTCGATCGCATCCGGTGCCGGGCGTCGCTCAAGCCTGCGCCGCACCTTTCGTTTTGAACGTTTTTGCTATACTCTGCCCTCGCTTATGTACTTGAGCACGCTGGCGACTGCCGACCAAGGGATAGAACCATGGTCTTTTCCGCTCAGAAGCTGTAGCAGTGCCAGATCGCCTTCGAGCGCTACAAGATCGACTCGTAGCAAAAGCGTAGCAAAGAGGGCGACAAGCCAAGATTCACAAGCTGTCACGGCGCTTCATTTAGGAAGAAGCAGAAATGCCGGAAACGCCACAGGGATAAGACCCAAGCCAATTTCAACAAGGCTCGCGTCATCCCGTTGCAAGTTATCCATCTCCCTGTAGTTCAATGGATAGAACAAGTGCCTCCTAAGCGCTAGATACAGGTTCGATTCCTGTCAGGGGGACCAACTAGCGTCCCAGCGTCACCCAAGTTTGCCTAAGAGAGCCCCGCATGCCTTGCGCTGCGGGGCTTTTTGTTGCCACTATTGCCAACATACAGTTGCCCAACCCAAGCAAGACGCTCCGGGTGGTACTGCTAGTCACATCACCGAACCCCCCCCAAAAAAACGCTCCCGCATCGACCCCACTATCAGAAAAACAGCAAAATGTCCAAATCCCGCAGGTTCAAGCGTCATTGTCCAGGCGGCGCAAATTGCCCGCCGACAACCCAACCCATGACGGAGATTCAAGATGCAATACATGTTGATGCTCTATGCGAATGAAGGCGGCTGGAACAGCCTGACGAAGACCGAGCAGGAACAGGGCGTGGCGGCCTACGCCGCATACACGGAGGCATTGAAAAAGGCAGGCGCACTCGTGGCCGGCGGCCGTCTGCAGCCAACCGCGACAGCAACAACCGTCCGTATCTCAGACGGCAAGTCGCAGGTGCTCGACGGACCCTACGTGGAGTCAAAAGAGCAACTGGGGGGCTACTACCTCATCGACGTGCCCAATCTCGATGCCGCCCTCTCGTGGGCATCACGCTGCCCGACCGCGAGTCACGGTGTGGTCGAGGTGCGGCCGCTTTGGCACGCTGCAGGCTGAGCCGAGCAATGACCCGCGTCTCAGGCAAGGCATGAACGCATGAACTTGCCCAACGACGCCATGAACGCGCGCGACACCGCAGACGCTGTCGCGCGCCGCAGCTTCGGCAAGCTCGTAGCCTTTCTCGCGGCACGTACGCGGGATGTGGCGGCAGCCGAAGATGCGCTATCGGAGGCATTCACCTCGGCGCTGGCCACGTGGCCGCACAACGGTTGTCCGTCGAACCCGGAAGCGTGGCTTCTCACCGTCGCGCGCCGCAAGATGATCGACCTCGCCAGGCGCCGCCGCACCGGCGAGGCGGCGGCCGTGCAATTGCTGCTCCTCGGACCGGAGTTCGACGACGGCGCGACGGACGCCGGCATCCCCGACGATCGTCTCCCACTGATGTTCGCCTGCACGCATCCGGCGATCGAAGCGGCCATCCGCGCACCGCTGATGCTGCAAGTGGTCCTCGGGCTCGACGCAAAGATGATCGCATCGGCGTTTCTCATGTCGCCGGCCGCCATGGGCAAGCGTCTCGTGCGAGCCAAAAACAAGATCCGCGAAGCCGGCATTGCGTTCAGCATCCCCGAGCGCGAGGAACTTGCCGGCCGGCTCGACGCTGTGCTCGACGCCATCTATGCCGCCTTTACGGAGGGCTGGACGGATCCGGGCGGCACCGATGTCGCGCGCCGCGACCTCACCGACGAAGCACTGTTTCTGGCCAGACTTGTGGCCGACCTGCTGCCGCGGGAACCGGAAACGCTAGGCCTGCTCGCCTGCATGCTGCATGCGCAGGCAAGGCGTCGCGCGCGACGCGGCGATGACGGCGAATACGTGCCGCTTGCCGAGCAGGACCCGGCGCTGTGGGACTGGCCGTTGATCGACGAGGCCGAAGCGCTGCTACGCCACGCAAGCGCGCTGGGTTCGATCGGGCGTTACCAGCTCGAAGGGGCGTTGCAGTCGGCGCATGTTCATCGGCGCCGTACCGGGCACGCCGACTGGGCCGCGGTGGTCCAGCTTTACGAGGCGCTCGCGCGGCTCACCGGCTCCCCGGTGGTCGCGATCAACCGGGCGCTCGCCGTCGCGGAGCTGCAGGGCGCGGACGCGGGCCTTATCGCGATGCAACAGGTAGCCGCCGACGCACGGCTCGCGCAATATCAACCGTACTGGGCGGCGCGCGCGGAACTGCTCGCGCGGACCGGCGCGCATCGCGAAGCGCGCGATGCCTACGACATGGCGATCGGCCTCGAACGCGATCCGGCGGTCCGCCGCTTCCTGCAGCGGCGCCAGGCCGGATTGGCCAACTGATCTGCTGTCGGCCGATGCGCCGCATACGTCCCGTTACCCCAAGGGCAACCGCGCTCAGTTCACTAACGTGATCGAACGTCCCGGCGACGAGCGCCGCATGCCTGTCCCCTACTGACGCGCAACAGGCGTGAACCCATACCGCGTCAACACGTCCTGCGCGGCGGGACTCATCAGATACAGCGCAAGCCGATACGCGGCATCGCGCGTGGCGGCGTTCTGCCGCGACTCAATAACGGTCATGCCATAGTCCGCTGCAATGGCCAGCTCAGCCGGCAGCTCGACCTGCGTCAGTGTCGTATCGGGCGTCGGTTCGTGCGAGCTGCAATAGCCGATGAAGACATCGATGCGTCGCGTCGTCATGAAGTATTTGACCGGATTCTGGCCGGCCGGCACCTGCGGCGCGACGGCACCGCCCACCAGTTGCTGCGCCTTCGCTTCGAGTGTTTGGGTCGCTCCCGGTCGAACGGTGCCGGCCTTCGCAAACAGCGCCCACGCGTAATCGCCGCCCGGATCCGACTTCGGCGTCGACGTGCCGATCTTGACGTTCGGATCGAGCAGCTTGTCGAGCAGGTTGCCGGTCGTCAGGCCAACGTCCGGGCGCGCCTCCACGCACAGCCGGTTTCTCGCGAAGACGACGGTGGGGGCCGCCTTGCCTTCCGCGCTGAGCTGTTGCGGATGCGCCATGTTTGCGGAAACGAAAATGTCCGCCTTGGCCGAGTGCTCGATCTTGTCGAGCAACATGCCGGCCGGCCCGCCGACGAGCTCGACCGGCTGACCGGTCTCGCTCGTGTATTGGCGCGTGATGGCGCCGAGCGCGCCACTCATGCTACCGGCCGTATAGATCGTGATGGCCGGCGCCGCGGGTGCCTGCTGCGCCGTGGCGAGGCCGGCGTTCATGGTCAGAACGGAGGGCAGCAGCGTCCGCAGCAGGATGGATTGCGATTTTTTCATGTTTAGAGGTCGATCTGGATTGACGCGCGAACGGTGCGCGGGGCGCCGAGTGTGGCGGTGCCGCTATCGCTGCCGGTGTAACCGCTCTGACCGGCCGGCGTGATGTTGGCCCAGTAGTGCCGGTTGGCGACGTTATCGACGCCGACCCGCAGCGTCACGGCTTTGGCGGCGATTTTCGTGCGATACCGCGCGCCGAGATTGAAGATCGTGTAACCGTCGGCGTAGTCGCTGTTCGAATAGTTGGCCGCGCGGCGACTCGCATAGTTCATGTCGACGTTGAAGCCGAGGCCGGCAACCGTGGGCACCGAGTAATCCACCAGGGCATCGAACACCACGCGCGACAGGCCGAGAATCTGCGTGCCATTGGTCGCTGCGACACCCGTGTTGTGCAAACGCGGATCCAGCAGCGAAAGTCCGGTGTAGATGTTGAGATCGCGGGTCACGGCGCCCGTCGCGGTCAGTTCGATCCCACGGTTGACCTGCTGGCCGCCTTCGGCGAAAACATTGTTCGATTCCACCAGCGCATACGGCCGTTCGATGCGATACAGCGCGGCGCCGAGCGTCGCGCCCGCAATGTCGACCTTGTAACCGAGCTCCCATTCCTTGCTTCGGTACGGCGCGAGGGAATTGCCCGCGTTGACCGTGCCCGACGGTGCGATATCGCCTTGCTGCAGGCTGTCCGCATACGTGAGGTAGGCGGTCATGTTCTCCTGCGGTTTGTACATCAGGCTAACCGTCGGACTGACGCCGTCGGCGGAATATTTGCTCGTGATCGTCCCTTTCGCGTTGTAGTTCTCGGCGTGGATCCAGCTTTGGCTGGCCGCGAGCAGCATCGACCAATGCTGGTTGAAACCGATCGTGTCGCCAACGTTGATCGATTGCTGGAACGTGCTGACGGAACGGTAGCGATTCGAGAAGTCAGGCAACGCCGGCTGGGCGAAACTCCCCGGATTGTTAAGGTTGCCGGTGCCGAGCGTGATGGCACCCGTTTGATAAGGCGTGTACCGATTCCAGTAAAAGCCCGTGGTGGAGACGAACACGTCGTGGGTCAGGCCGGCGAGCACGACATGGCCGTTCAACGCGATCGTATTGCTGATCACCTGGTCGAGACTGTACGTGGTCGTCGCCGTCGTTTCGGTGTAGGCGCCCTTGTTGTTGGTGAGCGTGAGCGTCGGCACGGTCGAAGCGCGGTCGTTCGTTTCGCGCTGCACGCCGGCGCTCAAGTGCCAGTCCGGATTGAAGTCGTGCTTCAGTGTGGCGCTCATCATGTTCGTGACGTTGTCGTCGCCGGCCCATGACTGGCCGTAGCCGACCGTCGCCGGGTTCGGCGCGGCGGGCAGCAACACGTTCTTCGCCAGGGCGAACGTCCCAGGGAAGCCGGTGTCCAGGTAATGGTAGGTGCTGAAGTTGGTTTCGAGCCGGGTGTCCGGCGTGAACCGGATATCGAAGGCCAGGCTCGCCAGGTCCCGGCGCAGACGGCTGCCCGAGACATAACCCTCGCCATTCTGGTTGAGCAGGTTGAGCCGGTAGCCGAAACGATCGTCGTTGCCGAAGTGCCCGCTTAGATCCGCGCGCTCGGTGAACAAAGCATTCGACTCGTAGCCGAACGTGAATTCGCGCAGCGGCTGGTCGGTCGGCCGCTTGAGCACGTAGTTGAACGTGCCGGCCGGGCTGGCCGGTCCGTAGAGCGCGCCGGCGAGGCCGCTCAGCACCTGGATACTGTCGAACTGCTCGATCGGGTAATCGGTCGTCGCGGCGATGTTCATGCCGTCGATACGCGTGTTCTGCACCACGCCGGCCTGCATGCCGCGTGTTTGAGGCCGGATATTCAGACCCTGCACCGAGGGGATGAAGCTGAACGCCTCCTGCACACTGCGCAGTTGCTGATTCTCAGCCAGCGACTTGGGGATGATGTTGATCGAATACGGCGTGTCGAGCAGATTTTTCTTGCCCAGCGGCCCGACGACCGCCTGATCGACCTGGTACGAAGGATAAGGAGTGGGCTTGATGCCGGTGATGACGATCGGGGTCAGTTGAGCGTCGGAATCCTGCGCATAGGCTGGGACGGTCGCGGCGACGCCTGCCGAGACGACGGCAAGCATGCGTAGGGTGCAGCGGGAGGGTGGTGTCATTGAAATTGCCGTTACGAAATATTGCGGTTCGCAATATTCCGCGAAATATAACGGGGTGCGCGAATTCTTGTAAGGGCTCAGGTGCAAATAGTTGAAATAGCATAAAAATTAAGCAAGCCGAGCCGCACGACGAGTTGCTGCTAGACGGTGCCGCCCGGAAGGAAGGTCAGCGCGCAGCGGAGAAGTACACGTGCGCGCGATGCAGCGGCGTGATGAGTCGCGTGCTGATGGGTAAGCCGGCGCGGCAGCTTTGGACGTTGATGAACGCGGGGCAGCATTGAGCCCGGCGGTGGTTAATCGCTCGCGGCTGAGCTTGAAATCCCCTTGGCGGCGAGTACCCGATTGCGTCCATTCATCTTTGCTTCATACAACGCCTTGTCCGCAACGAGGATCAGCTCCATAGGCTCACTCGCGCCCCTAGTCGGGACCCGAGCGGCTACCCCGGCGCTGATCGTGACAAAACCAGCGGGGCCGCCCGCATGTTCGATTTCCAGATCGCGAATAGCGCCGCAGATTTTGTCCGCGATCGCGGCGGCATGCGCCACGTCCGTGTTCGGCAGCAGCACCGCGATCTCGTCTCCGCCATAGCGGGCGGCAAGATCGCCAGGACGCCGGGCCGTCAGGTCCCGGATGACACGACTGATCGTTCGCAGACATTCATCGCCGGCTGCATGTCCGTAGATGTCGTTGTATTGCTTGAAGCAATCGACATCCATCATGATCAGTGCCAGCGCGCTCGCATGACGCGTGGCGCGGCTGAATTCGTTCTGCAGCGACACATCGAACTGGCGGCGGTTCGCCAGCCCCGTCAGGCCGTCCTGCATCGCGAGTCGTTCAAGAGTCTGATTCAGCTTTTCGAGGGAAGCGTGTGTCCTGGTCAGTTCCGCTTCGGCCTGGGTCCGCAGTTCGATCTGCCGGATCAGGTGCCAACCGAACAGTCCCACCACGAAGACAAGACACAGCACGCCAGCGGAATGCCAAAGCGTGTCGCGCCACCACTCATGCAAAATCTCGTCCTTGGATAAGGCTGCGGCCACAAAGACCGGATAATGCTGAAGAGCACGAAAACTGTTGAGCCGCGTGATGCCATCCTGCGCCGACCTGATGAAAGCCGTCCCGACGGGGCCTTGCGTCGTGTAGGAACTGTATAGCGCGGTTCCCTGCATGCTTTTGCCAATCAGTTTTGCATCGAACGGCCGGCGAATCAGCATCTCGCCGCTATTCAATACGAGGGCAACGGCTCCGGCGTTGCCGATCTGAAGACTGTCGTAGAACGTCTTGAAGAAATCAATATCGACGGTCGCCAGCACGACTCCGCCGAAACTACCGTCCGGCTTACTGATTCTTCTTGAAACGGGAATGACCCACTTGCCACTCGATCTACTGACGACCGGGACGCCAATGTGCGGTCCCGTATCAGTGGAATGTTGATGAAAGATAAAATATTCGCGATCGGCGTTATTGAATCGTTCAAGTGGGGTCGACGTGGAATTGACGATCCAGACGCCGTTTTCGTCATAGACGAACAGACCGGCGAGCTGGGGCAACTCCTGCCGGCGCGTCACCAGAATGTCGTGCAGTCGTCGAAGAGCGGCCGGGCTGGTCCCGTCGTGCTCCACGCGCTCGACGATGCCCAGCAACGCCGTGTCCGCTTCCTTGAAGGTGTCGTCCGCCTGCTGCGCCATGCCCCGCGAGAGATTCGAGGTAGCAACGTCCATTTCGCCCAATTGGACTGACCGCGCATTCCAGCTCCGCCAGCCATCGAGCGCGACAAGGGACAAACAGACAACCGCCACGAAAGCGATCGCCCGCCAGATGATGGATGGTCGATTCAGAATCAAACTAGTCTCCGCAGACAGCTTGTCAACAATTGGCGACGACGCAGGTCCTGAAGAAAAAATCACTCACGCTGCTGACGTATGCAGAGTATATCGACAACCCGGTGCATATCTTGACGGTCGAGGGTGCGAGCCCTCTGAGAAAAGCGATCGAGCGCGGTTTGGTTTCACGCTCAACCACCGACGCCGCATCGCACCCTCATCGACCACCACGCCGCTCCAGATCGAGTGGATCCGGCGCGGACATGACATACGCCCTGGGCGGCATCCCGGCCCAGCGCCGAAACGCGCGCGCAAAGGCCTTCTCGGACGTATAGCCGACACGCTCCGCCACCTCGATCAACCGACTGCGGCCACGCGTCAACTCGCCCGCCGCGAGATACATCCGGTAGGCCGTCAAATGCGCGATCGGCGTTTCGCCGACCAGCTCGAGAAAGCGCACGCTGAACCCCGAGCGCGACATACCGGCCGCCGTCGCGAGATTCGCCACCGTCCAAGCCTTCGCGGGCGTCCGATGGATCAGCGCCATCGCCTGACCGATCTGCGGATCGGCCATGCCGCGCAACCAGCCGGTATGCCCGCCGGTGCTGCTCGACAGGTGCGCGCGCAACAGATGAATGAACAGCACGTCGGCAAGACGCGCGGCGGCCATCGCCCAGCCGGGCTGCGCCTCCATCGATTCCTGAATGAAGCTGGTCAAGGTATTGGCAAGCCACGGCGCGATTGCGGCATCGCCGGAACGAATGTGAATCAGTGGCGGCAGCATGCCGAGAAAAGGATTGCGCATCGACTCGCGAAACACGACGATGCCCGTGTACAACTCGCTCAACGCGCCCTCGCCACCCGCCGAAAAAGCCAACGGCGTATCGAAGCGCGGCTCGATGCCCTGGCTCGCCATCAGTTCGTCGAACGGCACGGGCACTTCGTCGAGCGCCGAGCACATCACATGCTCGTGGCCGTGCGGCAGCAGCACGAAGTCGCCGGGTTCAACCCGCACGGGCTGCATCCCCTTGACGACGATATAGAACGGATTGCCCGAACAGGTGCGGAACGGCGCGCCGGCTACCGCGGGCTTGTTGAAGGCCCACGGCGCCGCCAGCGAGAATCTGCCGGTCACGACCGTATCAGCCCGCAAGTCGGACAGGACATCGCTCAGCAAATCCATCGGTTCGTCCCTCCCTTGCGGGCACCGCGTCGTCCGCATGCCGGCTGCACCCGCCGCTCGCCTCATGCTAGAAGCGCTGCTGGATGCCGACCATCACGCCGAGCTGATCGGCGCCGGTTTGCACGGTGCCGGCCGCAGCCACCGGCGCGGCGGCCTTCTGGCTGTTGAGCATATAACCGAGCGACGAATACACCGACGTGCGCTTCGACAGAAAGTAGGTCGCGCGCGCGATAAGCAGCGTCGAGTCGGATACGCTTCTAACGTTATATCGCACCATTTGCGTATCGAGTGAAAGCGCCGGTAGCGCGAAATAGTTCACCCCGACAAAAAACAGATCGGTCTGGCTGTGAACCGCCGCCGACGTGTTGCGCCGCTCCCAGCCGCCGCCGAGTTTCGCGGCGCCGTATTTGACGTAAGCGTCGACGATGGTCCGGGTATCGGTGTACGCGCTGTTCGTCAACGGCGCGGACGCACCGGTCCCGCCGCGCATCACGTCATACGAAGCCGCGATGCCGAAGTGCGCCGAATCGTAGGCGGCCAGCGCCGTGTACTGGCGGCAGGCAATGAAGTTGCCGGCCACCTGCCCCGCGCAATCGGTCGCGGACGGGCCCGCCGGTCCAGCGGCGTCGCGGCCGAAACTGTAGGTGCCGCCGAGCGTGAAGCCGCCGAATTTGCCGAGGTAGCCGATCGCATTGTCGCTACGCGCATTCGGCAAATAGGTGTCGAAGCTCGCCATCGAATGAATCGACGGGCCGATCACGTCCGCCTGCAGCAACGCGTAATACGACATGTTGATCTGGCGCCCCAGCGTCAGCGTGCCGTACGGGCTGCTGATGCCGACGTTCGCGGCACGGCCGAACAGACGGCCGCCGTAGTTCAGCGCGCCGGTGCCGGCGGCAAAACCGCTTTCCAACTGGAAGAACGCTTGCGTGCCGCCGCCCAGATCTTCAGCGCCGCGCAAGCCGAAGCGCGACGGCACTTCGCCGGTCAGCGCCGGCATGCCGACGACCGAGCCGCCGGTCGCCGCATGGTTGTAATACTGCACGCCGGTGTCGACGATTCCGTACAAGGTCACACTGCTCTGCGCATGAGCCAGACTCGCTACGCCGAGCAGACACGCTGCCGCAAGATAGTTTCTCATTTCCAAACCTCTTTTAAATTAGCCATCCGAATCATCAAGGCTGTTTGAACAGCTCTGGTACTGCCGATGATCCGTCGATTGAAACAGCCCGTTAGGCACGCCCGCGAGTTCGCGGGCGCGGCGCGGCGACCTCAGTGATCGGGCGCGCCCGCCAGCACCCAGTTGACGAGGAGCCGCGCGTCGGCGGCGTCGATCCGGTTGGGCGGCATCGGCACATTGCCCCACACGCCCGCGCTGCCCTGCTGCACATGCTTGACGAGCAACGCGGCGGCATTGCTCTGGCCGCTATAACGCGCGGCCACGTCGTGATAGGCGGGGCCGACGAGCTTCTTGTCCACCGCGTGACAACCGAGGCAGGCATGCTCGCCGGCCAGCGCCCGCGCGCGGGTGAAATCGGTGTCTGCGTGCGCGTGAACGGCAGCGCACGCGAATGCAACCAGCAAAGTGGTTCTTTTCATAAGGCCTTCTTCAACAAGTGGGGAAAACAGTCGACGGCAGCGCCCGGCTGCCTGGAAACTCAAACGTCGAAGCGCTGAGGCAGCGGCATCGAACGCAAGCGCTGTCCCATGGCGCGAAACAGCGCGGCGGCCACCGCCGGCGCAACCGGCGGCAACGCGACTTCGCCGCAACCTTGCGGCGCGCGATCGCTCGGCACGATCACGGTTTCCACCTTCGGCATCTCGGAGAGATTGAGCAGCGGATAGTCCGCGAAATTGCTTTGCACGACGGCGCCTTTCGCAAACGTGATTTCGCTCTTGAACGTGTTGGTGAGCGCGAAGCCGATGCCGCCTTCGATCGCTTCCTGAATCAGCATCGGATTGATCGGCCGGCCGCAGTCGACGGCGCACACCACACGCTCGACTTTCACCTGCCGGTGCACGAGACGCAGTTCGACGATCGTCGCGACATAGGTGGTAAATGCGCCGCCACGGCCGGTATAGAGGCAGAACGCCATACCGCGGTGCAAGCCGGGCGCGCTCTTGCCGAACCAGTCGGCTCGCGCCGCGGCATGGTCGAGTACCGCGACGCTCAGCGGGTCGTGCCGCAGCAGCGCGCGCCGGTAGCGCAGCGGATCGATTCCCGCTGTGTGCGCCAATTCGTCGATGAAACTCTCGAGAAAAAACACGCTCGACGTGCTGCCGACGCTGCGCATGAAACTGACCGGAATCGGCTGCGGCACGTGCAGCGAATCGACCAGCAGATTCGGCACGCCGTAGCAAAGATCGTAGATGCCGTCGAGCATGGTTTCATCCCAGCCGCCGGCTTTGTCGAAGAAGTCGGGTTTGATCGACTTGTACAGCGACTGGCCGACGACCCGCGCGTGCAGCGCCGTGGGCAAGCCATCCTTGCCCAGCACGGCGCGCATACGCGCCGACGCGCAAGGACGGTAGAAACCGTGTTGAATGTCGTCTTCGCGCGAACGGATCACCTTGACCGGACGCCCGACCGCTTTCGAGGCCACCGCCGCGTGCACGACGAAGTCGGGCACATACTTGCGGCCAAAACTGCCGCCGAGAAACGTGGTGTTGACGATCACTTTCGCCGCAGGCACTTTGAACATCGCGGCCATGGTCCAGCGCACCTTGTCCTGCCCCTGGATCGGCCCCCACACTTCGACCTCGCCGTCGCGCACGTGCACGGTCGCGTTGACCGGCTCCATGGTCGCGTGGACGAGATACGGCGTGTGATAGTCGGCTTGCACGACGACAGCCGAGCTCTGCCCGGCGTCCGCGAAGCGCGCTTGCGGATCGCCGAGACAGGTCGCGACGACCGTGTGCGCGGATTGCAGCGCGCCCTTGCGTTCGTCGAGAATCGTCGCGCTGTCGAACGGACCGCCCGCCGGCGTATCCCACTCCACCTGCGCGGCGTCGCATGCCAGCTTCGCCTGCCAATACGTATCGGCGACGACGATCAGCGCATCTTTCGCCAGCACCGTATCGACCACGCCCGGCATCTTTCGCACGGTGTCGGCATTGGTGACGCGCAGCGGTTTGCCGCCGAGCGTGGGCGCCATTTTGACGGCACCGGTCAGCATGCCGGGCACGTGAACGTCGAGTCCGAATTGTGCCGAGCCGTTGACCTTGGCGGGCGCATCGAGCTTGTGCAACGGCTGCCCGATCAGCGTATGCGCCGACGCGGGCTTGAGCCGGGGATGCGCAGGCAACGGGATCTTCACCGCCTCCGCCACCAGTTCGCCATAGCTCAACGCGCGGCCGCTCGGAATATGGATGACCTGACCGTTGGCGGCCGTGCATTGCGTGCCGCGCACCTTGAAGCGGCGCGCGCCGGCTTCGATGAACGCGGCCCGCGCCTGCGCGCCGGCAATCCGCAAGCGCTCGTAGAACATCGTCACCGACATCGAAGCGCCGACGAATTGCTGCGGCATCTCGTTGGCGGCATCGATCCGATAGGCGTCGCGGCCGGTCACGAAGGTCACCGTGACGTTGCGCCAGTCCGCATCCATTTCGTCGGCAAGCACTTGCGGCAAGCCGGTGTACACACCCTGCCCCACCTCCGCTTGCGACAGGCCGATCACCGTGTGGCCGCTCGCGTCGATACGCACCCAGTCGTTGATCTCATAACTGGGTGCGCCGCCTTCGCCGGCCCATGCGAGTTCGCTGAAGCTCAACGGCAGGACGAAACTGCCCGCGATCGCCAACCCGCTTTTCAGAAAAACGCGCCGGCTGGCCGAGGCCGCGACGCCCGGTGCGCCGCGCATCGCGTCAGTTCTCCGCGGCGACATGAATAGCCTCGCGGATGCGTTGATAGGTGGCGCAGCGGCACAGATTGGTGATCGCCTGATCGATCTGCGCGTCGGTCGGTTTGGGGGTTTGCGCGAGCAATGCGGCCGCGGCCATCACCATGCCGGATTGACAGTAGCCGCATTGCGGCACGTCCTTCGCGACCCAAGCGCGTTGCACGGGATGCGTGCCATCGGGCGACAGCGCCTCGATCGTGCGAATCGACTTACCCGCCACAGCGGAAACCGGCAGCACGCACGAGCGCACCGCGTCGCCTTCGAGATGCACCGTGCACGCGCCGCAAGCGCCGATCCCGCAGCCGTACTTCGTGCCGCACAGCATGGCGTGGTCTCGAATCACCCACAGCAGCGGCGTCTGCGCGTCGCCGTCGAAGGAAAACGGGCGGCCGTTGAGTTCAAATTGCATTGCGTGTCTCCCGGAATGCTGTCGTCTCGATACGAGCGCCGCGAATGCGGCGACATCGACGGGCAAATTCTCGATGCCGCAAAAATCAGCATCAATGACCGGGAAGCTATAAAAAGGCACCGATCGTCCAGCGCGCGAAAATAACGATGCGGCGGACGGACGAGGCTTGTGGAAAAGACCACGGATGAAACGTCGACGGCCAGGCGACGACGCGAGGTCAATTCGACAGGAGGGGAAGTTCGCGAGGGAGTAGAAAGTCCGCGCAGAACGCGCGAGACCGTGAGAGACCACGGCCGGACGCGCCTAACGCGCTCCGGCCGCCTAAAACCATTACGCAGGCCGCTTCGGAATATCCAGCCCCCGCACCACCGCCGGACGCGCGACAAACGCCGCCAGCACACGCTTCACATTCGCAAAGTCGTCGATGCCGACCAGATCGCCCGCTTCATAGAACCCAATCAGATTACGCACCCACGGGAAGGTGACGATATCGGCGATCGAATACGCGTCGCCGAGAATCCAGTCGCGTCCTTCGAGTTGCCGGTCCAGCACGCCGAGCAGCCGCTTCGATTCGGCGACGTAACGATCACGCGGACGCTTGTCCTCATACTCCTTGCCGGCGAACTTATGGAAGAAGCCGAGCTGCCCAAACATCGGCCCGATGCCGCCCATCTGGAACATCACCCACTGAATCGCTTCATAGCGACCGCCGATGTCCTCCGGAATCAACTTGCCGGCCTTGTCCGCGAGATAGATCAGAATCGCGCCGGATTCGAACAGCGCCAGCGGCCGGCCGCCGGGACCGTTCGGATCGATGATCGCCGGAATCTTGTTGTTCGGATTGAGCGACAGAAACTCGGGCGTCATCTGATCGTTCGTATCGAAGCGCACGAGATGCGGTTCATACGGCAAGCCGATCTCCTCGAGCATGATCGACACTTTGACGCCGTTGGGCGTCGGCAGCGAATAGAGCTGAATCCGATCCGGATGCTCGGCAGGCCATTTCTTCGTGATCGGAAAATCGGAGAGATCGGTCATGGGACGATGTAAGCCTTGTACGAGAGTTGAGCAACGCAGGAGAGCAAATCGAAGTCGCAAGTCAGTTCGAGTCAGTTCGAGTCAGTCCGAGCCTTGAAGACCGGCATCGAAATCTCAGCAACGCGAGACCGCGAGATTGCGCGACCGCCAAATATAAACCGACTCGGCGCAACGCGTGCGGAAGCGCTCAAGCGCTGCAGGTCTTCCGCGCAGCACCTATTGCTTAGCGTGATGGTCGGCGCAAAACCAGGCTTGTCACGCGAGCGGCAAAGCTCCGCTCGAGCGCGCGAGAAAGCTCACCACAAGTCCTTGGTCGCCGTGCCGGCGCGCAAGTTATAGCCTTCCCGCCACAACGCCGCGCCGACCGTCAGCAGCAACGTCTTCTGCTCACCGTCGAGTAGCTCCCATGCCGCGGCCAGCCACGAGGCGTAGCTCGCGCAGGTCTGCTCCAGATCGACCGGCGCTTTGCCTTCCAGGTACTGCCGTTCGAACGTCGAAAGCAATTTTTCGGGTGTCATGGGCGCGATCTCCGGGTTGGATCTCCCGAGTCTAATAGCGACACACCACACGCGACACACTCCCAAGCCTCACTGCGGGTTACTCCCAGGCGGAATCCGCCAGACGCCGCAAGCTGCGTACAGCCCGTCTGCAACCCGAAACGGAAAAGGCGCCGAAGCGCCTTTCCGATCCATCGACAATCAGCACAGCAAACCGGACTACGGCGCGTTGCGCTTTGCATTGTCCTTGGCGTCTTCCTTCGCATCGCCATAGGCCTTCTGCACCTTGCCCGCACCTTGTTGCAAGTCGCCCTTCAGTTCCTTGCCGGGGTTGTTCGTCGCCTTACCGACGGCTTCATTGACCTTCCCCTTGATCTGCTCGCCCACACCCTTCACCTGATCCTTGTTCATGATCGGCTCCTTTATCTCGAATGCCGGCGCGAGATTACGCCAGTATCCCTATCGAGCAACGGGTATGCCCGCCGCCGGGAACGCGCTTTTTCGGGCAACGCGCGACGCCCAAAAAATAATCGAAAAGGTCTAAAGATTCGCCCCAGCCTGCCGTAAAGCTGCGAAGGAGGTGCCATGGACCGCACATTCATCACGCTAACGGGTTCATCCCAGGCCGCGCTGGTCGACCGGGATATCGCGCACATTTCGCGCGCAATGCGGCTTTCTTTACACGGCGATCTCGGCGGTCCGATCCTGCCTCCCGCCTATTGGCGCCAGCGCTTGTACACGCTGCTCGACACCGGCTATCTCTCCCACGCGCAACTGTGCTCGGTGGACAGCCTGCTGCTCCAGCTCGATCAGTTCGCAGCCGAACCGCAACTGGCCTGGGACACGCTCACGCCAGCCGTCGCCGCTCTGTTCCCGCCGCCTTATCCCGTCGATAACAGCCGCCTCGTTTGAGGTTGAGCGCCGCCTCGTCTAAGTCTGAGCCCCGCTTGTATTTCAGCCCAGCCGGCCCTTCGCCCGCCGCCCCCTTCATCACGCCCGCCGATAAAAAAAGGCCGCGAACCGTGCCGCGGCCTCAACACGTCGCCACGCAGGGAGTTCGCGTCGCTTCGGTAGCGTACACGTCCAACCGTGACAGCCGCGTTTAGCCGATACGCATCGTCGACAGTCGAAATTTTCTGCCGCTCTGCGCCGAAAACAGGGAAAAAGGGACGACCTTAGGTCATAATGTCCGCAAAAATTCCCAGCAAGGACTTCCGTGACCCTCGCCGCACCGCTCGAACTGCTCCGACAGGCGCGCGCCCGCTTCACTCAACGCGAAATCGCCGCGCACGTCGGCAAAGACATCAAGACGGTGCGCCGCTGGGAAAAAGGCGCGACTCCGTGTCCTGCGATGCTGGAGCCGGCCTTGCGCGATCTGCTGCAAGGCAACGCGCGAGTCGACGGCGGTAACGCACGCAAAACCACCGGCGGTGCCCAGTTTCGCTTCGTCGATCTGTTTGCGGGTATCGGCGGCATTCGCATGGGTTTCGAAGCGCAAGGCGGCGAGTGCGTATTCACCAGCGAGTGGAACGACTTTTCCACCAAGACGTATCGCGAGAACTATCCGGACGGCGCCGAGCATGCGCTGATCGGCGACATCGTGTCGTTTCCGGCCGAAGACGTGCCGAGCCACGACGTGCTGCTCGGCGGCTTTCCCTGCCAGCCGTTTTCGATCGCCGGCGTCAGCAAGAAAAACGCCCTCGGGCGGCCGCACGGTTTCGAATGCACGACGCAAGGCACGCTCTTTTTCGACGTCGCGCGCATCATCGCGGCCAAGCGCCCCGCCGCGTTTCTGCTGGAGAACGTGAAGAACCTGCTGTCGCACGACAAAGGCCGCACGTTCGACGTGATCCTGCAAACCCTGCGCGACGAACTCGGCTACGAAGTGCATTACCGCGTGATCGACGGTCAGCATTTCACGCCGCAGCATCGGGAGCGGATCCTCATCGTCGGCTTTCGCGGCAAGACCTCGTTCTCGTGGGACGACCTGCGCCTGCCGGAACACGGCCCTCGGCTCGGCTCGATCCTGCATCGCACGGACGGCAGCGAACCGGTGCTGCCGTGGGACCACGACCGCTTCTTCGATCACGCCGCCAAACGCGTCCAGCCGAAGTACACGCTCACGTCGAACCTGTGGACCTACCTGCAGAACTACGCGGAAAAACACCGTGCGGCGGGTAATGGTTTCGGCTTCGGCATGGCGTATCCGGATAGCGTCACGCGTACGCTGTCGGCGCGCTATCACAAAGATGGCTCCGAGATCCTGGTCTATCAGGGCGAGTCGCTGCGGCCGCGCCGCCTCACTCCGCGCGAATGCGCACGGCTGATGGGCTTTCCCGACACCTTCCGAATCCCCGTCAGCGACACCCAGGCTTACCGGCAGTTCGGCAACAGCGTCGTCATGCCCGTCATGCGCGAAGTGGCGCGCATCATGCTGCCGCACGTGCAAACCCTGCTCGCCGAGGAGGCGCCCCGTGGTTCGAAGCAAGCCCTCTCGCTGTACGCCTGACCACTTGTTCGCGGCGCCCTGCGATGAAGACCGGCGCGGGCGCGTCTGAAGATGGTCGATATCGTCGATAGCGCGACCCGCAGCCGGATGATGTCCGGCATCCGCGGCCGCAATACGAAACCGGAAATCCTGATCCGCAGCCTGCTGCACCGGCAAGGCTTCCGCTTCCGTCTGGACGCGCGCGATCTGCCGGGACGTCCCGACATCGTGCTGCCGCGTTACCGCGCCGTGGTGCTGGTGCACGGCTGCTTCTGGCATGGCCACGACTGTCATCTTTTCAAATGGCCGCAAACCCGGCCGGAATTCTGGCGCGACAAGATCGGCCGCAATCGCAGCAACGACGACAAGGTGAGCGCGGCCTTGCTCGCCGACGGCTGGCGCGTCGCGGTGGTGTGGGAATGCGCATTGCGTGGCGCCAATCGCGATATCGCGGGCGTGCTGGAGCGGCTGGCGGCGTGGTTGAAGAGCGACGCGCCGAACTTTGAGGAACGCGGCTGAAAGCCGCTTGTAGTCTGGCGGACTGGAGCGAATCCCTGCGCTGCCGGTGATACACTCGATTGGCTAACCCGGGGACTCGTCGCACGTTGTTTCAGCGATTGCCGCAAGCGTCACGCGGCAACCAGAGCACCCACCCCGACTAGCGTAGAACCACTCACTAGGGAGACACATCATGGCTGATTTCCGTCTCTGGTCTGACGACTTCCCCACCAACGGCTTCATGCCGAAAGCTCACGAGTATCACGACAAAGCGTTCAGCGTGGACGGCGAAAACATCTCGCCCGTGTTGCACTGGGACGCACCGCCGGCCGACACCCAAAGCTTCGCGCTCACCGTTCACGATCCCGACGCGCCGACCGGCAGCGGCTTCTGGCATTGGGTCGTGGTGAACATTCCGGCCGACGCCCGCACGCTGCCGCGCGATGCCGGTAAAGCCGACGGCTCGCTGCTGCCGCAAGGCGCGCTGCAACTGCGCAACGACTACGGCACGGCCGGCTTCGGCGGCGCCGCGCCGCCGCGGGGCGACAGGGCGCATCGCTACATCTTCCGTCTGCACGCGCTGAAGGTGCCGCATCTGCCGATCGACGCGGAAACCACCAACGCCGTCGCGCGCTTCATGACGCATCTGAACGAACTCGACTCGACCACGCACACCGGTCTGTACGAACTGAAGTAACGCGACGAACGCGCGGCCGGCGTGCGCTTTGCGGCGCCGGTCGCGTACGTAGCGAATCGACACCGGCGTGTCCGGCACAGGCGGGCAACGCGGGTGGTCAGTCGCGTGCTCTGTCTCATCCCCCATTCGAACAATCGATGCACGCACAACCATCGCGCGAAGACGGCGCTCCGCCAGACGCAACGCCCGCTCCCACCCGACCGCTCTCCGACAGCACCGAACAAGGCCTGCCGATTCCGCAGCGCTACTGGGCGATGCTGGTGATCGCGCTCGCCCTGACACTGGCGGTGCTCGACAGCGCAATCGCCAACGTCGCGCTGCCGACGATCGCGCGCACGCTGCACGCCAGCGCGGCCAGCTCGATCTGGGTGGTCAACGCGTATCAGTTGGCCATCACCATTTCGCTGTTGCCGCTCGCGTCGCTCGGCGACCGGATCGGCTACCGGCGCATCTATCTGGGCGGGCTGATCCTGTTCACGATGGCGTCGTTCGGTTGCGCGTTGTCGACTTCGCTGAACACCCTCGCGCTCGCGCGCGTGGTCCAGGGTTTCGGCGCGGCCGGCGTGATGAGCGTGAATACCGCGCTGGTGCGCATGATCTATCCGCCCGCGCAACTCGGCCGCGGCGTCGCGATCAACGCGATGGTGGTCGCGGTGTCGTCCGCCATCGGACCGACCATCGCGTCCGGTGTGCTCGCCGTCGCGTCGTGGCCGTGGCTGTTCGCGATCAACGTGCCGATCGGCATCGCGGCGATCGTCGGCGGCTTCAAGGCGCTGCCGATGAACCCCGGCCACGAATCGCCCTACGACTACCTGAGCGCGGTGATGAACGCGTTCGTGTTCGGCCTGCTGATCTTCGCCGTCGACGGACTCGGCCACGGCGAACAACTCGGCTACGTGCTGCTCGAAGCGGTCGGCGCAGTGGTGATCGGCTACTTCTTCGTGCGTCGTCAATTGACGCAGTCGGCGCCGTTGTTGCCGATCGATCTATTGAAAATTCCCGTGTTCGCGCTGTCGATCGGCACGTCAGTCTGTTCGTTCTGCGCGCAGATGCTGGCCTTCGTGTCGCTGCCGTTTCTGCTGCAGGAGACCTTGGGTTTGTCGCAGGTGGAAACCGGTCTGCTGATGACGCCGTGGCCGGCGGTGATCATCATCGCCGCGCCGATTGCCGGCGTGCTGTCGGACAAGGTGTCGTCGGGCTGGCTGGGCGGCGTGGGGCTCGCCGCGATGACCGTCGGCCTGCTGCTGCTCGCCACGCTCGGCGCACATCCGGACGCCATGCAGATCGCGTGGCGCATGGCCTTGTGCGGCGCGGGCTTCGGCATTTTTCAGTCGCCGAACAATCGCACCATGTTGTCGGCCGCGCCGCGCGAGCGCAGCGGCGGCGCGAGCGGCATGCTGGGCACCGCGCGCCTGACCGGGCAGACGCTCGGCGCGGCGCTGGTCGCGTTGATCTTCGGCATTGCGCCGCAGAATGGGCCGACTGTCGCGCTGTATGTGGCCGCGGGTTTTTCGGCGGTCGCCGCCGTCGTGAGTACGTTGCGGGTCAGACAGCGGATGAGCGCGCAACCGGCGTGAGGTTCTTATCGGCGGGTTGAAGCCCGCTCGCAGTCGGCTCGCTAATGCCAATGCAGGAAGGGCGCGAATCGCAACATGCGATCCGCGCCCTTCCTGTTTTCGCCCGTCAATCTTTATCAGACGTGATCAGCCTGCGTGCCGTCATCCACCGGTCACGACGACGACGATGCCGTCACGTCAGCGAGCTTTACCGCTTTGGCCGTCACCGAAGAAGCGGTCGCGACATTGCGCAGATCGCCGAGGAACGTATCGCGCCACACGGAGAGATTGTTCTCGCGCATCGGCGCCATCATGTCGGCGTGACGCGCCTGGCGTTCGGCGAGCGGCATCGACAATGCGCGCTCCAAAGCCTCGGCCATTTGCGACAGATCGAACGGATTGACCACCAGCGCACCCGGCAACTGTTCCGCCGCCCCGGCGAATTGCGACAGCACCAGCACGCCCGGATCGGCCGGATCCTGCGACGCGACGTATTCCTTGGCGACGAGGTTCATCCCGTCGCGCAGCGGCGTCACATACCCCACCTGCGATTGCCGGAACAGCGCCATCAGCAGATTGCGTTCGTACTTGCGGTTCAGGTATTGGATCGGCGTCCAGTCGAGCTGCGCGAAGCGACCGTTGATGCGGCCGGCCTCGCCTTCCAGCGTCTGACGAATCCGCTGATAGGTGGCCACATCCGCGCGGGTCGGCGGCGCGATCTGCACCAGCGACACCCGGCCGTGCCAACCCGGCGCATTCAGCAGGAGACGCTCGAACGCCTGGAAGCGCTCCACCAGCCCCTTCGAATAATCGAGCCGGTCGACGCTCATGATCAGCTTGCGACCCCGCATGCCGTCGCGCAGGCTGCGCACCGGCTTGCGATCGGTGAACTGTTCGGCGGCCTTGGCGATCGCATCCGGATAGATACCGATCGGATACGCGCCCACTTTCAGGAAGCGGTTGTACGCGTGCACCATGCCGTCTTCGCTCGACGTGCCATGCTGACCGCGCTCAATGAAATCGACGAACGACTGACGATCCGCTTCCGTCTGGAAGCCGACCACGTCGTAGCTGCACATGGCCTTGACCAGTTCCTCGTGCGGCGGAATCGTGCGCAGCACCTCCGGCACCGGAAACGGAATATGCAGGAAAAAACCGATCGGATTCTTCACGCCCAGCTCGCGCAGACACCGCGCGAACGGCAGCAGGTGATAGTCGTGCACCCAGATGATGTCGTCGGGCTTGAGCAACTCCTTGAGTTGCTTCGCGAGCGTCGCGTTCACGCGCTGATAGCCCGCGTATTCCTGCCGGTCGTAGCGCGACAGGTCATTGCGATAGTGGAACGTCGGCCACAGCGTCGCGTTGGAAAAGCCGCGGTAGTACTGGTCATAGTCGCGCTTGGTCAGACCCACGGTCGCGTACGTCACATTGCCTTGCTTCTCGATCACGGGAGCGGACGGCTCCGCCACCGTCTCGCCGCTCCAGCCGAACCAGACTCCGCCGGTTTCCTTCAACGCGTCCAGCACGCCGATCGCCAGGCCACCCGCTGCGGGCCGGCCTTCCTGGGTCGGTGCAACACGATTCGATACCACGATCAGTCTGCTCATTGGTTAATGCTCCACCTGGTTCAGTTGCTTCGTTGTAGTCGGATATGTGCCAAAAAGGTGCATGCAAGTCGCGTGCCTTTTTATGAGATGTTGGAAATAAAAATGTATGCAAATGTGACGAACGAGCAGAAACGCGCAACGCCAGCGCGCCGCGAAGAAATTTTTTCTGCTTTGTATGAGGAAACAGGAAGCGCTGCTGTCGGCCGCCGACGCGGCCCGAACCCGCCCTACGCATCCTGCTCCGAGCCGAGATCGCGCTGATACTCCAGCCCTTCCTGACGCACGCCGCCCTGGTTGTGCTCGCCGTCCGGCGGGGCGTCGGGCGCGACGCGGTTCTGCGCGGCCGGATCGTGCGACGGCGGCGAATCGGCCGAACCATCGGCCAGATTATCGGGCGGACCGCTCTTGCTGGCGCCCGGCCGGGCATCGCGCTTCGTATGGCGCGCTGAGCGTCGCAGTGCTGGATGTCTCATGTTCGATGCCTCCAGGGGAAGCCCGCCGCCGGATAAGCGGCATCAATACAGTCTAGGGGTCACGACGGCAAATTGCCGGTAAAAGATTCGTCGGCTTTGTAACAAGTACATAAAATCACCGCGCCGAACTGTGGCGCAGCGCACCAAGCGTGTCAGAGTTGCATGCGCCGCGAATCGGACGGCGGCCGCGTACTGGCTTGTGGCGTTTGCGTGGGTTGAGGCGGCGGGTCGCCAATCGGCGGGCCAACCGGTTCGATGGGTTCGATGGCAGGCGGCGCCGGACTCGGAACCGTGTCGGGCTCGCCGGGCGTGGGCGGAGGAATCGGCGGCGCCGACGGCGGTTCGATCGGCTCGGGACGGTGAGCGTGCTTCGGCAGGGGAAGCGCGGGAGCGGCGGTGGTGTCCGGCATAGTGGTTATCCTCGTTTGCGTTCCGTTCGAATGGATCGCAGCAAGGCGTGTGCCGTCGTGGTGCCGTCAGCGGCGCACTCCCGTAGGCTGATGAATGAGCGTGGCGTCCGCGCTTAAGCGCCCGCGCCGCCCAGCGCGCGCGATTCATCGGCGGCGTCGCCGTCGTCCCGCGCATCATTGCCGTACTCCACCAGACGGTTGTACAGCGTCTTCAAGCTGATGCCGAGAATCTCGGCGGCACGCGTCTTCACCCCGCCACATTGCTCGAGCGTAGCCAGAATCAGTTGACGATCCGCTTCGGCGAGCGACGTCCCAAACGGAATCGTGATCGCCGTGCCGGCCGCGGGCTTCGACAGCGTGATCTGCAGCGGCACCGTCGCGGTACTGTCCGAATCCGTGCCCGACATGATGTGCGCGCGCTGCACGTAATTCTTCAACTCACGCACATTGCCCGGCCACGGATACGACATCAGCATTTCCTTCACGGCGGCGGGGAAATGCTTCTTCGTGGCATGGCGCTCGTTGAGTTCGTCGAGGAACGCCTGCGCGAGCAACTCGACGTCTTTGCCGCGATCGCGCAATGGCGGCAGGCTGATCGGAAACACGTTCAGCCGGTGATACAGGTCGAGCCGCAGCTTGCCTTCCAGCACGGCCTGCTCCGGATCGCGGTTGGTGGCCGCGATCAGCCGCACGTCGGTTTCGATTTCCTTGGTCGTGCCGACCCGCATGAACATGCCGGTTTCGAGCACGCGCAGCAGCTTCACCTGCAACTCGATCGGCATCTCGGTGATTTCGTCGAGGAACAGCGTGCCGCCGTTCGCGCGCTCGAAATAGCCCTTGTGCTGACGGTCCGCGCCGGTGAACGAGCCGCGTTCGTGGCCGAACATTTCCGACTCGATCAGATTCGGCGAGATCGCGCCGCAGTTGACCGCGAGGAACGCGTGTTTGCGGCGCAAGCTCAGTTGGTGCAGCGTCTGCGCGGCGACTTCCTTGCCGGTGCCCGATTCGCCCACCAGCATGACCGAGGCCGCCGTCGGCGCGACCCGGCCGATCTGGTCGTAGACCTCCTGCATGGCCGGCGAATTGCCGAGCATCAGGCCGAACCGGCCCATGCGGCGCAGCTCGCCTCGCAAGGTGCCGATTTCCGCTTTCAGGTCGCCGGCGCGCGGCAGGCGCGACAAAATCGCCTTCACGCGCTGCATGTTGATCGGCTTGACCAGATAGTCGGTGGCGCCCATTTTCAGCGCGTTCACCGCCGACTCGACCGTCGCGTGACCGGTAATCACGATCACTTCCACGCCGGAGCGCGGGTCCAGATCTTCGAACAGATCGACCCCGAGGCCGTCGGGCAGCTTCAAGTCCGTAAAGACGACGTCCGGCATCTGCCGGACCAGTTGAATGCGCGCTTCGCGCAAATCGCCCGCGGTGGCGGTGGTCAGACCGTCTTCCCCGATGATGGCGGAAAGCGCCTCGCGGGTACTCGCGTCGTCGTCGACAATCAGTACATGTGGCATCGCGTCTCGAAAGGCTGCAAGCGTGAGTGGAGAAACATGCTGGGACGCATGTCCAAAAGCGGCTCGGCGGCGCTGCGCCCGGCAGCGACGCAGAGTGCTGCGACGTAAGCACACGCTAACTTCGCACACTCTGCCAAACCGGCAACTTGATTCAATACTGCAACAATTGGCGGCAAAAGTACGGAAAAGCCGCTGTCATTGTTGTTGATTTACCCATTATAAAGCTTTATCGAGACAGTTTAGCAAGGCGCACCTTGCACCTCCAGGTTGCACCATCGGGCAAAACGGTGCGCCTCGTCATCTCGCTGGCAAGCACGCTAAGCCCGTCTTCGCCGCTATCGATCTCGCCCTGTCCCTGCCCCGGCGGCGCGCGGCCTAACTACGCGGAAACGGCCAGGCGGCGTCGTGACCGTTCGGATGCGCCGCGCCGTTGGTGCCATGCGCACCATGCGTGTCCGGATTGGCCGCCGCCACCGTGGCGGCCGGCGCAACCGGCGCCGCGACAGCGCCGCCCTCGCCTTCCCAGCGGCTCAACTCACGCGCCGCCGGCCCCTGCGCGGCGCGGTTGCGCTGCTGCACGTAGCGAACCGCGAGAAAGCCGCCGAGCGCCATCAGCGCGCCGAAGATACCGATCTTGGGTCGTCCCATCGTGAACTCCTTATGGTCTTAAAGCGAACAGATAGCGTGCCGCGCCTTAGCGTGCCGCCAGCACGCCCAGCACGAAGCCTACGCCTGCGGCAATGCCAATCGAGCGCCACGGGTTATGCCGCACGTAGCGTTCGGTTTTGACGGTCGCCGTGCGATAACGCCGCTGGGCGTTCTGCTGCGCGTCGCCGAGCGCGGACTGCAGCGTCTCGACATGGGTGCCGAGTTTGTCGCGCAGCGCATCGACGCCCTCGCCCGGTACATTGGCGGCAAGCCGCAGCATCTCTTCCGAGTCCTTCAGCAGCACCCGCAGATCGTCGACAATCTTCTGCCCGCCGAGTGCAAGCTGTTGCGTGGTGTCAGTCATCATTCACTCCTGGTCTGAGTTCGGCGTTGGCGTGGTGTTTCCCGCTGTTTCCCGCTGCTTCCCGCTGATTCCCGCGCCTGTGCGGGCTGGCGAACGGCCAGCGCCACGCTCGCCCTGCTTCAATGGATGGTGCAAAAGCACACGCGTGTCGGGTACTAAGCGCAAACGCCGTGCCCGGTAACTTTGCCTGTACACGATGCATGCGAATCCGCGTCAGGCACTTTCGACCGAGCGTGCGCAAAGTGTTTTCGGCGACCGTCACATCGTTTGCCGGAAGCGGCGTCGAAGTGGTTAAATCGACCTTTGTGAGATATTGGCCGTCGCGGCCGATCTCGTTTCAGGCCTGCGCGCCGCAACAACGCAACTCTTTGCACAGGACTCCCCGTTTATGGCGTCAATCGATCTGGACTCGCCCGTCTCCGCCGGCGGCAATACTTCGGCACAGGCGAAGCAGCGCGTCGCGGACGGCATCGCGGGACTCAAATCGTACGGGCTGTTATACGGCTCGTCGCCGGTCATGCTCGATCTGTACGAGCAGATCGAACGCGTGGCCGGCACCGACGCGACCGCGCTGATCATCGGCGAATCCGGCACCGGCAAGGAGCTGATCGCCCGCACGATTCACGATCAAAGCAGCCGCAAGGACATGCCCTTTGTCGCCGTGAACTGCGGCGCGATTCCCGACGAGCTCATCGAAGCCGAACTGTTCGGTCATGAAAAAGGCAGCTTCACCGGTGCGGTGCAGGGCCGCGTCGGCTATTTCGAACACGCGAACGGCGGCACGCTGTTCCTCGACGAAATTACCGAAATGGCGCCGGTGCGCCAGGTCAAACTGCTGCGCGCACTCGAGACCGGCACGTTCTTCCGCGTCGGCGGCAACGACCTGATCAGCGGCAACGTGCGCGTGATCGCCGCGACCAATCGCGATCCGGCCGTGGCCGTGAAAGAGAACGGGCTGCGCGAAGATCTGATGTACCGCCTCGCGGTTTTCCCGTTGCGCGCGCCGCCGTTGCGCGAGCGCGAGAGCGATCGCGAACTGCTCGCCCAGCACTTTCTCGCGCTGCTCAACCAGCAGGAGTCGGCCAGCAAAAGCTTCAGCAAACGCTCGCTCGAAACACTGCGCACCTGGTCGTGGCCGGGCAATGTGCGCGAGCTGAAAAACGCGGTGTATCGCGCGTTCATTCTCGCGGAGAAGACGGTCGAATTGCCGCATCCGCATCTCGCGTCGCGCGTGAAAAAACCGGTGACGCAGGGCGATGCGATGAGCGTGTGGATCGGTACACCGCTCGCGGACGCGCAAAAACAGATCATTCTCGGCACGCTCAAATATTGCGGCGGCGACAAACGACGTGCGGCGAAAGCGCTCGGCGTGAGTCTCAAAACGCTGTACAACCGCTTGAGCGCCTACGGCGACGAAGGCGGCGCGGACGACGAAGTCGAGCAGTAGAAAATTCCGCCACGCGGCTTCCCGGCACACTGACAAGCACGTCGATAATCCCTTCGCACCGCCAATCAAACGGGTAACTGTCAATCAGAAACCCGTTTGAATCGCACCACTTTTTGCAATTGCTTGCACTTTCCCACTGCCAATTACAAATGGCATCCTGCAAAATGCGGCAGCACGTAGTGCCGCGTAGTTGTCGCATTGGGATGACGTGCCGCTCGCTCACCCGGCGCTATTCACGCGTGAAACGAAAGGCACTTGCAGGAGCAGAGACAGGGAAATGCAAAAAAGTATGGTGTGGGCCGAATGGGTAAAACAGACGGCCGGGCGTGGACGTTCCAATGCAACCGCGGTCGTTGCGCTGGCCGTAGCGATCTCGTCGGCGTTGAGCGGCTGTAGTTCGCTGTACTCGGAAGGCGCCGTGGCCGGCGCCGGTATTGGGGGCGCCGCGCTCGCGGCCAAAGTCACCAGCAATGCGGCGGTCGCCACCGGCATCGGTCTCGGCGCGGTCGCCGCGGCCAGAGCCGGCGTGCAGTATTCGGAGCGCGTGGTCCACACGAATACGCAGGACGGCATCGCCAAAATCGCCGGACCGCTCGACGTCGGCGCGGTCGCGCCGTGGAGCGTGACCCACTCGTTCCCGATCGAAGACGACGAACACGGCCGCGTGACCGTCAGCCGAGCGATCAGCGCGGGCGCGCTCGACTGCAAGGAAATCGTCTTCTCGGTCGACACTGCCGCCACCAAGAATGTGCCGGCCAGCAGCGCGTTTTATGTCGCGTCGATCTGTCGCGACGGCGACAACTGGAAATGGGCGTCGGCCGAGCCGGCTACCGAACGCTGGGGTGCGCTGCAATGACGGCGGGCTCGTCTGCGGCTTCTTCAGCCGCCGCCGGGGGCACACGTCGCCCGTTGCGCGCCGTGCTCTCAGGTCACCCATTGCGGCTCGTGCTGGCCGGCGCAGTGTGCGTCGGCGCGGCGCTGTTGACGAGCGGCTGCTCGTCGGTCGGCGCGGCGAGCGGCGCGGCCGCCGGGGTCGCGTCGGGTCTGGTGACGTCGAACCCCGCGATCGGTATCGGCGTCGGCATCGCGGTGCAAGCCGCCACCGACGAAGCCGTCGGCCGCTATATGCGCAACATGCACGAAGACCAGCAGAACCTGATCGCCGCGCTCGCGGGGGCGATGCCGGTCGGCGAAACACGGCCGTGGGCGATCAAACACACGCTGCCCATCGAGAACGGCCACGGCCAGGTGCGCGTGACGCGCGCATTCGGCTCGGCGCTCGCGCTGTGCAAGGAGTTCGTGTTCTCGGTGCAGGACGGCGAGGGTGCCAAAGCGCACGAGGACTGGTATACGGCCAGCGCGTGTCAGCAGGATAAGGGCTGGAAGTGGGCGTCGGCGGAACCGGCGGTCGAGCGTTGGGGCAATCTGCAATAAGCCTTCGGGCTACGCAGTCGGCGCTACGCATTCAGCGGCAAGCCGTCGGCAACAAACGCGCGGCACCAGGCGCTTGGCGCCAGGCACGCCGCATCAAGCACACGGCAATAAAAAAACGGCAGGGTCTCCCCTGCCGTTTTTGCTTGCTGCGTCCTGGCGATTCGAACTGCGCCGCCTTAGCCGCGCTTAAGACTCCACGTCTTCCAGACTGAAGATTTCGGTCTGGTCGTTATACGAGAAGATCTCGCCATAACGGCCCCAGTTGATGACTGCGTCGAGCGTCTCTTCCGCCGCGCTGTCCGACAGAAAATCCTCCAGCTCCTGCTCGAAGCGCACCCGCGGCGCGCGATGCCCCGGCCGTTCGTTCAACACCTTCTTGATCCGCGCGGCGAGCGGCACGTGCCGCAACAGATGCTCGGCGAACATCATCTTCCGTTCCTGTGTACCGAACTCGGAGAACACCCGTGCCGGCGGCGTCAGGAAAATGTCGCCTTCGCGCACGTCGGCGAAACCGAGGTGTTGCAGCACTTCGGCCACCGGGAACAGATCGTCGACCTCCAGATGCAGTGAACGGGCGATTTCCGGCATGTCGGCGCGGCCGTGGTACGGCGCGGCAGCCAGCGTTTCGATCAAACCGGCCATCAGGTTGGTCGAAACGTGCGGCAGCCAGCTATGCAACTCGAGGCCCTTCTTGGTCTTTTCGTCGGTCTGACGCGCGGTCATCTTCGCGTAGATCTCGTCGACGAGGCGGCGGAACGCCGGATCCAGGCGGTTGCGCGGGTGCTTGAACGGCACCTTGATCTCGGCGATCACGCGGCCCGGATTCGACGACAGCACCAGAATCCGATCGCACATGAACACCGCTTCTTCGATGTTGTGCGTGACGATCAGCACCGCCTTGATCGGCATGCGGCCTTGCGTCCACAGATCGAGCAGGTCGGTACGCAGCGTTTCGGCGGTCAGCACGTCGAGCGCGGAGAAAGGCTCGTCCATCAGCAGCAGCGTGGGGTCGACCACCAGCGCGCGGGCAAAGCCGACGCGCTGACGCATGCCGCCCGACAACTCGCGCGGATAAGCGTTTTCGAAGCCGTCCAGACCGATCAGATCGATCGCGGCCAGCGCGCGGGTGCGCCGCTCGCTCGCGCCGACGCCTTGCGCCTCGAGACCCGCTTCCACGTTCTGCAGCACGGTCAGCCACGGGAACAGCGCGAAGGTCTGAAACACCATCGCAATGCCGCGCGCGGGACCGCTGAGCGGCTTGCCCAGATACGTGACTTCGCCGTCGGTCGGTTCGATCAAACCGGCGATGATGCGCAACAGCGTCGACTTGCCCGAGCCCGAACGGCCCAGCAACCCGACGATCTCGCCTTCGCGCAGCGACAGATTCGCGTCGTCGAGGACGAGCAGCTCGCCCTGCGACTTGTTGAACCCGCGGCACACGTCCTTGACGCGCAGGATCTCTTCGCCGAGGCGCGGCGGCATCGGCGGAGTCTGGATCGGCGCGGCGGTCATAGCAGCTTTAGGATTTTGCATCGCGTTTAGCCTTTATTACTTAATCGAGCCGGAGCTTGGCTTCGGCATAGGCGTACATCGGACGCCACAGCAGGCGGTTGAACAGAGTCACGAACAGGGACATCACGGCGATGCCCATAATGATCTTCGGATAGTCGCCGGCCGCCGTGGTTTGCGCGATGTAGGCGCCCAGGCCGTGCGCGGCGACCTTGGTGTCGCCCCACTGCACGAATTCCGCGACGATACTCGCATTCCACGCGCCGCCCGACGCGGTGATCGCACCGGTCACGTAGTACGGGAAGATGCCCGGCAGCATGATCTGACGCCACCATTGCCAGCCGCGAATCTGGAAGTTCTTGGCGGCTTCGCGGTAATCGTTCGGGTACGAACTGGCGCCGGCAATCACGTTGAACAGGATATACCACTGCGTGCCGAGCACGATCAGCGGCGACAGCCAGATGTCCGGGTTCAGGTGAAAGCGCACGATCACGATCACGAACACCGGGAACAGCAGGTTGGCCGGGAACGCGGCGAGGAACTGCGCAAGCGGCTGGATCTTCTCAGCCAGCGCCGGACGCAGTCCGATCAGAATCCCAATCGGCACCCAGATCACCGAGGCGATCGCGATCAGCAGAATCACCCGCAACAGCGTGATGAGCCCGAGGATAAACACGTGGCCGACCTCGTCGAGCGAGACGCCGGTACGCACGTAAGTGAACACGCGATACACCACGTACACCGTGGCGACCAGCACCAGCGCGGCCCAGAGCATGTCGCCGAAACGCGAACTCTTCTGGCTGCGCGGAATCGCGAAGCTCGGCGCACGGAACGCCGGCAGGCTGAAATTCACCCGCGCGGCTTTCGCGAACATCCAGCCGAGCGGCACCAGCAGACGGTGAATCAGATGCGTGCGGCGGATCAGGTCAAGCAGCCACGACTCCGGCGCGTCGCCCGAGCTGGTGTTTTCCATGCGGAACTTGTCGGCCCACGCGACCAGCGGACGGAACAGGAACTGGTCGTACGCGAGAATCACGACCGTCATGGCGAGAATCACCCAGCCGATCGCGTGCAGGTTTTTGTCGGAGATCGCCTGTGCGAGAAACGCGCCGATACCCGGCAGCGTGATCGTGTTATTGCCGACGGTGATCGCTTCCGAAGCGACCACGAAGAACCAGCCGCCCGACATCGACATCATCATGTTCCAGATGAGGCCGGGCATCGAGAACGGCACTTCGAGCTTCCAGAAGCGTTGCCACGAGGTCAGATGGAAGCCGCGCGACACTTCGTCCAGATCGCGCGGCACCGTGCGCAGCGACTGATAGAAGCTGAACGTCATGTTCCACGCCTGGCTCGTGAAGATCGCGAAGATCGCCGCCAGTTCGGCGCCGAGCACGCGGCCTGGAAACAGCGCGAGAAAGAAGGTGACCGTAAACGAAATGTAGCCCAGCACCGGCACCGACTGCAGGATGTCGAGAATCGGCACCAGCACCAGACCGGCGCGCCGGCTCTTGGCCGCCAGCGTGCCGTACACGAGCGTGAACAGCAGCGACGCGACCATCGCTGCGAGCATGCGCAACGTGGTGCGCATGGCATATTCAGGCAGGTTCGACGGGTCGAGCGAGATAGCCTGGGTCTTGAGCGTCGATATCGGCGCCAGCGTTTCGTGGAAACCGATCGCCGCCATCGCGATGATGCAGATGATCAGCGGAAACGCGACGAAGTCCCAGCGGTTGGGCAACACCCGCCATGCGGACGCATTGGCGGTGCGCTTCAGGTTGAAGCTGAAATCCATCAGAGACCCTCCCCGTTGATGAAAGCGAAACGTGCGAAGGAGGCCGAGGCAGGCGCGCGACGGTCTGAAGATCGGTCCGGAAAGCGGAAATCAGGCATGGCAAAAACGCGTGGGCGCGGTAAATCGTTAGCGTTGGAGACACGTGGGCCGGTGACGGCCGTGTCCGTGGACGAGCCGTCCCGGACCGCAACCATCGAGCCGGACTCCTGTCGCCGCAGGCGCCGCCCGAAGGCTGGCGGGCTTTCCTTGTTTTGGACGGCACGACACTACACCATCCTATGTTTCAGGCACAACCTTTCGCGCTAAATAGCAATATCTCGCTGCGAACGTCTGATTCAAGCCTGGCCGGGTTTCAAGTCGGGCTTAATCCAGTCGTCAGCTTCGCGTGCGGAAAACCCGCACGACCATCAAGAAACGGGCTGGACTGCCGTTATCAACCTGATCGCCGCGACACACCGTTTGCATTCCCGCAATAACGGTGGCGTCAGGCCCCATGACGGTTAAAATCAGGAGACGACGCACCGGCCGGAGCTCTGTCCGGCCACCACGCCGGGACACGGCAGCGGCGCATCGCAAGCCGCTTCCACGGAAGCCGAACAGCGCCAGCGCGCTGCCACGAACGAGCTAGTTGCATGTCACAGCCAGACGGATCAGAGGGTCGATGAACAGGACAACCTTGCGCCAGGCAACCGGACCGATCAGCTTCGCGCTGATCGTACTGGTTTGCTGGTTCGTGGCCGGCATGGTCGCGGACCGGATGGTACAGCAAGAGCTGGACGCGGCCCTGCACGCGCAGCGGCAGATGTCCACGTCGATCGTCGACAACATGGCGGAAGTGATTGCCAGCGACCTTGCGATGTCGCGGGCCATTCCCGCCACCATGGCCGAAATGGACGTCGTCCAGCACGCGCTGGTGCAATCCCAGAATTATGCCGCGAACGGCGCAGCGGCGGAACCCGCCCTGCACGCCGCACTGTTAAAAGACGCACGCATGAGCGCCGTGAGCGAGTTCCTGCACGACGCGCAAGGCTTCTCCGGGCTCGACCAGATCTGGCTCGTCAACGCCAACGGCATCTGCGTCGCCTCGAGCAACTCCATCAGCAATCCGCAGGCGGCGCAGCAGTCGTTCGTCGGGATCGACATGCGCGAGCGCGGCTATCTGGCCAACGCACTGCTTGGGGCTTTTGCCGAAGCCTATGGCGTCGGCCGGGCGAGCGGCGAGCCGGGCATCTTCATCGCCGCGCCGGTTTATGCCGATGGCCTGCTGGTCGGCGTGGTGGTCGCCAAGGTCGGGATCGCGCGGCTGCGCCACTGGGTCGCGCATGCCGGCACCTTCGTCGCCGATGAAAACGGCGTCATCATCATGGCGCACAACAGCGCGCTCGAAGGCCACGCGCTGCCGAATTCGCACGTCATGCAGATGAGCGACGCCGACCGCAGGATCGTCTACCGCCGCGAGGCATTCACCGATATCAGCATTCAGGTCGACGGCCAGGTGCGCGACCAGGCGCCGTGGGTGCCCGCGTCGATCGCCGGGCAGTTGTTCGGTATGAGCGAGCGGCCGGTGCCGTCCCTGTATCAGGCCCGCACCGGATTGAATTCGGGGCTCTCGGCGCATCTGGTCGATCCGCTGGCGGCCTGGCCCGAACTGTTGCGCAATCACAAGCGCGATCACTTACTGGTGTTCCTGACGCTGGCCGGCACAGTCGCGCTGGCTTGGGTGATCACCGTGTCGTATGTGCGCGAGCGGCGCCACCATCGCGCCACGCGCGACCTCGCCGAGCAGTTGCAGTCGGCCAATACGCTGCTGTCGGCCGAGGCGCGCCACGACGCGCTGACCGGGGCGCTGTCGCGGCGCTACTTCCTCGACCTGCTGCGCCACGAGATCGAGCGCGCGCATGCCAACAACGAGCCGCTGTGCATGGCGATCGCCGACCTCGATCACTTCAAGCAGATCAACGACCGCTTCGGCCACGCCGCCGGCGACCGCGCGCTCGAACATTTCGTCGACACCTGCCGCGCCGAACTACGCGGCTCCGATGCGATCGGCCGGCTGGGTGGCGAAGAGTTCGGCCTGCTGCTGCCGGCTACCGATCTGGCCGGCGGCCGTGAAGTGGTCGAGCGTTTGCGGTTGCGGCTAAAGGCCATACCTTCGCCGAAGTTGCCGGCTTCGGTGGGTTTGAGCGTGAGCATCGGCATTACCGAACTGTCGCCCGACGACCTGCCCGAGCGGATCATGAGCCGCGCGGACACCGCGCTCTACGCGGCCAAATCGGGCGGCCGCGATCGTACCGAAGCGTTGCCGCCCGACGACACCGCGCCGCCCACGCGTACCGTGGCCAACGTCTGGTGAGCATGGCGCCACGCTTGCCACCGTGGCTTCGCTGCACACGCTGCCGGCACGCGTAGCGAAGCGCGCCTCGATGCAGCGCCACTGACGCAACGCAAGTCCCTCGCTCGTGGCTCCCGTAATGAAGCAGGTATGATCGACCCTGATATCTAGGTTGCCGCTACCGCTTTAACGGGAGATTCGCATGAAGGGAAATTTGGTCATCGTCTGTCGGGATCAGGATGCGCACGCATTCGATCATCTGCTGGCTGAATACGGCGCGTTCCAGACGCGCCTGTCGTCGACCGCGTGGTATCTGAAGCTGGAGGTTGCGCCGGAACTGATTCAGGAGGAGATCCTGGCGCGGCTCGGCAAATACACCACGCACTATATTTTCGAAGCCGAAACGGTGACGTGGAATACGGTGGACAGCGACGCGGCCAATGCGCTGAACACGCTGTTCTCGGACTAGCGTGCTGGCTTGGCGTATTGAACTTGAGAACCAGAGAAGTGAGCGGCCGCGAATGAGCGGCCGCACGCAGCAAATTACCAGACGCTTTCCGAGATCGCCGCGATTCGCGGCACCGCCTCAAACGGGAAGCTCATCAACACGCGCAAACCACGGCCGCCGTGGTTGCCGAGCTCCCACTCCCCGCCTGCCCGCCGCACCAGCCGCTCGACGATCGCGAGCCCCAGCCCGCTATGACCGTTGCCGCCGCGTGCCGGATCGAGCCGCACGAACGGCCGGCTGGCATTGATCAGATCTTGCGCGGCGATACCGCCGCCGCTGTCGCTGACCGTCAGCGTATAGCCCTGCGCGGTGCGCGCGGTGGCGACGACGATCGGCGGCGCGCCATACGCGTGTGCGTTATCGAGCAGGTTCGACAGAATCCGGTCGAGCGTGGCGGCCGGCAGCAGGAACGCCGACCCCGCATGCAACTCGGTCTGCACGGCGGGCGTACCGCCGGCCACCGCGCGATAGCTGCGCACCACCCGCTCGCATTGCGCGTCGACTTCGACGGCTTCGCTGCGATCGGCGCCGTCGTGTGCGAACACCAGGAATTGCTCGACGATATGCGTCATCGAATCGACGTCGCGGACCACGCCGTCGCGCATCTTCACTTCTTCCATCATTTCGGCGCGCAGTCGCAGACGCGCCAGCGGCGTCTTGAGGTCGTGCGCGACGCCGGCCAGCATCACCGCGCGATCGTTTTCCGTACGCGCCACTTCCTGCACCATCTGATTGAAACCGTGAGTCAGTTGCCGCAACTCCCGCGGACCACGCTCCGGCACCGGCGGCACGGGCAAGCCGCGGCCGAAACGCGCCACGGCCTGAGCCAGCGAACGCAACGGACGTTGCAGTGCCCACGCGGCGAACAGCGCCGCCATCACGGCAAACGAGAAAATGATGGCGAGCCACAGCATGGTGCGGTCGAGCGAGCGCGGCGGACGCAACGGCTGCACCGGCACGACGATCCAGTTGGCGTCCGACGCGCCGCGCACCCACAGCGCGGGCGGCCGGCCCGGCTCGCCGACGCGCACCTGGGTGCCGGGCGGCATGCGGTCGCGCGCATCTTCGATAAAGCGTTCGAGCGGCGCCGGCAAGTTGGTTCGCTCCGCCGGCACGTCCGGGCTAGACGGGTCGACCAGCTTGACGCGGGACGGCAACGGCTGGTCCGGCGAATGCTCGACGTGCTGACGCACCGCGTCGACGAGGAACGTGGCTTCTTCCACCGCGTAGCGCGTTTGCAATTGGCTGCGCTCCAGGCGCATCAGCGCGAACCACGCGAAATGCGACAGGAGCAGAACCGCGACGACTAGCAGCGCCAGCCGTCCGAAGAGCGAATCAATGGGCCGGCGCATGCTGTTCGCCATCCGGCACGAACACGTAACCACGGCCGCGCACCGTTTGAATGAAGCGCGGCGTGGACGGATCGGTTTCGAGAATGCGACGCAGACGCCACACCTGCACGTCGATGCCACGGTCGGTGCCGTCGTATTCCGGACCGTGCAGCAGTTCGAGCAGGCGTTCGCGTGTCAGCGTGCGCATGGGGTGATTGACAAAAATCTTCAGCAGCGCGAATTCGCTGCCGGACAGCGTGAGCGGCTTGTCTTCCAGATTCAGCGTGCGCGACTGGAAGTCGAGCGTGAAGCGGCCGAAGTTGAACGGTTCGCGCTGTTCCGGCGCAGCCGCCGACGGCAACGTGCGCCGCCGCCGCAGCACGGCCTGCACGCGCGCCAGCAACTCGCGCGGGTTGAACGGCTTGCCGAGGTAGTCGTCGGCGCCGAGTTCCAGACCGACGATCCGGTCGACGTCGTCCGCACGCGCGGTGAGCATGATCACGGGAATGTCGTCGCCCGACGCGCGCAGCTTGCGCAGCGCCGTCAAACCGTCGACGCCCGGCATCATCAGATCGAGCACGATCAGGTCCGGACGCTCGCGTTCGAGCCTGCGCTCGAGCGAGCCCGCGTCGTGCAGCACCGAGACTTCGATGCCCTGACGGGCCAGATAGTCGCGCAGCAGATCACGCAATTCGACGTCGTCGTCGACAACCAGTATTTGAGTAGCCATGGGATGGAGTTTAACGCGCAGCTGAAAGGGTTTTCGTTTCCGGACGGCCTTCAAGGGTTACCGGTTGTTACGGTGAAAGCCACCCGTAATGACCCGTAATAGCCGAATCAAGCCACGTAACACAGCGCGCGACGCAGTTCTCTACGCTGTGTCTTACCGAATGCAGGCCGTCCACGTTTATCGGTTGCATCGTCGGCTATTCCATTACAAGGAGCCTTACATGTCCACCAAAAAGATGTCGCGCGTTCTCGCCGTTGCCGCCACTGCTCTCGCCATCGGCGCGGGCGCGGCCTATGCCGCCCAACCCGCCGGTCACGGCGGCCCCGGCGGCTGGCACGGCGGTTTCATGAAGCAACTCACGCAGTTGCACGACCAGTTGAAGCTCAACGCGGATCAGGAAAAGCAGTGGCAAGCCGCACTCAACACGATGAAGCAGAACCATGAGGCAATGCGCGCCAACCACGAGCAGATCAAGGATCAGTTCAAGGCCGCGCAGCAACAGCCGATCCTGGATCTGAACGCAATGTCCGCCGCGCATCAGCAGGTCGAGCAGAAAGACGCGCAACTGCGTCAGCAAACCTCCGACGCGTGGCTGTCGTTCTACAACGGCCTGAACGATCAGCAGAAGACCACCGTCAGCACGGCGCTGAAGCAGCGTTTTGCCAAGATGGAAGCGCGTCACGACAAGATGCGCGAGCGTTGGGAACATCACAAGGGCGCAGCGTCGGCGCCGGCTGCGAATCAGTAATGAGCCGCAGTGTAGGCGGAAGGTGGCGGCTGCGGCTGCCTTCCGGATGCAAAAACGCCACGGAAATTTTCCCGTGGCGTTTTTGTTTGGTGGGGCGCGCCGCCCTTCGGTTCAGGCGCGACGGCGTTCAAGCGCCCAACGAAGCAGACGCTCGAGCGCCAGACTCATCACCCGTTCAGCGGCCCGAGATCGAACAGCAGCACTTCAGCGTCTTCGCCCTTCTCCAGCGTCACCGTGTCGACCTCGCTGAGCTTGGCCGCGTCGCCCGCATGGAGCGCTTCGCCGTTCACCGTCAGCGCGCCGCGCGCTACATGCACATACGCGAGACGCCCCGCCGGCAACGTCAGCGTAGCGTGTTCCGCACCGTCGATCAGCGCCGCGTAGATCGAGGCGTCCGCGTGGATCGTCACCGAGCCGTCGCGGCCGTCGGGTGACGCGACGACGCGCAGACGGCCGCGCTTGTCGGCATCGACGAAACGTTTTTCCTCGTAGCTGGGGACGTCGCCCGTGCGTTGCGGAATCACCCAGATCTGCAACAGATGCGCCTCGTCCTCCGGCGACGCGTTGTACTCGCTGTGCTGCACGCCCGTGCCGGCGCTCATGCGCTGCACGTCGCCCGGACGGATGGTCGAGCCGTTGCCCATGCTGTCGCGGTGCGCCAGCGCGCCGTCCAGCACATACGTGACGATTTCCATATCGCGATGGCTATGCGTGCCGAAGCCCTGGCCACCGGCGATGCGGTCTTCGTTGATGACCCGCAACGGCCCGAAATGCACGTGTTGCGAATCGCGATAGTCGGCGAAAGAGAAGCTGTGATATGAGTCGAGCCAGCCGTGGTTGGCGTGGCCGCGTTCTTCGGAACGGCGGATCTCGATCATGGAAGGACTCCCGGTGAGTAATTGGCGATGCTCTCAATGTAGGGGCGCACGGCGCGCTACACAATCGGCACGGCCGCACCGGATCGTTCCACAAATCCATGCAATCGAAGCCCGCGGGGGCATGCGCCGCACTGGCGCCGCGTCCCTGTTCGGGTAAAATACCGCCCTTTTCAAGCCACGTGGGCGCCGAAGGCACGCCGGCCGGGCCTGACAGCCGGGTCGCAAGAACACGCCAACCCGCGCCACGCCGCAGCGGCTCTGCCGCCCCGTCTGAAAACGCAGCCCGCGAAGCGATCTCCGATCCCGCGCGGCGCGACAATTTTGACCGCCTAGAATAGCGACGGCCGGCCACGAGCCGGCGTTCGTCGAGATCGAAGCACCACGACGATCAGTTTGATCCAGGAGAAACATGAAGAAGTTCGCACTGTGCGTGGCGCTTGCGGTCATGGCCACCAGCGCGATGGCGAAGGAATGGAAGACCGTGCGCATCGGGGTCGACGCCAGCTATCCACCGTTCGAATCGGTGGCGCCGAGCGGCCAGGTCGTCGGCTTCGACGCCGATCTGACGCATGCGCTGTGCGCACGGATGAACGTCAAGTGCGTGTGGATCCAGCAAGATCTCGACGGCATCATTCCGGCGTTGAAGGGCAAGAAATACGATGCGATCGTGTCGTCGCTGACCGTCACGGACAAGCGTCGCGAGCAGATCGACTTCTCCGACAAGCTGTTCGACGCGCCGGCCCGGATGATCGCCAAAGCCGGCTCGCCGCTGCTGCCGACGCCCGAATCGCTGAAGGGCAAACGCATCGGCGTCGAACAGGGTTCGACTCAGGAAGCGTACGCCAAAGCGTGGTGGGAACCCAAAGGCGTGACCGTGGTGCCCTATCAGAACCAGGATCAGGTTTACGCCGACCTCGCGTCGGGCCGCCTCGACGCAACGCTGCAAGACGAAATCCAGGCCGACGCGGGCTTCCTCAAGACGCCGCGCGGCAAAGGCTTTGGCTGGGCCGGCCCGGACGTGAAGGACCCGAAGACGATCGGCGAAGGCACGGCCATCGGCCTGCGCAAGGAAGATACCGATCTGAAGGCGATGTTCAACAAGGCACTGGCGCAGGTTCACCAGGACGGCACGTTCAGGAAGCTGGAGAAGCAGTACTTCGACGTCGATATTTATCCTGGGCGCTGAGCTGGGCGCTTCGTAATACAGTCGGCAGTCGTCAAGCAGTAGAAGTCGCGTCACCCGCAGTAGCTTCACAGGCAGTGTCACCACGAGAGTCGAAAAGCGCGCTGCACGTCCGGCAACGGCCATGCAGTCATGATTTGCACAGCGGTGCGCTGTGCGCCGCCGGTCGCGGCGAGCCTCGGGCTCGCGGCAAACGCGGTGCGGAGCTGGCCGCGTCTTTCACGGTGTGTCACAGGCACATCGTCGAGGACCCCCTATGTACCTTCAAGGCTACGGCCCGCTGCTTCTTAACGGCACCTGGCAAACCGTCAAACTGGCGGTGTTGTCGCTGGCGTTCGCTTTTGTGCTGGGCCTGCTCGGCGCGGCGGCGAAACTGTCCAAGAACCGTTTCTCTCAGGGCGCTGGCACCGTCTACACGACGCTCGTGCGCGGCGTGCCCGATCTGGTGCTGATGCTGCTGCTGTTCTATAGCATCCAGATCTGGCTGAACAACCTGACCGACCTGCTCGGCTGGGATCAGATCGATATCGATCCGTTCGTGGCCGGCGTCGCGGTGCTCGGCTTCATTTACGGCGCGTACTTCACCGAAACCTTCCGCGGCGCGTTTCTCGCGGTGCCGCGCGGCCAGCTCGAAGCGGGCGCGGCCTACGGCATGACCGGCTGGCAGGTGTTCACGCGCGTCATGTTCCCGCAGATGATGCGTTTCGCGCTGCCCGGCATCGGCAATAACTGGCAGGTGATGGTCAAGGCCACGGCGCTGGTGTCGATCATCGGTCTCGCCGACGTCGTCAAGGCGTCGCAGGACGCCGGCAAGGGCACGCTGCGGTTCTTCTTCTTCACCCTGCTCGCAGGGGCGATCTATCTCGTCATCACCACAGTGTCCAACTTCGTGCTGATGTACCTCGAAAAGCGTTACTCGACCGGCGTACGAAAGGCGGATCTATGATCGAGATCATTCAGGAATACTGGCGCAACTATCTCTATACCGACGGCTACCGCCTCACCGGCGTGGCGATCACGTTGTGGCTGCTGGTGGTGTCGATCGGGCTCGGTTTCTGCCTGTCGATTCCGCTCGCGGTAGCGCGCGTGTCGAAGAAGAAATGGCTGCGCGGCATGGTTTGGCTCTATACGTACGTGTTCCGCGGCACACCGTTGTACGTGCAACTACTGCTCTGCTACACCGGCTTGTATAGCCTCGAGATCGTGCGGAGTCACGAACTCACCAACGCGTTCTTCCGCGACGGCATGCATTGCACGCTGCTCGCCTTCACGCTGAACACCTGCGCGTACACCACCGAGATTTTCGCCGGCGCGATCAAGGCGACGCCGTACGGCGAGATCGAAGCGGCGCGCGCGTACGGCATGTCGTCGTTCACGCTGTACCGGCGCGTGATTCTGCCGTCGGCGCTGCGCCGCGCGCTGCCGTACTACAGCAACGAAGTGATCCTGATGCTGCACGCCACCACCGTCGCCTTCACCGCGACCGTGCCGGACATCCTCAAGATCGCGCGCGACGTGAACTCCGCGACCTATCAGTCGTTCAACGCGTTCGGCCTCGCCGCCCTGCTCTATCTGTGCATTTCTTTCGCGCTCGTGTGGCTGTTCCGCCGCGCCGAGCGCCGCTGGCTCGCGTACCTGCGGCCGCAAGGCAAGTAACCCGGGGCACCGCGCCCTCAGCCAGCCAGCACGCTCAAGGATCCTGATGAACACCAAGAAGCAGAAGCTCTTCGTCGACGAGCTTCACAAACAGTACGGCGACAACGAAGTCCTCAAGGGCGTGTCGCTGAAGGCCAATGCCGGCGACGTGATCAGCGTGATCGGTTCGTCCGGTTCGGGCAAGAGCACGATGCTCCGCTGCATCAACTTTCTCGAACAACCGAACTCGGGCCGCATCTTCGTCGACGGCGAAGAAGTACGCACGAAGCTCGACAAGAACGGCGCGCTGCGCGTGTCCGACCCGAAGCAGTTGCAGCGCGTGCGGACCCGTCTGTCGATGGTGTTCCAGCACTTCAACCTGTGGTCGCACATGAACGTGCTCGAGAACATCGTCGAAGCGCCGATCAACGTGCTGGGCCTGAAGCGCAAGGAAGCCGAAGAACGCGCCCGCGAGTATCTGGAGAAAGTGGGCCTCGCGCCGCGTCTCGAGAAACAGTACCCGTCGCATCTGTCGGGCGGCCAGCAGCAGCGCGTGGCGATCGCGCGGGCATTGGCCATGCAGCCCGACGTGATGCTGTTCGACGAACCGACCTCCGCGCTCGATCCCGAACTGGTCGGCGAAGTACTCAAGGTCATGCAGACGCTCGCCGAGGAAGGCCGCACGATGATCGTCGTGACGCACGAAATGGCGTTCGCCCGCAACGTCTCGAATCACGTGATGTTCCTGCACCAGGGACGCGTGGAAGAAGAAGGCCATCCGGACGAGGTGTTCAAAAACACCCGCAGCGAACGCCTCAAACAGTTCCTGTCCGGCAGCCTCAAATAAACACCGTCGAATAGCCCATCATTTGGGCTGTAGTCAAAGTAGCATTACAGGGCGCTTACGAGCGCCCTTTTTGCTTCGCTGAACTGCGTATTCGGGCCATTTTGGCCGCGAAAACTTGCCCTCTGCCTGTCCTCCGCCCCATCTTTCCGCCCTACTCTGCTGCTTTTCAAGCGTCAATAGTGGCAATCCTTAACGTTGCTGCCGCCGATCCGTGATTCCCTTATCACGCAAGGGTTTCCACCTTTTTCGAAGCTGTTGCAAACGGTCATTGCGCACATTCTTATTGCAATTTGGAGACATCGGTCAGGGCAGGTACTAATTTCTTCTCCCAGTGAAGTGTATTTTTGATAAATTAGTAACCAAAGTAGCAAAACAAAGTTGATTAAAAGTAGTTTCACTTCAAAGCACAGAGGAGAACCGGTCGGCGAGGGATCGGCATGACGACCAGATAGCCCCAGGCTACACGTCACGGCAGGAGACCCAATCCACCCGCCAATCTCCCTGGTACCGATTTCTGTTCGGCGCATTTGCGTCCGAACACCATTCGCAGTACTGGGTTTCACTATTTGACAGGGTATGGAGGAGAAGATGAAGAAAGCTTTGCTCGCCGCGGCGCTGATGTCGGCCGGTGTTATTGCGCACGCCCAAAGCAGCGTTACGCTGTACGGCCGCCTGGATGCAGGTCTGGAGTACATGAGCGGCCTGTCGAACGGCAATGGCGGATCGACGAACCGTTTCAAGGCAGAAAGCGGCGACTGGGGTACCAGCCTGTGGGGTATGAAGGGCGTTGAGGACATCGGTGGCGGCAACAAGGTGCTGTTCCAGTTGGAAGGCTCCTTCAACACCATGAACGGCACGGGCCCTGGCGGTGGCGGTCTCTTCAATCGTTGGGCAACGGTCGGCCTGTCGAACGACGCGTACGGTACCTTCACGATGGGCCGTATGCTGTACATCTCCAACGGCGTGTGGGACTTCGACCCGTTCGGTCAATCGAACTGGTCGTCGGCGTCGCTGGTGCGTGGCCGCAACTGGCCGCAATCGAGCAACAACTTCGCATACCAGTCGCCGAAGATCGCTGGCTTTGACTTCTACGGTCAATACGCACTGTCGAACGCCACGAGCTGGAACGGTAACAACACGACGGCCCAAGGTCGCGAAGCCGGTGCACAGGTCACGTACACGTCCTCGCTGTTCCAGTTGCGCGGCATGTACGACGAAATCCGCAACCCGGCCAACGGCGGTCTCGCCGACCCGTTCAACTTCTCGCGTGAATACACGGGCGCAGCCAACGTTTTCCTCGGCCAGTTCAAGGTTCAGGCCGCGTTCCAGGCAGTGCGCACGGCGGGTGCCAACGGCACCGCGTACGGCACGCCGACCACCCTCAATCACGAATGGGGTGGCGTGACGTGGCAAGCTACGCCGGCCGCTGCGCTTATCGGTGCGGTCTATCACGTGAACGCCAACAACGGCGGTGGCAACGCAACGATCTACACGGTGGGCGGTTCGTACAACCTGTCCAAGCGGACGCTGCTGGACATCCAGGTCGCGACCGTGCGTAACAGCAAGACCGCCAACTTCGGTCTCGAAGCGAACGCGGCAGGTGCTGGCGGCGCGACGACGGGTGGTGGCTTCAACGACAACCCGCTGCCGGGTCACCAACAGTCGGGCGTGTACGCAGGTATTCAACACTCGTTCTAAGCGAACGATAGCCCCGGGGGACTTTCTCCGGGGCAGAGTCAGACAGTCTTCAAGAGAATCTTTTTCACGCTGCTGCGAGAGGCGCGTATCGGTGCGATGTCCGAAAGGGTATCGCACCGTTTTTTATTTCTGCGCGCGATTTTGCCTCAGCCCCGGCGCACCGGTGCGGTGCATTCGTGGACTAAAGTTGCGAAGCCGAACGCGCGTTCAAACCGCCGCTTCGTTTTCTTCGCCGGTGCGAATCCGGATCACACGCTCCACGTCCGCCACGAAAATCTTGCCGTCGCCGATCTTGCCGGTGCGCGCCGCGCCGATGATCGCGTCGATCACCTGGTCGCACTGATTGTCCGCCACCACCACTTCGATCTTCACCTTCGGCAGAAAGTCGACCACGTACTCTGCACCACGATAGAGCTCGGTATGGCCTTTCTGGCGACCGAAGCCTTTGACCTCGCTCACGGTCAGACCCGTGAGGCCGACTTCAGCGAGCGCCTCGCGCACTTCGTCGAGTTTGAACGGTTTGATGACTGCGGTGATGCGCTTCATGGCGAACCTCGTCTCGTGATGGGAAGAGTGGAAGGGAATGGGATGATTTTTATTCTACGCCGCGCCGGATGCGTTGCGGCAATCCGGCGCGTGCTTCGGGTTTAGCTTAAAGACAAGCGTGCCGCGAGGGTTCGCTACCGCTCACTCCACCGGTTCGGTGTAGCGCGACGTGATCGGATAACGCCAGTCGCGGCCGAACGCACGATGCGTGACGCGAATGCCGATCGGCGCCTGGCGACGCTTGTACTCGTTGATCTTGATCAGACGCGTGACGCGTTTCACGTCGTCGACCGCGTAACCCGCGGCGATGATTTCGGCGAGCGAGCGGTCCTCTTCCATGTACATGCGCATGATCGCGTCGAGCACGTCGTACTCGGGCAAGCTGTCCTGGTCGGTCTGGTTGTCGCGCAGTTCCGCCGAGGGCGCGCGCGTCAGAATCCGCTCGGGAATCACGTCGCGCTTCGTGAACGTGGTGGCCTGGTTGCGGTAGTGGCACAGCTTGTAGACCAGCGTCTTGGCAATGTCTTTGATCACCGCGAAGCCGCCGGCCATATCGCCGTACAACGTGCAGTAGCCGACCGCCATCTCGCTCTTGTTGCCGGTGGTCAGCACGATCGAACCGAACTTGTTCGACAGCGCCATCAGCAGCGTGCCGCGAATGCGGGCCTGAATGTTCTCTTCGGTGGCGTCTTCGGCGCGGCCGGCGAACTCCTCGGCGAGCGAGCCGCGGAACGCGTCGAACATCGGCGCGATCGCGATTTCGTCGTAGCGCACGCCGACGCGGCGCGCCATCTCGGCGGCGTCGGTCGTCGAGATGTCCGCCGTGTAGCGCGACGGCATCATCACCGCGCGCACCCGGTCGGCGCCGAGCGCGTCGCACGCCACCGCCAGCACGAGCGCCGAATCCACGCCGCCCGACAAGCCGATCAACGCGCCCGGGAAACCGTTCTTGTTGATGTAGTCGCGCACGCCCATGACGAGCGCGGCATACACCTGCGCTTCGAGCGACAGCTCCGGCGCGACCGCCGTGATCAGCGGCCGGCCGCCTTCGAATTCGACGATCGCGGTCGCCTCTTCGAACTGCGGCATCTTGGCCACCAGCGCGCCGTCTGCGTCGAGCACGAACGAACCGCCGTCGAACACCAGTTCGTCCTGTGCGCCGACCATGTTCACGTAGACCATCGGCAAACCGGTTTCGCGAATCCGCGCGCGCAGAATGTCGAAGCGCACCGCTTCCTTGTTCAGGTGATACGGCGAGCCGTTCGGAATCAGCAGCACTTGCGCGCCCGCCGCTTTCGCCATTTGCGCCGCCGACGCATGCCATGCGTCTTCGCAGATCACCACGCCGTACTTCACGCCGTCCAGGTCGAACACGAACGGTTGCGGGTCGGACGCGAAGTAGCGCTTCTCGTCGAACACCTCGGTATTGGGCAGATCCTGCTTGCGATAGGTGCCGACCACGTCGCCGCCGACGATCAGCGAGGCCGCGTTGAACGTGTCGACCGGCGGCACGCCGCGCTCGATCGGCGCGTTTGCATTACCATGGCCGTGCGCTGCGCTGTGGGCAACCTCGCGCAGCGGATGGCCGACCAGCACATGCAAGCCGGCGAACGGCTTCAACTGCGTGGCGAGATCGGCCAGCGCCTCGGCGCTGGCGGTGTAGAACGCGGGACGCAGCAGCAGGTCTTCGGGCGGATAGCCCGATAGCGCGAGTTCAGGCGCGATCAGCAGCTTCGCACCATCGTTGTGCGCGGCGCGCGCGGCAGCGACAATCTTCGCGACGTTGCCGGCGAAGTCGCCGACAGTGACATTGATTTGAGCAAGAGCGATTCGGGTCTTCATGGCAGGATCGACAGGCAAGCCGGACGGCTTGCGAGTACCGCGGCTGGTCAGCTCGACGGCAACGGACAAATCGGATAAACGAACGGCGTAGTGCATTGGCACCGCGCGGTTCATTGGGAACAGTCACACAGATTGAACCAGGAACGCTTTGATTATCGCACGGGCATTCTGGCGTCGCCCTCCGAGGTAGACGCCGCTGAATGGAACGCGCTACTCGCGCAACAATCGCAACCCACGCCGTTTCTGCGGCACGAGTTTCTGAGCGCGCTGCACGCGACTCGCTGCGCGGTCGCCGATACCGGCTGGTCGCCGCAATTCGTCACGCTCACCGATCCGCGCACGGACAAGCTCGCGGCCGCCGCGCCGGTGTACCTGAAGGGACACTCGTACGGCGAGTACGTGTTCGACTGGGCGTGGGCCGACGCGTACAAACGCAACGGCTTGCCGTATTACCCGAAGCTGCTGTGCGCGGTGCCGTTCACGCCGGTGCAGGGCAACCGCCTGTTGTCGGCGGACCCGCACGCGTTGCGGCATCTCGCGGCCACCTTGATGGCGTTCGCCGAGCAGGCCGACGTGTCGTCGCTGCACGTGCTGTTTCCGACTGAAGCGGAAGGCGCCGCGCTGACCGACATGGGCATGATGCAGCGCGAAGGCGTGCAGTTTCATTGGCTGAACGACGGCTATCGCGACTTCGAGGATTTCCTGTCGACGCTCGAACAGAAGAAGCGCAAGAACATTCGCGCCGAGCGTCGCAAGGTGCAGGAAGCCGGCGTGACGATGCGGCGAATTCGCGGCGAGGACATTCAGGACGCGGACTGGCGCTTCTTCAGCAAGTGTTATCGGCAGACGTATCGCGAGCATTTTTCGAGTCCGTATCTGAACCTCGATTTCTTCCGCACGATCGGCGCGTCGATGCCCGAGAACCTGCTGCTCGTGATCGCCGAATACGAAGGCAAGCCGATCGCGAGTTCGCTCGTGGTGTATCAGCGCGACGCCAAAACCGGCGGCACGCTGTACGGCCGCTACTGGGGCGCGCTCGAACATGTGCCGTGCCTGCACTTCGAGACGGCGTACTACCAGCCGCTGGAGTTCTGCATCGAAGAGAAGCTGGGCGCGTTCGAAGGCGGCGCCCAGGGCGAGCACAAGATGGCGCGCGGCTTTCTGCCCACGGTCACACGCTCGGCGCACTGGCTCGCGCATCCGGCCTTTGCCGATGCCGTCGGTCAGTTTCTCGACAACGAAAAGAACAGCATCCACGCCTACGTGGATGAGCTGCGCGAACACAATCCGTTCAAAGGCTGAAGCGCATTTATGGCGTGGTTTCTTTATCTGCTCGAATGTTCGGACGGCAGCGTCTACACCGGCATTGCCACCGACGTCCAGGCGCGTTTCGACAAACACGTGAGCGGCATGGGCGCGCGTTATACGCGTTCGCGCAAGCCGGTGCAGGTGCTGGCGTCGTTCGAGCTGGCGGATCGGTCGAGCGCGTCGCGCGCCGAGTATTGGGTCAAGCGGCTGACGCCGCCGGAGAAGCGGGCACTGGCGGCGGGGGTGCGCACGCTTGACTCGGTAGTGCCCGTAGTGCCGGTGGTCGAGACCGTGGAAGAAAGCGAGCCGGAGGACGGCGCGTCCTGAACGTTTGCGCCGCGCGTTCGCTTCACGCTGCTTATGGCCTCGTCACCGGCCAGATCCGAACCGCCCCATCGGCTCGCATGCCCTACCCCCGCGCTTCCCGCATCCGCTCCGTCAGCAGTCTTTGCATCAACGCAAGTTGTCCCACCGCGTCCGCTTCCAGCGACGTCAACCCGTCGCGCGCCGGCAGTTCATGGCGAACCGGTCGCAACGTCCGGTTCAACGCGGCGTCGATCTCCTCGCTCACGCTGTCCACCCACACGCCGAGTTCGTCGTGCGTATCCGCCGTATCGCGCCGGTTCGTGCTGAGCCGAAGTTGCGTCGCGGTCCCGGCCATTCTGCGCAACAGGCTGAGCACGGTCAGCGTGACCGTATCGACCATCGAATCTTCTAGCTTCTCCAGCCGAATCCGGCCGACGGCCTCCTCCGCGTTATTGCTGGAGAGGCCGGCGGCCCGGCGCAAGCGCTCCATGTCCTTATCGCTCTGTCCGACCGATGCCAGCGCGGCCCGCAGATACGCGAGATTGGCGCGCACCGCGTCGTTCAGATACGCACGGTAGTCGGCTTTTTCGCGGGTCGGCCACAGATAGAACGTGGCCAGCAGCGCCAGCACGCAGCCGAGCACGTTGTTGCCGAGCCGCGTGAGCGCGTACGCGAATTCGCTGGCGCCGGGCGTCGCGAAGTCGGCGACCAGCACGAAGGTCGGCGTCAGGAACAGCACGAACAGGCTGTAGCTGACCGGACGCAACGCCATGGTCGCCATCACCAGCGGAAACACCGCGAGCGAAATGCCGAGCGGCGAATGAATCGCGTAACCGATTCCCGCCGCCAGCACGCCGCCGACGATGCTGCCCGCCACGCGCTCGATACTGCGCGGCCAGGTCGCCGCGATCGACGGTTGCAGAATCAGCAGCGTCGCCATGGTGGCCCAGTAGCCGAACGGCAACCCGAGCGCGCGGATCACGAGAAAGCCCGTGGTGGTCGTCACGCCGACGCGCGCTGCATGCCGCAAGCCGACCGATTCGATCGACAGATTCGCTTTGAGCGTCGCCATGATTCGCGTCGACAGCCTGAGCGCGCTGGCCTGCCAGGTTTCGGGCTCGGCGAAGGCCGGCGCGAAATCGACCAGTTCGAAGCCGGACTTCAGCTTCACCGGTTCCAGCAACGCGGTTTCGAGCCGCCCGGCCAGACGTCGCAAGCGTAGCTGCAAACGGGCGAGGTGCGCCCATTGCGCGTCGCCGGCGGCCGTGCCGGTGCCGCGCAGCACGTTGCCGATCGCCGTCAGCAGTCTGGCCGCGCGGCGCACGCGCCAGGCGTCGTCCGGCACCCGTTCGCACGCGCCCGACACGGCGATCAGATAGGCGAACAAGGCTTCGCCGTCGGTCAGCAACGCGAGCAGCGTGTCGTAGGTGTCGCGCCCGCCCGTTCTCGAGGCCGGCACCTTCGCGAGGATCTTGCGCGAGCGTTCGAGTGCGGCGCGCGCATCGGCGCGGAATTTCGCCGCATGCGTGGCCCATTCGCTCGGCGGCGCATGGCGTTCGAGAAGACGCGCGCTATCCAGCGCGATGTCCGCCAGCCGCAGATAAACGGTGCGCAGCGACGCGCGGCTCGCGCCGAACGGATGAATCCGCCAGACGGTCAGGCTCAACCCCACCGCGAACAGGCAGCCGATCAGATAAACGCCGAGAAACGCGAGGCCGGCGCGCCGATCGTGCATCGGCCGGTCGACCATCACGACGCAGGCGGTCGCGGCCAGAATCGTCACTTGCGAAGCAGCCGCGCCCCAGATCCGGCCGAACGCGCCGAGACTCGTGAACAGCAGCAGCGCGATGGCCGCGCACAGCGTGCCCGCGCTCGAGGCGAGCGCGGTGAGGCCGCCGCACAGCGTGGACAGCAGCGCGAAGCCCATCATCGAAGCGAAGCGCGCGCGATTGGAGCCGCCCGCGTCGGCGAGGCAGGTCCAGAACGCGCCGATCGCGGCCCATGCGAACGCCGGTTCATGCAGCAGATTGCCGAGCGCGAGCATCGCGGTCGACGCACAGGCCGCCCTCAAGCCCTCCGAAAGACTGGCCTCGCTCGTCGCGAACGACACCATCCATACCGGCCGCTTGCGGTAGATCGCGGTGCCGATAGCGTAAAGCCCGCTCGACCAGCGTTGCGGCCATGAGGATGACGACGGGTTGGACTTGCGATTCAGCATCCGGACGGTGTGCTCCTAAAAACGCGCATTGATCTGGCTAACGACGAACTAACGACGAACGCCGGCAGCGAACCCCGGCAAGCGGCAAATAATACGGGTTTACACCTAACTATAAAAATGGCTTCGGTTCATCCTGGCGATGCACGCAGGCTATGCGCCCGCAGTCTCCAGAACCGTATGCGATCGGCTTGAAAAGCCCATGAAAAAACCGCGCGGCCCTGACGGGCTCGCGCGGTTTTTTTAAGCTCGGTGCCGTCGACCAGCCACAACGGACCGATCGACCGGCTGGCAACAGGCGATTTACTTCTTGTAGTTCGCCACGCCTTCCGTGATTTCCTTGTGCGCGGCGTCGATGCCCGCCCAGCCTTCGACCTTCACCCACTTGCCCTTCTCGAGCGCCTTGTATTGCTCGAAGAAATGCTTGATCTGGTCTTTCAGGTACGCCGGAACGTCGTCGATCGACTTCAGGTCGGCAGTCATCGGGCAGATCTTGTCGTGCGCGACGGCAACCAGCTTTGCGTCCACGCCCGATTCGTCGGTCATTTGCAGCATACCGAGCGCGCGCGCGCGAATCACCGAGCCGGCCAGCAGCGGGAACGGCGTGATCACCAGCACGTCGACCGGGTCGCCGTCGCCCGACAGGGTTTGCGGAATGAAGCCGTAGTTGGCCGGATAGCGCATGCCGGTGCTGATGAAACGGTCGACGACCAGCAGGCCCAAATCCTTATCGGCCTCGTACTTCACCGGATCGCTTTGCGCCGGGATTTCGATGATGACGTTGAAATCTTGCGGAAGGTCTTTGCCCGCGGGGACGTGATTGAAGCTCATGAGCGCTCTCTGATCAGGATGGAATTCGGAACACGGCGCGCAGTGCATGCGCCCGGACGGTGTGAAGCGTGACGACTCGGATCGCCGCTGTTGCCTCGACATCGCCGCGGGCCGTGGCGATGCGGCCGGACAGTGCGGCATACGCCATTATAGCCAATCGGCCGATGGCGCCTCGGCGAGGATCGGCGCGATAATCATCCGGCGTCGTTCGATTGTGCCTCTCGTTTGTGAACAGCACGTAACCGCTACGCACTTGCGTGGCGCCGCGTGTCACCTCAAGGAGTCTGCATGGAAGAAGCCCGACACTTCATCGGCGGCGAGTGGCGCGCCGCTTCAGGCGGCGAGACGATCGCCGTGCTCGATCCGTCGGACGGCCAGCCGTTCACCCAGTTGGCACGCGGCACCGCAGCGGATATCGAGGCCGCCGTGCAGGCCGCCCGCCGCGCGTTCGAAGGCGCATGGGGCGCGGCGAGCGCCGCCGAACGCGGCCGCGTGCTGTACCGGCTGTCCATGCTGGTCGCGGCGCGTCAGGAAGAACTGGCGCAACTCGAAGCGCGCGACACCGGCAAGCCGCTCAAGCAGGCGCGCGCCGATTCGGCCGCCCTCGCCCGCTATTTCGAGTTCTATGCCGGCGCGGCCGACAAGCTGCACGGTGAAACGCTGCCCTATCAAGCCGGCTACACGGTGCTGACGATCCGCGAGCCGCACGGCGTGACCGGTCATATCGTGCCGTGGAATTACCCCATGCAGATTTTCGGCCGCAGTGTCGGCGCGGCGCTCGCCACCGGCAATGCGTGCGTCGTCAAACCGGCCGAAGATGCTTGTCTGTCCGTGCTGCGCGTCGCCGAACTGGCGGCCGAGGCGGGCTTGCCGGCCGGCGCGTTGAATATCGTCACCGGTTATGGGCACGAAGCCGGCGCGGCGCTCGCCCGTCATCCCGGCATCGATCACATTTCGTTCACCGGGTCGCCGGAAACCGGCAAGCTGGTCGCCCACATGGCCGCGGACAATCACGTGCCGGTCACGCTCGAACTCGGCGGCAAGTCGCCGCAAATCGTCTTCGCCGACGCCGATCTCGACGCGGCGCTGCCCGTGCTGGTGTCGGCGATCGTGCAGAACGCCGGGCAAACCTGCTCGGCGGGCAGCCGCGTGCTGATCGACCGCGCCATTTACGAGCCTTTGCTGGACCGGCTGAGCAGCGCGTTCCATGGGTTGCGGGTCGGCCCTTCGCAGGCCGACCTCGACTGCGGGCCGCTGATCAACGCGAAACAGCAGCAGCGCGTGTGGGACTTTCTGTCGGACGCGCAGCACGACGGCATTGCCATGGCGGCGCAAGGCGAAGTGATCGCCGAGGCGCCGGAAAGCGGCTTTTACCAGGCGCCCACGCTGTTGCGCGACGTGCCCGCGAGCCACCGCCTCGCGCGCGACGAAGTATTCGGTCCGGTGCTCGCCGCGATGTCCTTCCACGACGAAGACGAAGCGCTGGCGCTCGCCAACGGCACGCAATACGGCCTCGTGGCCGGCATCTGGACACGCGACGGCGCGCGACAAATGCGTCTCGCGCGGCGCTTGCGCTCCGGCCAGGTGTTCATCAACAACTACGGCGCGGGCGGCGGCGTGGAATTGCCGTTCGGCGGCGTCAAGCATTCGGGGCACGGCCGCGAGAAGGGCTTCGAAGCGCTGTACGGTTTCACGGTGTTGAAGACCATCGCGATCCGGCACGGGTAGCGGCCGGCGGTCGGCGGTTGGTCCGCGTTCCAGGCAAGCGGCGAATTGATTGCAGTCACAACCAACAACGGAGACATCATGCGGTTGACAGGTAAAACGGCCATCGTCACGGGTGGCGGCTCGGGTTTCGGCGAAGGCATTGCGAAGACCTACGCGCGCGAAGGCGCCAACGTCGTGGTCAACGATCTGAACGGCGCGGCCGCGGAGCGCGTGGCGAGCGAAATCGCGCTGGCCGGCGGCAAGGCCATCGCGGTGGCGGGCAACGTCGCGCAGCGCGACGACTGGCAGAAGCTGCGCGAGGCCGCGCTCGAAGACTTCGGCAGCGTGCAGATCGTGGTCAACAACGCCGGCACGACGCATCGCAACAAACCCGTGATGGAAGTCACCGAAGCCGAATTCGACCGTGTCTATGCGGTGAACGTCAAAAGCATCTACTGGAGCGTGCAGGAATTTGTGCCGTATTTCCGCGAGCAAGGCGGCGGCAGTTTCATCAATATCGCGTCGACCGCCGGCGTGCGGCCCCGGCCGGGTCTCGTCTGGTACAACGGCAGCAAGGGCGCGGTGATCATCGCGAGCAAGTCGCTCGCCGTCGAGCTGGGTCCGGACCGGATTCGCGTGAACTGCATCAATCCGGTGATCGGCGAAACGGCGCTGCTGTCGGAGTTCATGGGCGTTGAAGATACGCCGGCCAATCGGCAGCGCTTTCTCGCGGGCATTCCGCTCGGGCGCTTTTCGACCCCGCAGGACATTGCCAACGCCGCGCTGTATCTGGCTTCGGACGAAGCCGAGTTCATCACCGGCGTGTGCCTCGAAGTGGACGGCGGCCGCTGCGTGTAGCGGCGGCGGCCTCACGCGGGCTGCCAGCCGCGGGCTTGCGGCGTGTCGCACGGCTTCGGTGCGCGCCGCCCTCGCCCGCCTCAGTGTTTTCCCCCGGTATCGATTCGTCATCCAAAGCACCTGGCGCGACTAGAATCCATCGCAGGCGGTACTTCAATTCCACAAGAAAAGAGGAGACACCATGGCAAGTCCTGCAGATCCGCTCCACCACCCCGGCGCGGGCGCGCCCCCTTCCACGTTCGAGGAGGCCACCTACCGCAAGGTCACGTGGCGGCTCGCGCCGCTGCTGATGCTCTGCTACGTGGTCGCGTATCTAGACCGCGTCAACGTAGGCTTCGCGAAGCTGCAAATGACCAGCGACCTCGGCCTGAGCGACGCCGTGTACGGCTTCGGCGCGGGGATTTTCTTTCTCGGCTATTTCATCTTCGAAATTCCCAGCAACGTGATCCTGCACAAGGTCGGCGCGCGCGTGTGGATCGCGCGGATCATGGTGTCGTGGGGCATCATTTCGATGCTGACCATGTTCGTCACCACGCCGGCCATGTTCTACGCGATGCGCTTCCTGCTCGGTCTCGCCGAAGCGGGCTTCTTCCCCGGCATCATCCTGTACCTCACCTACTGGTATCCGTCGCACCGGCGCGGCCGCATGACCACCTGGTTCATGACGGCGATCGCGCTGTCGGGCGTGATCGGCGGTCCGGTGTCGGGCTACATCCTGAAGAACTTCAACGGCACGAACGGCTGGCATGGCTGGCAGTGGCTGTTTCTGCTGGAAGGCGTGCCGTCGGTGATCGTCGGGATTCTGGTGTTCGCGAAGCTGGACGACCGGATCTCGAAAGCCAAATGGCTGACGCGTGAAGAACAGCAACTGCTCGAAGGCCAGGTCTCCGCCGAAGAAGCAACCAAGCACGATATGCCGATCCGTCAGGTGCTCACGAGCGGCCGCGTGCTGATGCTGAGCCTGGTTTATTTCTCGTTCGTGATGGGGCTTTACGGCGTGAGCTTCTGGCTGCCGACCATCATCAAGGCGACCGGCGTCACCGACTCGTTCATGATCGGTCTGCTGTCGGCGATTCCATTCGCGGCGGCGGTGGTGGCGATGGTGTTCGTGGCACGCAGCGCGGACCGAACCCGCGAGCGGCGCTGGCATATCGCGGTGCCGGCCTTCGCGGGCGCGCTCGGGCTGGTGCTGTCGGTCGTATGGGCGCACAACACGGTGCTCGCCATGGCCGCGCTGACCCTCGCGACCATGGGCATTCTGACCACGCTGCCGCTGTTCTGGAGTCTGCCTACGGCGATCCTCGCCGGCACGGGCGCGGCGGCCGGCATCGCGATGATCAATTCGATCGGCAATCTGGCGGGCTTTCTGAGCCCGTACGCGGTGGGCTGGCTCAAGCAGGCGACCGCCGCGAACGACTCCGGCATGTACATGCTGGCCGCGTTCATGGTGCTGGGCGGTTTGCTCGCAATCAGCGTGCCGGCCAGGATGGTGAACAAGTGAAGCCGGTCGTCGCGTAACGTCGGGCGTTGGGCGGCAAGCGCTGTGCTGCGCTCGCTGCCTGCGTGACAGGTAAAGCACTTGGCGTTTCGACGCATCAACGAAAAAGAAAAACCCCCGGCGTTCTGCAACGCCGGGGGTTTTTCTTCGTCTGCCTGCGCTGCCTGCTGCCTGACTCAGCCAGCGCTCAAGGCAACTCTCACACCACGTTCATGGCCAGCGAGCTCTCGCGATAATGCTGGCTCGCCTTATCCGAATCGCCAAGCTGTTCGTGCAAACGCGCCAACGCGCGATGCGAGCGAATCTTCAGCGTCTCGTTGTCGGCCAGCTTCAACGCGCGCTCGAGGAACGATTGCGCCTTGCCCCACAGTTGCTGATGCAGGCACAAACGGCCCAGCGCGAACATCAGGTCGGCATCTTCCGGACGATCCTTCTGCCAGGCTTCGGCCTTCTGGATCAGCGGCAATGCGTCGCCCGCGGTGGTGTCCGGATAACGGCGCAACAGACGCGCGTCCCAGTTCTGCGCCAGCGCTTCCTCGACGATCTTGCGCGCGTCCTGCGGACGGTTCAACGCCACCAGCAGTTCGGCGGCGAGATCGGCGAGACGCGGCGAATGACGCTCGGTGGCCGACAGCGAGGTCCACAGTTCAAGCAGCGCGTCGGCGTTATGCCGGCGATCGCGCAGCAGGTTTTCCGCCGCGAGTTGCCGCAAGCGCACCGCCACGGCCGGATGAATCGCCTCGCGCTTTTCCAGCGTCTTGACGAGCTTGAGCACTTCGGCCCAGTTCTTCAATTGCTGTTGCGCGCGCAACATGATCTGCTGCGCGTGAATACGCCGCGCGCCCTGCGATTGCATCTCGGTCAACGCGGTCAACGCGCCGTCGGCGTCGCGGCCGTCGGCGCGCATGTCGGCGGTGGCCATCAAACGGGCGTCGAGCCAGTCGGCTTCGTCGATCTGCGCGAGCCATTCGTCGCGCCGACCGTATTCGTGCATGCGGTGCGCCGCGGTGGCCGCGATCAAACCGGCCGCGCCCTTGTTGTCGCCATTGGCGAGCGCATCTTTCGCGGCCTTCTCAGCGCGCGAGAAACGCCCGGCATACAGATTGCCGATCGCATCGCGCAACGCCGCATGCGCCTTGGCGACGCGCGAACGCGCGCGGTAAGCCGACACGCGCTGCGGCATACGCCAGATATTGCGGACGATGCGCAGCAGCGCGTACAGCAGGATGAACAGCACCACCAGCCCGACCACGAACAGATTCAACGAAATGTCGACGCGGTACGGCGGATAGATCAACAGCACCTGCCCCATATCGAAGCGCCCGACCACCGCCAGCACCACCGCGACGGCGAACAGCAACGCAAGCCATAGAAGTCCCCGGATCGCCATGATTAACCTCGGTTCCGGTATTGATTGACGGCTTGCAGGCTCGTGTTCAGATTCGGCAGTTCGACCGCGGCGGAGCCCGCGTCCACCTGCTTGACCAGATCTTCCACGGTCTGCGTCTTCTTCGACGCGTTGTCGAAGTAGCGCGTGAGCGACGACTGCGCCGCCTGCAGATCCGATTTCAGCGTGGTCTGGTTGCGCGACAGCAGCGCGAGACGCGCCGACAGCAGGCGCAGCTTCACGTTCTCACGCACGAAGTAGCCCTGGTCGGGCGTGACCAGCATCGCGTCGGCATTGTCGATACGACGCACCTGCACGAGGCTCGTCAACTGCTGACCGATGCCCGTGGACACTTCGCGCCACCACACTTTCCAGCGCGGCTCGCCGGTGGCCGCCGCCACCTTCGCCGTGTCGGCCCAGGTCGCGGCCTTCGGCGTGGCGTGCGCGATCGGCGCCTCGCCCGACAGCGGCAGGCTGTCGATCTGGTCGATCGCGTTGTCGAGCTTGATGGCGAGACCCGTCAGGTCCGTGGACGGCGCGGCCTTCAGCTTGTCGATGTCTTGCGCGATCGCCTTGCGCACCGTGACGGCCTGCGGGCTGTCCGATGCGGCCAGACGCGTGTCCGCGCTTTGCAGCGCGAACAGCGCGAGCTGCGTGTTGCCGGTGAGCTGCAACTGCTGGCTCGCGGCCGACAGCATCTGCGCGACTTCGGCGAAGGTCCAGTCGTCGCGATTGCGGGCGAGATCCGTGTATTGCTGCTGCAACGCCTGCTGCGCGGTTTGCGCGTCGGCGAGCTTGCCTTCGAGCTGCGCCACCTGCGCGTCCGATTGATGCACCGTGGCCAGCGCCTGTTCGGTCTTGACGCGCAACTCGCTGGTCTGCGCGTCGTTGGCCTGCTGGCGTTGCGCGAGTTGCTGCTCGGCGCGCTCCACCTTGCGGTTGAGCGCATAGCCGCCCACGCCCGCGCCGCAGGCAAGGATCACGACGACAAACCACAGCAGCGGTCCGCTCGCGCTGCGGCGCTTTTGCGCTTCGTAGGGCGTGAAGGGGGGATTCGGCGGCAACCCGGTGGTTGCGGCCGGCTGGGGTGAAGCGTTCGTGGAAGCGGTCGTTTCAGTCATGCGTGATTGTGCCGGTGAATGAGCCGGGTTGGACGGTGCCGGTTGAACGATGGTCGGAACGGCGGCAAGCAGAGCGCGGGCAATCCGGTCGTCGCCCGCGCCGGACACCGTCATGCTATCAAAACCCAATGCCCGCGCGGTCTGCGCAATACGGGGATGCGGCGTGACGAGCGTAGCGTGTTTGAGCGCGGCGATTTCGCCGGTCGTCAGATGGTCCTGCGCGAGTTCGTGCAGATTGCGCACGCCTTCGGAACTGGTCAGCAGCCACGCGTGCGGCAGGCCGGCGAGCAATTCATGCACGCGCGCCCAGCCGCCGATCGACGGTTCGGGCACCAGACGCCGGTAAGCCGCGACCGTCTCGACCTCGGCGCCGGCTTCGCGCAGACGCTCGGCAAGCCATTCGCGGCCACCGTCGCCGCGCACGATCAGCACGCGTTTGCCCTCGAAGCCGGTGGCGCCGAGCGCGGTTTCGAGGGCCGCGAACAGCCCTTCGGAATCGAAGCGCGCGGCTTCCTCGTCGTTACCGGACGGCGGGCTGATCACGGTGTACGCCGGCGTCGCGACGCCATGGCGCGCGAGCGCCTGCACGCTGCCCGGCCCGACGACGCCGATCGGCAACGCGTGCGGCCAGATCGTGTCGCTGTGCGCGAACGCCTGGTCGATTGCGTTCGGTGAGACGAACACGACCAGCGCGTAGCGTTCGAGCGAAGCGAGCGCCGCGCGCAGCGGCGCGGCGTCGATGACCGGTGCAATGTCGATCAGCGGGAAGTCGAGCGTGGCGATGCCGGCCTCGGCGAGCCGCGCGATCAGCTCGCTCGACTGACCGGCCGGTCGTGTAATCACGACCGTGAACGCCGTCTTGCCGGCGGCGGCGGACGAGGTGTTGCCGGAGGAGTCTGCTGTCATCACTCGCCGGTCACCGCGCCGGGGGTTGTGTGGGGATTGGCGTCGGGACTTGCGTCGCTCGGCGCGCGGTTCGCGGCGTCGCTGGCAGCGCTGTTCGCAACGCCTGCAGCGGGACCGCTGGCCGTGCTGAGCGCACGCACGATCTCCATCGCGCCTTGCTCTTCGAGCTCGTCGGCGACCTGCTGACCAAGCGCGATTGCGCATTCGACGGTCGGCGCGGGCGCCGATGCCTGCGCGCTCAACACGCGCCGGCCGTCGGGCGTTGCGACGATACCGCGCAGATGCAACGCGCCGTCATGCCACGTGGCATACGCGGCGAGCGGCACTTCGCAACTGCCGCCGAGCGCGCGCGAGACCATGCGCTCCGCTTCGACGGCTGCGGCCGTGTGTTCGTGATGCAACGGCGCGAGCCACGCCGCGAGGTCCGCGCGATCGGCGCGAATCTCGATGCCGAGCGCGCCTTGGCCCGCCGCGGGCAAGCTGTCTTCCGGATCGAGCAGCGCACGGATGCGCTCAGCGAGACCCAGCCGCTTCAGCCCGGCGGCCGCCAGAATGATCGCTGCGTAGTCGCCACGGTCGAGCTTGCCCAAGCGCGTATCCAGATTGCCGCGCAGCGGCCGCACTTCGAGATGCGGATAACGGATGCGCAACATCGCCTCACGGCGCAGGCTGGACGTGCCGACCACCGCGCCGGCCGGCAACGCGGCCAGCGACTCGTACTGATTCGAGACCAGCGCGTCGCGCGGATCTTCGCGTTCCATGATGGTCGACAACGCAAAGCCCTCGGGCAAGGTCATCGGCACGTCTTTGAGCGAATGCACGGCAAGGTCGGCGCGACCGTCGGCCAGGGCGGCCTCCAGTTCCTTGACGAACAAACCCTTACCACCCACCTTCGACAAAGTGCGATCGAGAATTTGATCGCCACGTGTCGTCATTCCGAGGATTTTTACGTCACAAGATGGATATAATTTGTGCAGCGCACATCGCACATGCTCCGCCTGCCACATGGCAAGGCGGCTTTCTCGCGACGCAATCACAAGCGTGTGGGGTGGCGTAGAAAACGTCTCGGTGTTCATTAGCTTGCTGATCGAATGTCGGGATGTAATAACAATCAATGTTAGCACGCGCCCTTATGTCTCAAGGCACGGCCAGCCGCCGTGCGGGCGCGGTATCGATGGAGGAGACAGGCTTCGCGCAGCGCACGCCTGCCCCATCCCAGCCTGTTCACGCACGGTCGTTCGCGCACCGCTGCCCGGCATGCGGGATGATGCAATGCGGCGCAAGCTGCACGCGTGGCCGACCCGGCCGGCGTGCATCGCATGCCGGCGCACGGTCACCCTCACCGGCGTTTCGGCGGTTCAGCGTGCTGGTTCCACAGCCGTTCTCCATCGGCACCTGTCGTTAGTGCTGTTCACATTGCAGTCCGTAGCGCAGTTCCGCAGTAGCGGTTCATCACTCAATAGACCCCGGCTTCCCTGAGGAAACCCATCGTGACGTCTTCCGGATCGGCGCGCCCTGCCCGCCGCAACGCTGCATCGCCCACCACCAACGCGGCCGACACCGCCGCGGCGCCTACCGCTTCCGCCGGCTCCGCCGCGAGCGCCACGCAGTCGACAGCGGCCAAACGCGCCGGCAAGACCGCCCGCGCCGCGCAGCCGGCCCATGCCGCCAAGGCCAGCAAATCCGCTAAAACGTCCACGCCCGCCAAGGCGGTCAAGCCCGTGAAAACCGTCAAGGCGGATAAGGCCACCTCGGCCGCGGCCGGTGTGACTGCGCCGCAGTTGCAAGCCGTGTCGAAAGACACCAAGGTGGCCGCGCCGAAAACCAACGGCCGCACGCGCGAAGACAAGGACCACCCGCTGTTCCAGGACATCCGCTATCTGGGACGCCTGCTCGGCGACGTGCTGCGCGAGCAGGAAGGCGACGCGGTGTTCGACGTCGTCGAAACGATCCGTCAGACGGCGGTGCGCTTTCGCCGCGAGGACGACAGCGCGGCCGCGCAAACGCTCGACAAGAAATTGCGCTCGCTGAGCCCGGAGCAAACGGTCAGCGTGGTGCGCGCGTTCAGCTACTTCTCGCATCTGGCCAATATCGCCGAAGACCGCCACCGCAACCGCCGCCACCGGATTCACGCGTTGGCCGGCTCGACCTCGCAGCCGGGCACGATCGCCCATGCGCTCGATCGGCTCGTCGCCGCCGGCGCGGCCGCGACGCCGGTGCTGCAGCAGTTCTTCAACGAAGCGCTGATCGTGCCGGTGCTGACCGCGCACCCCACCGAGGTGCAGCGCAAGAGCATTCTCGACGCGCAGCACGACGTCGCCCGTCTGCTTGCCGAGCGCGACCAGCAACTGACCGATCGCGAGCGCGTGCATAACGAAGCGATGCTGCGCGCACGCGTCACGTCGCTGTGGCAAACGCGCATGCTGCGCGACACGCGTCTGTCCGTCGCCGACGAAATCGAGAACGCGCTGTCGTTCTATCGCGCCACCTTCCTCGAAGAAATCCCGGCGCTGTACGCCGATATCGAAGAAGCGCTCGCCGAACACGGCCTCGACGCGCGTCTGCCGCCGTTCTTCCAGATGGGTAGCTGGATCGGCGGCGACCGCGACGGCAATCCGAACGTCACGGCCGAAACGCTGGAAAACGCGATCACCCGCCAGGCCGCGGTGATCTTCGAACACTACATGGAGCAGGTGCACAAGCTCGGCGCGGAGTTGTCGGTGTCGAACCTGCTGGCCGGCGCGAGCGAACCGCTCAAGGCGCTCGCCGCCGCGTCGCCCGACCAGTCGCCGCACCGCACCGACGAGCCGTATCGCCGCGCGCTGATCGGCATGTACACGCGGCTCGCCGCCAGCGCGCGCGTGCGTCTGGGCGAAGGCAGCGTGCCGGTGCGCAGCGCCGGCCGCGGCGCGGCGCCCGTGCGTGCGATCCCGTATGACGACTCCGCCGACTTCGTGCGCGACCTGCACGTGCTGATCGATTCGCTCGCCGAACATCACGGCGCGCCGCTGGCCGCGCCGCGTCTGTCGCCGCTCGCGCGCGCCGCTGAAGTGTTCGGCTTCCACCTCGCGAGCATCGACCTGCGTCAAAGCTCGGACATTCACGAAGCGGTGATCGCCGAATTGCTCAAGCGCGCGGGCGTCGTGGAAGACTACGCGGCGCTGTCCGAAGCGGACAAGCTCACGGTGCTGCTCGCCGAACTGGCGCAGCCGCGTCCGTTGCGTCTGCCGTATGCCGAGTATTCCGATCTGGTGAAGAGCGAACTCGGTGTGCTCGAAGAAGCGCGTGTGACGCGTGAAAAATTCGGCGCGCGCGCGGTGCGCAACTACATCATTTCGCACACGGAAACGGTCAGCGATCTGGTCGAAGTGATGTTGCTGCAAAAGGAAACCGGCCTGCTGCACGGCCGCCTGGGCGACGCCAACGATCCGGCGCGCGCGGGCCTGATGGTGATTCCGCTGTTCGAGACGATCCCCGACTTGCGCAACGCGCCGCACATCATGCGCGACCTGATTTCGCTGCCGGGCGTCGACGCGCTGATCGAACATCAGGGCAACGAGCAGGAAGTCATGCTCGGCTATTCGGACAGCAATAAAGACGGCGGTTTCCTCACATCGAACTGGGAGCTGTATCGCGCCGAACTCGCGCTGGTGTCGCTGTTCAACCAGCGCGGCGTGACGCTGCGGCTGTTCCATGGCCGCGGCGGCACCGTCGGCCGTGGGGGCGGTCCGACCTATCAGGCGATTCTGTCGCAGCCGCCGGGCACCGTCGACGGTCAGATCCGTTTGACCGAACAAGGTGAAGTGATTGCCAGCAAGTTCGGCAATCCGGAAATCGGCCGGCGCAATCTGGAAACGGTCGTGGCCGCGACGCTCGAAGCGTCGTTGCTGCCGCACGGCAATACGCCCGCGCAGTTGCCCGAGTTCGAAGAGACGATGCAGCAGTTGTCGGACGCGGCCATGGCGTCGTATCGCGCGCTGGTCTATGAAACGCCGGGCTTCAAGGAGTACTTCTTCGAGTCGACGCCGATCGCCGAGATCGCCGAACTGAACATCGGCAGCCGGCCGGCTTCGCGCAAACTGCAAGATCCGAAGCAACGCAAGATCGAAGATCTGCGCGCGATTCCGTGGGGCTTTTCGTGGGGCCAATGCCGTTTGCTGCTGACCGGCTGGTACGGTTTCGGCAGCGCGGTGGCCGCGCATCTGGATAGCGCGCCGAGCGACGCCGAACGCGCGCGCCGTCTCACGTTGCTGAAGAAAATGCACAAGAGCTGGCCGTTCTTCTCGAACCTGCTGTCGAACATGGACATGGTGCTGGCGAAGACCGACCTCGCGGTCGCTTCGCGTTATGCGGCGCTGGTGTCGGACAAAAAGCTGCGCAAGCACGTGTTCGAGCGGATCGTCGCGGAGTGGGAACGCACGTCGAAGGTGTTGTCGGAAATCACCGGCAAGAGCGAGCGGCTCGCCGAAAATCCGCTGCTCGCGCGTTCGATCAAGAACCGCTTCCCGTATCTCGATCCGCTGAACCACTTGCAGGTGGAGTTGCTCAAGCGTCACCGCGCGGGCGACACCAACGCGCGCGTGCGCCGCGGGATTCACCTGAGCATCAACGGGATTGCGGCGGGGCTGCGCAATACGGGTTAAGCACACGGCTTGAGAGTACGAAAGCGGCGTGGTCGGCCGCTTGAACGACAACGCCGGGCACGGAGTTTTTTCCGTGCCCGGCGTTGTCATTTTCAGCTGGGGATTTTTGCTTCGCGCGTTCCTTCGCGCGTTCTTCAGTGCGCTTCGACCATCAGCGCATCGAGCTTGAACGAGCCATCTTCCTGCACGCCGAAATAGGCGCGCACCTCGTCCGGTGAATACGTCCACAGCGAACGGATCGCCACGACTCGCGGTTCGGGCGTGCGCATGCGCGCCACCCACGAACTGAATTCGATATCGATGCGCCAGCGCTCGCGAATCGACGCCTGGAATCCCGCCGCTTCGAAAAACGCGACCCACTCGTCGGCGCGGTAATCGCGGATATGCGAACCGTCGCGCAACACCTCGACCGCCTGCAAGTGCGTATCGAGCAACGGATGATCGGTGCCGGCGATATCGATAAACAACACCTTGCCGCCCGGCTTCAACACACGCCGCACTTCCGTGAGCGCGAGCGGCACGTCGTGCCAGTGGTGCGCGCTCATCCGGCTGATCACCCAGTCGAAGCTGTGGTCGGCGAACGGCAGCTTTTCCGCCGCGCCCTGCTGCGTGCGAATGTTCGCGAGGCCGCGCTCTTTCGCCGCGCCTTCGACCGTCGCGAGCATTTGCGGCGCGATATCGTACGCGACCACCTCTTTCGCATGCTTCGCGACCGCGAAGCTCGCGTGGCCCGCGCCGCATCCCATGTCGAGCACCGTCGCGTCCGGCGTCGCGGCGATCGACGTCGCCAGCGTCTGCAGATCGGCACCGGTGGCATGGGTCTGACTCGTCAAATACGCGGCGGCGGTCGAGCCGAAGGCGTCGGCGACCTGATCGTGATGCTTCATGGGGAGGCTCCGGTTATCGGTTATTGGGTGAAACCCAGCTGATACGGGAAGGCGTTGCTGCGTTCCTGCCGCTACAATAGGGCCCGCCGTGTACCAGTACAAGTTAAGCAATTATTCTGGTATCAAAAGCACCCCCAAAAAGATCACCCGAACAATCCCCTCTACGCCTCTCTACGCGCCGCCCGCTCAGAATGACCACGCCGCCCACCGCCGACCACCCGCCGCCGCTCGAAGCCACCCCCGCCCGTGCGCTCGGCGACTTCATCCGCGCTCACCGCGAGCGCCTGTCGCCGCAAGCGGTCGGCCTGCCGCCCGGTCCGCGCCGCCGCACGCCCGGCTTGCGGCGCGAGGAAGTCGCGCAACTGTGCGGCGTGAGCCCGACCTGGTACACGTGGATCGAGCAAGGGCGGCCGGTGTCGGCTTCCGCCGAGGCGCTCGCGCGGATCGCGGTCGCGTTGCAGCTGTCGCGCGCCGAGCGGGCCTATCTGTTCGAGCTGGCCGCCCAGCGCGATCCGGCCGAGCCCGACCCGGCCGCCGCCGAGGCGCCCGCCACGCTGCTCGAAACCGTGCGGCTGGTCAACGCGCCGGCGTATGTGCTCGACCGTCAGTGGACCGCGCTGGCGTGGAACGAGCGCGCCGCCGACCTGTTCGTCGGCTGGCTGGATGGCGCGCACGATCGCAATCTGCTGCGCTACACCTTCACCGAACCCGCCGCGAGCGAGCTGATCGTCGATTGGGAAACGCGCGCGCGGCGGCTCGCCGCCGAGTTTCGCGCCGACTCGATCCGGCATCTGAACGACGCGCCCACGCGCGCGCTGATCGACTCGCTCAGCGCCGCCAGCGACGCGTTCACGCGCTTCTGGGCGTCGCAGGACGTCGGCGGCCGCGAGGGCGGGCGGCGCGAATTCAACCATCCGCGCGACGGCCGCATCGTCTATGACCAGATCACGTTCAAACCCGCGCATCGTGAGGATCTGAAGCTGGTGGTGCTGGTGCGCGAGTAGCCGCGCAGGCGCTCGACACGCCGCTCAGCGTGCGTGTCCCGACTCGTTCGCCGGGATGGCCGCGCGTTCGCGGCCCACCGCCCTGTCTTCCGCCCGCCCGGCCGGTGTTAAAATCCCTGTCTTTCCGCGCTTCGGCGGCATCTCGCACGCACCGTGCCATTGCGCCGCCAGCCTCTTCACCGCTCGTTCAACTGCTGCCTAACCGCCGCTTAACTGCCCAACACCATGACGTCCCAACTGCACAAAAAAGGCGAAGCCTGGTCGGCTCGCTTCTCGGAGCCGATGTCGGAACTCGTCAAACGCTATACGTCGTCGGTCTTCTTCGACAAGCGTCTGGCGCTCGTCGATATCGAGGGATCGCTCGCGCACGCCTCGATGCTGGCCGCGCAGAAGATCATCGCCGACGACGACCTCGCCGCGATTCAACGCGGCATGGCGCAGATCAAGGGTGAAATCGAGCGCGGCGAATTCGAGTGGCAACTCGACCTGGAAGACGTCCACCTGAATATCGAAGCGCGTCTGACCGCGCTGATCGGCGACGCCGGCAAGCGCCTGCACACCGGCCGCTCGCGTAACGACCAGGTCGCGACCGACATCCGTCTGTGGCTGCGCGGCGAGATCGACCGGATCGGCGGCTTGCTGACGGAACTGCGCGTGGCGCTCGTCGACATGGCGGAGAAAAACGCGTCGACCATCATGCCGGGCTTCACGCACCTGCAGGTCGCGCAGCCGGTCACGTTCGGGCATCACCTGCTCGCCTACGTCGAAATGTTCTCGCGCGACGCCGAACGCATGATCGATTGCCGCAAGCGCGTGAATCGCCTGCCGCTGGGCGCCGCCGCGTTGGCCGGCACCAGCTATCCGATCGACCGTCACGCGGTGGCGAAAACGCTGGGCTTCGACGGCATCTGCGCGAACTCGCTCGACGCCGTTTCCGACCGCGACTTCGCGATCGAATTCACGGCCGCGTCGGCCCTCGTCATGACGCACGTGTCGCGCTTCTCCGAAGAGTTGGTGCTGTGGATGAGCCCGCGCGTCGGCTTTATCGATCTGGCCGACCGCTTCTGCACCGGTTCGTCGATCATGCCGCAGAAGAAGAACCCGGACGTACCCGAACTCGCGCGCGGCAAGACCGGCCGAGTGAACGGCCACCTGATCGCACTGCTGACGCTGATGAAAGGCCAGCCGCTCGCGTACAACAAAGACAATCAGGAAGACAAGGAACCGCTGTTCGACACCGTCGACACGGTCGCCGACACGCTGCGCATCTTCGCTGAAATGGTCGCGGGTATTTCGGTGAAGCCGCAAGCCATGCGCGCGGCTGCGTTGCAAGGCTTCTCCACTGCCACCGATCTGGCCGACTATCTGGTCAAACGCGGCCTGCCGTTCCGCGACGCGCACGAAGCGGTCGCGCTGGCGGTGCGTGTCTGCGCGGATCGCGGCTGCGATCTGGCGGATCTATCGCTCGAGGAAATGCGCGCGGAACTGCCGAACGTCGCGCATCTGATCGGCGACGACGTGTTCTCGTATCTGACGCTGGAAGGCTCGGTGGCGAGCCGCAATCATCCGGGCGGCACGGCGCCGGAACAGGTGCTCGCGGCTGTGAAGGCGGCGCGGGCAGCGTTGCAGTAAGCGGCACTGCGGCATGTGATGAGCGCGCTTGCCGCGTGCTCGTCGCTAACGCGATAGAAAGCGAATCCATCAACCGGGTTCGCTTTTTTTTCGTCCTGAATGCGGTCCATGAATGCGCCGCACCAAAAAAATAGCCCGCACGAAGCGGGCTAAATGAAAGACTTCCACCGATGCCTCTCAAGAGAGGCCAGCAGAGTGTAGGCGCGTTTTCGCCACAAACAAATCTGCTCATATTTCAAGCTATTACACCGTGCGGAGTGGCCAGCGCCAGCAAGCCAAATGGCCCGAACTCAGGCGAAAACCGGACGGAAAAAGCTGCGCTCATAACTCACGATGCAACGCGTTTCCTGCGCATACGCGAATGCGGCCTGGCAGTCGGCATCGTCCATCGACTGAATACGGTAAGCCTCGTAAGCCGCCAGTGATTCGAATGTAAACATCGCGAGCGCGACGTTGCTCGCGCCTTCGGACGGCAAAAAATAGCCGTGATGCTGGCCGCCGAATTTCTCGACCAGCGGAATCCACAGCTTGCCGTAATGCTCGAATTCTTTCAGCTTGTACGGGTCGATGATGTAGCGCAGATAGCAGGTGACCATGATTGCCGGTTTCCGTGTCGGAATGGGTGAATGGGTGAATGGGTGAATGGGTGAAGGGCGGCACCCATGATAGGTCAGTTCGCGGCACCGGCGTTTCGACGGCACGCAGGGACAACGCTCATTGAATCATGGCGGTTTTTGACTACCATCCAACTACACCCTGCCTCATTGCTGCCGCGACTATGCTCATCCGCACACGTCACGTTCGCCGCTTCACCGGAAGTTTTATCGGGCGCGTCAGCGGACACTTCAGCGCACGCTTCGTCTCACGCGTCGGCGTCTTGTCGCGAGTCGCGCGCGGTGTGGCGTCGGCATGGGCCACGGCCCTCGTCACGCTGATGGCGCTCACCATCACCGCCTGCACGTTCACACCGCCAAGCCGCCCGGCCCTCACGATACCGCCTGCCGCCATCAACAGCGCGACACTCGATCAGTATCGCGACGCCGTCGCGCGACGCATCATCGAACGCAATCCGTCCTATGTGTTGCGCGGCACGCCGCAAGCCATGCTGCGTTCGCTGGTGGTGGTGTCGTTCACGGTGGATCGCAACGGCCGCGTGCTGCAGTCGTCGGTGTATCGCACCAATGGCGACGACGAAGCCGAAAGCACCGCGCTCGCCACCTTGCGACGCGCTTCGCCGCTACCGCAACCGCCCGGCAAATTGCTCGACGGACGCGGCCAGCTAGAGATGTTCGAAGACTGGCTCTTCAACGACGACGGCAAATTCCAGTTGCGCGAACTGGCCTCGCCGCAAGCGCAAACCATCGACTGACTGCGCGTTGCTGCGCAGAGCGCCAGCGCAAGTCCCTGGTTATTCCCCTGGTATCGCCGCATTCCCGCACGAACACGGCCAGCCGCCGTTGTAAGCTGTTGCTTCGTCGCCCCTGCCGCACGTGGCCGCCCCCGAGCCCACGGCAGACACCGACGCCGAAGCAAGCCCCAAGCGCACGTACCCAAACAGAGATGCCGCCCACGCACGCGCCGCCGCTTCGAGACTCACGGCGCCGTTCGGCATCCACGACAAAAGGAGACCTTGCATGTCCACTTCGCCGATTTCCGCGGCCCAGCCCAATGCGGCCGGGCAAAACAGCAGCACGCGGATCATCTTCGCAAGCTTTATCGGCACCGCGATCGAGTTCTACGATTTCTATGTCTATGCGACCGCCGCCGCGCTCGTAATCGGACCAGTGTTTTTCCCGCACGGCTCGGCGACCGCTCAGGCGTTGTCGGCCTTCGTCACGTTCGGCATTGCGTTCGTCGCGCGGCCGATCGGCTCGTTCCTGTTCGGCCATTTCGGCGACCGGATCGGCCGTAAATCGACGCTGGTGGCTTCGTTACTGGTGATGGGTGCGTCGACCACGCTGATCGGCTTCGTGCCCGGCTACGACTCGATCGGCAGCCTCGCGCCGATCCTGTTGTGCGTGCTGCGCTTCGGCCAGGGCATCGGTCTTGGCGGCGAATGGGGCGGCGCCGCGCTGCTCGCCACCGAAAACGCGCCGCCCGGCAAACGCGGCTGGTTCGGCATGTTCCCGCAACTCGGGCCGTCGGTCGGTTTTCTGGCGTCCAACGGCCTGTTCTTCGCGCTGGCTTTGTCGTTGAGCGACGAGCAGTTCCGTAGCTGGGGCTGGCGCGTGCCGTTCCTCGTCAGCGCGGTGCTGGTTGCGCTCGGTTTGTACGTGCGTTTGAAAATCGCCGAAACGCCGGCCTTCAAGGCCGCGATCGAACGCAAGGAACGCGTCAAGGTGCCGATCGCGACGCTGCTGTCGCAACACGGGCTGCCGACGCTGCTCGGCGCGCTCGCCATGGTGGTCTGCTACACGCTGTTCTACAACGCGACGACGTTTTCGCTGTCGTACGGCGTCTCGGTGCTGCATATTCCGCGGCCCACGTTCCTCGGCATGCTGTGCATCGCCGTCGTCTTCATGGCGCTCGCTACGCCGCTGTCGGCCTGGGCCGCGGACCGCTATGGCCGCAAGCCGGTGCTGATCGTCGGCATCGTCGCGGCGATCCTGTCGGGCTTCACGATGGCGCCGCTGCTCGGCAGCGGACAGACGCCGCTGGTGCTGCTGTTCCTCGTGATCGAGCTGTTCCTGATGGGCGTGACCTTCGCGCCGATGGGCGCGCTGCTGCCCGAGCTGTTTCCGACCAACGTGCGCTATACCGGTGCAGGCGTGTCGTATAACCTCGGCGGGATTCTCGGCGCGTCGGTGGCGCCTTACATCGCCTCGGTGCTGGCGGCGCACGGCGGCCTGCCGTGGGTCGGCGCGTATGTGTCGATCGCCGCGGCGGTCAGCCTGATCGGCGTGCTGTGCATGCGCGAAACGCGCGACACCCAACTGATGTGACGCGAAGCGGCGCAAGGCGGGGGACTTCTGAGTAAATTCCCTGCCTTGCGCGTCTTTTTGACTTGCCTATACTCGACTTCAATAACCCTAGGGCAAGCAGGGAGGCTCGGATGAACATTCATCTCCACAACGCAGATGTCGTGATGATCATTGCGCTGGCGCTACTGTGCTCGCTACTGCTGGCGTTGCGCTTCCGCCCCGCCACCTGGAAAGGCATCGTGATCGAAGCGCTGGCCGCGAACGCGGCCGCCATCACGGCGGTCATCGCGTTCGAAATGCTGCTGGCATGACCGCTTAGCGATAGTAGCCGCCGTGGTGGTAGTAGCCGTAACCGCCGCCGTAGTAGTAGCCGGGGGCCGGCGCGACGATGCAGCCGCCGAGGGCCGTTGCGAGCAGCGTGCCTGCGATCAGGGTCAGGATTAAGCGTTTCATATTGTTCTCCATCGAGTCAGATTCATTCGAGCCGAAACCCCGAATGACTTGATTGGACACGATGGCGCCTCGCGCGGGCGTTGCCATTTGTAAAGGAAGATCACGCGGGTGTTACAGGTTTGGGTCGGGCGATTCGCGTTATCCGACGCGGCGCCGCGTGACATTCACATCAGAGGAAAACACCGCCTATACTGGGTTGACCATCGATGTCCGGCGCATGCCTTGCTGGCTGCGGTTACGCGGCACGGCACCCGGAGCGTGGACATTGCACCGACCCATTTACGCACCGTCGCACACGGTCAGGCAGGCGAATCGAAGCGTCACGACTCAAGCCGTAGACGATTAGGTGCTCAACGAATAGCGACAGTTTTAACAGACGTGTAATGCGCGCGCACAGCCGCAAACCGACTTCAACGCGCTTTACGTGTTCTTCGCGATGATTCCTCTCCGCCCGTTGTTCCCCGACGCGGGCGTTTTTTGGAGGCGTTACGTGGCAGCGTCCGTTTGCTCGGGCGGACTGTGCGTCGCGCCTCTTTTCTTTTTCAGCAAACGATTGCGCTGCGACGCAAGAAAAAACGCTCAGGCGGCCGAGTCGTGATGATGCAGGGCCACGTCGTGCGACTCGGTGTGGACGTAGTCGATCGCTTCAAGCGCGTCGCCGATGGACGGCATGGCGCCGCCGTCGCCGATCGAGATCGAGCGGAACGGCGCATGGATACCGCAATGCGATGGCGAAGTCGCCACGAAGATCATCACGGTGCGCTTGAGCAACGCGTGCGCCAGATGGACGAAGCCGGTATCGGTGCCCACCACCAGCGCGCAGGCGTCGATCATTTGCGCGATTTCAGTCACGCTCATTTTCGGCAGCACGGTCGAACCCGGCACCTGCGCGGCGATCTGCTCCGCCTCGGCGCGCTCGCCTTCCGAACCCCACGGCAACACCACCTTGAAACCACGCTGCGCCAATTCGCGGCCCACCGCGGCCCAATGGCTGAGCGGCCATTTTTTGTCGTCTTTCGAGGTGGCGTGAAAGAACGCCGCGACCGGCGCGGTCTCGCCGCCGAACGGATGTTTGGCCGGCTCGGGCAAACGCAGGTTGTAGATGGGCGGGCCTTCCACGACATAACCCAGCGCCTCGCTCGTGCTCACGCGCATGCCGTGCCACGCATCGCACTGCGGACGCGGGCCGAAGCGCCCGGTGTACGCGAACGCGGCGCCGCGCTCGCCCAGATCCTGGTTCTGATAGCCGATACGCCGTGCCGAACGCGCCAGAAAGGCGATGATCGCGCTCTTGTAAACACCGTGAATGTCGACGACATAGTCGTAGCGGTACGCCCGCAACTCGGCGATCGACGTGGCGATCGCCTTGAAATCGGCCCAGCGGCGGGCTTTCTTGAAGCGTCGCAACGGCGCGGACAGCACGCGGTCCACGCTCTCGCTCCAGTGCACCACCTCGGAGAAGGATTCGTCCGATGCCCAGTCCACCTGAACGCCGGGGAACGCGCGCTTGATATCGGCGACCACGGGCAACGCCTGTACGATATCGCCGAGTGAAGTGACCTTAACGATAAGGACTCGCTTCAGCATCATTGAGGACCTATTAGTTGTTCGAACGTCAAACTATTTTAGCCGACGAATGGATTAATCTTGAACGAAGCCGACAGCACGCGAACATGTCATCAATACAATGCATTACATCGTCAACCTTACGATAGACCGTTTGCGTACTTTTCAAAATACTTTCGCGCAGTTTTGATGCGGCAACGACCCTTATAATTCACCTTTTGCGCCAGCACACGGCTCACACCTCATGTCTCGGGCTTACCCTCTTCTTTCTTCCGGAATCGTGCGTCGCGCGAGACGCCTGTGGCGGCAATACGGCATTTTTTGGCTCGGCGCGATCGCCGTCGGCCTGGTCGCCGTGCTCTATGCCCGCCTGATCGATTGGGGCTACGGCGAATTTCGGACGATGCAGCAACAGCACGTGTGGGCGCCGCTGATCGTGACGCCCGCGGTCGCCGCCCTGGCGGTCTGGCTCACGCGCAAATTCTTCCGCGGCGCCGAAGGCAGCGGGATTCCGCAAGTCATCGCCACGCTGCATTCGAAACCCGGTGAGTACGGCGCGCGCCTGCTGTCGTTCCGGATTCTGTTCGGCAAGATTGCCGTGTCGTTTCTGGCGATTCTCGGCGGCTTCACGATTGGCCGCGAAGGGCCTACCGTGCAGGTGGGCGCCGCGCTGATGTTCAATCTGCGGCGGCTCTATCCCCGTTCGAACGCGCTGATCGAGCGGCAACTGGTGCTGGCCGGCGCGGCCGCGGGTCTGTCGGCGGCGTTCAACACGCCGCTCGCCGGGATCGTCTTCGCGATCGAAGAACTCACGCGCAGCTTCGAAGCCCGCGCGAGCGGCGTGCTGATTACCGCGATCATCATCGCCGGTGTGATCGCGCTCGGCTTGAACGGCAACTACACCTATTTCGGCACCATCCAGATCGGCGCGCATTTCCCCGATCTGCTGGCGCTCGCGGTGCTGCTGACCGCGATCGTCACCGGCATCGCGGGCGGCGTGTTCGGCTGGCTGCTGCTGAACACCGCGCGCTGGATTCCGGCGCCGCTGCGTCAATTGCACGGCGAGCGGCCGGTCGCCTTCGCCGCGCTGTGCGGTTTCGCGATCGCGGTGGTCGGCCTGATCTCGGGCGGCACGACCTTCGGCAGCGGCTATGCGGAAGCGCGTGGACTGCTGGACGGACATGAGCATCTGTCGGTGTTCTATCCGTTTCTGAAAATGATCTCGATGGTCGGCTCGTATTTGCCGGGCATACCGGGCGGCATCTTCGCGCCTTCGCTGTCGATCGGTGCAGGCTTCGGCAATCTGCTGCACATGGTGTTCGGCTCGATGCAATTGCCCATGCTGATCGCGCTGGCGATGGTCGGCTATCTGGCCGCCGTCACGCAGTCGCCGATCACGTCGTTCGTGATCGTCATGGAAATGATCGACGGTCACGCGCTGGTGATCTCGCTGATGGCGACCGCGCTGATCGCGAGCCGCGTCGCGCGTCTGTTCGCGCCGCCGTTGTATGAGTCGCTGGCGGAGCGCTATATGAAGCCGCTGCCGCAACCGGCGCCCGCGCCCGTGCCGGAAGTCCCCGAGGTCGAGGTGCCGGAGCCGGTGGTCGTCGACGAAGCCGACCGCGCGGCTGAACATCACGCTCAGGACAGCGCCCAGGACGACACTAAAGACAACACCGGAAACAGCACCGACACGCCGCGTCAGTAAACCACGACGCCCGGCGCGTGCACCACCAAAGGCCGCGCCGGTACGACGACACAACCCGCCAGCACCACCGCCAGCATGGCGATCAGAAGCAGATTCTTTTTCATCACTCGAGTCCTGAAAGTCTAGGGAAGCGAAACGCAGGCGCGCGCATCCGCGCGACGCGCATGTGCGGCGCCTGCGTGCTCTTTGTGTTCAATCGGGGAGAGGCGGCGCGAGCGGCTCGATGAACTCAATGGGCTTGAGCCGCGCCGCGCCAGTCATGCTGAAGGGGAGTGATTAAGCCCAGTGGCCCGCTACCCAGTGATAATGCGGACCGAATGCATCCCAGTGGCCCGGCACCCAATGAAAGCCGACGCGCTCGGCTTGCCAGTGACCTGCGGCCCACACATAGCGGCCATGGTCCCAACGCCAGTGACCGTGATCCCACACATAGCCGACGCGCGCATTCGGCACGACTTCGTAACGCACGGGCGGCGGTGCGTTCGGCGCGATCACCACGACTTCTTCGGCCGAGGCCGATCCCAGAGCGGCAACGCCGGCGGCGATCAGAACGGTGTTGGCGAGCAGCACACGAAAGGTCTTGTTCATTTTTTCCCTCTGTAGTTGGACACCGAATACGGCGTTATCCGTTTAATGCGCGAGGGGTCGAACTGGCTGACGGCGGCCGTGTAACGGTGCACACGGAAGTGCTACGGATTATTTCGCGGAGTGGAAAAGCAGCGAGGCAAGCGCGGGGTGAACGGCGAGGAATGAGAAGAAGCGAGGAATGAAAAGCGTGAAGTAAAACCGCGCGCGGCAAAGCCGGCGTTCGCGCGCCGCGTCACATGATGCTTATGCAACACGGACGCGGCGCGTCAACTAAAGCGAAGAACCACCCGACCGGTTACGCCGCGGGCGCTCCGGCTTGCGGTATCTCGATCTTGACCTCGAGCACTTCGAGGTCGTCCTGGCGCTCGAGGCTCACGCGAATATCGTCATCGGAGATTTTCACGTACTTCGAAATCACGGCCACCAGTTCGCGTTGCAACGCAGGCAGGTAATCGGCGGGCGCGTGGCCGCCGGCGCGCTCGTGCGCGATGATCAACTGCAGGCGTTCCTTCGCTACCGACGCGGACTTCTTCTTCTCGCCCAGCAAAAACGAAAGAATCGACATGACGTGCGCTCCCCTTACTTGGTGCCGAAGAGGCGCTGCAGCAGCCCGGGCTTCTGGTAATCGGTAAAGCGAAGCGACTTCTGCTCGCCGAGGAAACGCGACACGACGTCTTTATAGGCTTCGGCCACATCGGTACCGTCGAGATGCACGGCCGGCAGACCCTGGTTCGATGCGTGCAGCACCGCTTCCGACTCGGGGATCACGCCGATCAGATCGATACGCAGAATTTCCTGGATATCGGTCAGCGACAGCATTTCGCCTTCGCTGACGCGCTTCGGGTTGTAGCGGGTGATCAGCAGGTGTTCCTTGATCGGATCCTTGCCTTCGATCGCGCGCTTGGTCTTCGACGACAGAATGCCGAGAATGCGGTCCGAGTCGCGTACCGACGACACTTCCGGGTTCGTCACGATCAGCGCTTCGTCGGCGAAGTGCATGGCGAGGAGCGCACCCGATTCGATACCGGCCGGCGAATCGCAGACGATGTATTCGAAGTCCATCGCGATCAGGTCGTTGATGATCTTCTCGACGCCTTCCAGCGTCAGCGCGTCTTTGTCACGCGTTTGCGAGGCCGGCAGGATGAACAGGTTCTCGCACTTCTTGTCTTTGATCAGCGCCTGATTCAGATTGGCTTCGCCCTGGATCACGTTGATCAGGTCGTACACCACACGGCGCTCACAGCCCATGATGAGGTCGAGGTTGCGCAGGCCGACGTCGAAGTCGATCACGGCGGTTTTGCTGCCCCGCAATGCGAGGGCCGATGCAAAACTCGCGCTCGTGGTCGTCTTGCCCACGCCGCCCTTGCCCGAAGTCACCACAATGATTTTTGCCATTACCCTTACCTTGTGTTCGTCAAATTCGTCAATTATGTGCGGCCCTATTTGCCCTACCGTGCCGTGCTGCGCCGCGTGCCGTTGATTCGCTCAGGGCAACGCGCGCGTCGCGCCGGTTACGTGAGCCGCAGCGGTTCGATCATCAATTTCTCTTCTTCGAGCCAGATCTGCACCGGCTTGCCGTGCACGTCGGCCGGCAGCGGGTTCTCGGTCGTACGATAGATGCCCGCGATCGAGATGAGTTCCGGCTCGAGACACGTGCAGAAAATGCGCGCGTCGTGATTGCCCTGCACGCCGGCCAAGGCCCGGCCGCGCAGCGGCGCGTAAATATGGATATTGCCTTCCGCGATCACTTCCGCGCCGTAGCTCACGAGGCCGAGCACGACCAGATCGCCCTTCGCGTAGATCCGCTGACCGGAGCGCAAAGGCTTGTCGACCACCATGGTTTGCGACGACGTGGCGAGACGCACCGGCTCGGCGGCAGGCGCGGGTTCGACCGCGGCGGCGCTGGCCGGCGTGCCGTCGAGCGGCAGCAGGCTGGCCTGAGCGTTGCCGTTGCCGGCGGTCGGCGCAGCGGTGCCCGAGGCAGCAACTGCAGCGTTCGCGGCCTCTTCCTCGGCGGATTTAGCGGTGCTGCCACGGCGGTCGCGCGCTTCCAGCAACGGCAGCGCCGACTCGGCGGCCCACGTCTGATGCGGATTGGCGACCACGCCGACCGGCCGCATCCGCACGCTGGCGAGCAACTGCGCGATGTCGGCGAGCGGCACCCGTTCCGTGTCGGCGAGGCGGCGCACGTCGATCGCGACGACGTCGTTGGCAAAGAATTCGGGGGTCGCCTCGAAGCGCCGGGTCAGCTCGGCACGCATCGCTTCGAGGTCGGTTGTCTTGACCACGAACAGGAGCGTATCGACAGAGCCGCTGCGGAGTTCGAAAAAGGGTGATTTCTTGGGCGACATAGCGTTCGGCAAAAAATTTTGCGTATTTTACAGGCGTCCACGCGCGCGGCCAGTTTTTTTGCCGTGACAACGGGGAGCAACCGATGACAGTGCCGAAGACACCGCCACGAACGCTGCACAGACGCGGAGGGGAATCGAGCGGCAGGCTGCTGCGCCGCTCGCGAGATCACTGCTGAAATACCTGGGACGTGGTCGGCACGTGCCGCACCAGCAGACTTTCGGCTTGTTCCGGCGCGCGTTGAACGCGCCGGTGTTCGCCGGTCGGACCGAAGCCGAGCGCTTCGTAAAAGCGCATGGCGTTGCGGTTGGCGTCGGCGACCCACGCGTAGATTTCCGTGGCGCTTTCGTTCGCGAGCCAACTGCCGGCGGTGTCGACCAGCAGTTCGCCGCCACGCAGATGACGCACGGCCGGCGCCACCCACAGTTCGCAGACGAACGCGCGGCGTGCGGCGCTGTCGTCGAAATGCGCTTCGATCAGCCCGGCGGGATGGCCCTCGGTGTAGAGAATAAAAGTGGCGACGGTAAACGACACCGCACGCTCGGTGGCGGTGGCGTCGAAACTGGCGGCGTCGGCCGACAACGCGTCCTCTAACGTAGCGCCGAAGGCATACGGCGCCTCCCGCAGCGACGCGGTACGGAGTTCGCGAAAAACGGCGCCCTGATCAGCGGCGATACGGCGAACGGTCAATGACGGACTCATGCAGACGAAAACCCCTTGAAACCCTAAGGCGTAGCTTTAACCGAACCGGCGCGCGAGTCAAATCATTATTGACCGGATTTGACCCACACGCGAGGTTTGATACGAGACGTGCGTATATCGAGCGTGCAATTCACGCGCCCGGCATGCGCAGCGCACGTGTTGATCGATGCCGCGCTCAACCCACGTTCAGGTTGCGCTCAAGGCGCTTCGTAACTGCCGGTGCCATCCGGCCAGGGGGTGAGGAGCTCGTAGCCGTCGTCGGTGACGGCGATCATGTGCTCCCACTGCGCGGACAGCGAGCGGTCTTTGGTCACCACGGTCCAGCCGTCGCGCAACACCGTGGTGCCGGCGCGGCCCGCGTTGATCATGGGTTCGATCGTGAAGACCATGCCGGGCTTCAGGCGTACGCCCTGCCCCGGCTGGCCGTAGTGCAGCACCTGCGGGTCTTCGTGATACACCTTGCCGATGCCATGCCCGCAGTAGTCGCGCACGATCGAGAAGCCGTCGCGCTGCGCCACTTTCTGGATCGCATGGCCGACGTCGCCGAGCGTGGCGCCCGGCTTCACTTCGCGGATGCCGGCGAGCATCGCTTCATAGGTCGTGTCGATCAACTGGCGGCCTACCGTGCTCGGCTGACCGACGCAATACATGCGGCTGGTGTCGCCGAAATAACCGTCTTTGATGATCGCGACGTCGATGTTGACGATGTCGCCGTCTTTCAGCACTTCGCTGCGATTCGGGATGCCGTGGCACACCACCTGGTTGACCGAGGTGCACACCGTCTTCGGAAAACCCAGATAGCCGACATTCGCCGGAATCGACTTTTGCGTATTGACAATGTAGTCGTTGCACAGCGCGTCGAGCTCGTCGGTGGAGACGCCGGCCTTGACGTGCTCGCCTATCATCGCCAGCACGTCGGCCGCGAGGCGGCCGGAAATGCGCAACTTGGCGATGTCGTCGGGAGTCTTGTAGGTAATGGCCATGAATTCAGTCGATGGGGTTCGATGGTTCAAAGGACGCCGCGCAACCACACGCCCGCGCGTCCCGCTCTGCATGACCGGCGTGGCCGCCCTGCCGCCTGAAACGGCATGGCGAACCGGCCGACGCCGGCGATCGATCGGCCAATTGTACAGAGGATCGCGCGCCTGCCTCCACGAACCGGGTCGAACTTGCCAGTCGGACGCTTTCGCGCCGGGTGCCACGCACCGCAAAAAATCCATCGGCCAGTACGCAGCGCGCGATGCTGCAAACGCACAAGGAAATCTTTTGTGAGGTTTGCATCTACTCGCAGTTTCGTTCCGTAAAGGCGGTTGAGGACTCGCTTCTTCTGCTGCATCGATTAGTTCTTCTCAGAAGAACAGAGGCCTCTTTGCGTCCGCGTTTTTGCGTTTTGCAACGCGTGAGCAGCAGTCGAGCGCGTGGTTGCATCGCCAGTCCGCGGCATAGGCAGCGAACCCATTGAGGAGCATGGCCATGTCGGAGTCCAGCAGCAAATCAGCAGAGCTTATCGATACATTCGACCGCCGGGTCGAACGGCGTCTGCAACGCAGACAGTTTTTCCGCAACGCCGGCGGCCTGGGTCTGGGCCTGGTCGGCGGCACGCTGATCAGCGCGTGCGGCGGCGGTTCGGGTTCGAGCGTGTCGGCTCAGAGCGCGCCGACCGATCCGGAGATTTTGAACTTCGCGCTGAACCTGGAGTACCTCGAATCGCAGTTCTATACGTACGCGACGACAGGCGCCGGGTTGGCGGCCAGCATGACGGCCGGCGTCGGCACGCTGGGCACCGTGATCCCCGGCCAGCAGGTGCCGTTCCAGGATCCGGTGGTGCAGGCGTACGCCAACGAGATAGCCAACGACGAACGCGAGCACGTCGCGTTCCTGCGCAGCGCGTTGGGTTCGGCGGCAGTGGCGATGCCGTCGATCGATATCGGCGGCACCGATCCGAACGGCGCGTTCTCGAACGCGGCGCGCGCGGCGGGTCTGGTCGGCGCGGGCGTCGCGTTCAATCCGTATGCGAACGACAACAACTTCCTGCTCGGCGCGTTCATCTTCGAAGACGTGGGTGTGACTGCGTATAAAGGCGCTTCGCCGCTGATCACCAACAAGACCTTCCTGGAAGCCGCCGCCGGCATTCTGGCGGCCGAGGCGTATCACGCGGGGCTGGTCCGCACGGTGCTGTACTCGAAAGGGATCAACACGACGAGCCTCGTCTCGGCCGCCAATGCGATCTCCGCCGCGCGCGACAGCCTCGACGGCAACGGCCACGACGATCAGGGAATCACCGGCGCAACCGCCGGCACCTCCAACATCGTGCCGCTCGACAGCAACGGGCTCGCGTTCAGCCGCAACTACAGCAACGTGCTCAACATCGTCTATCTGACGAGTTCGGTCGCGACCAAGGGCGGCTTCTTCCCGAACGGCGTGAACGGCGTGCTCAACATGAGCGCCTGACGCAAGCCGTTTGCTGCACCGGAAACGGGTCGTCGCGATGACGATCGCGCTCACCCGTTGGCCGGCCTTCTCCGTATTGCCTTGAACGCTTGACGACGGACAGGAGCAGTCATGAACGAAGCGACAGGTCAGGCCGCCGTGCCGCACACCCTCACCGAGCAAGCGTGTTTCGACGTTCGCGAAACGCTCGCAGGACGGCGGCGCGGCCTGCGCGCGATGCTGCCGTTCGCCGGACCGGCGGTGGTGGCCTCGATCGCCTACATGGACCCGGGCAACTTCGCGACCAACATTCAGGCGGGCGCCGGCTACGGCTATACGCTGCTGTGGGTGGTGGCGGTGGCGAACATCGTCGCGATGCTGTTCCAGTCGTTGTCCGCCAAACTGGGGCTCGTGACCGGCAACAATCTCGCCGAGTTATGCCGCGCGGCTTTACCGCGCCGCTACGTGCTCGCGATGTGGGGCATCAGCGAAATCGCGGCCATGGCGACCGATCTCGCCGAGTTCGTCGGCGGCGCGATCGGCGTGTCGTTGCTCACGCATCTGCCGATGATCCCAAGCATGCTGATCACCGCCGCCGTCACCTACGCGCTGCTGCAGTTCGAAAAGCGCGGCTTTCGTCCGCTCGAACTGGCAATCGCCGCGCTCGTCGGTGTGATCGGACTGTCGTATCTCGCCGAATTGCTGATCGCGCCGGTGCACTGGGCGTCGGTCGTCAAGCATACGTTCACGCCGGCCATGCCCGATAGCAATGCGTTGACGATCTCGGTCGGCATCATCGGCGCAACCGTGATGCCGCACGTGCTGTTCCTGCATTCGGGACTCACGCAGAATCGCGTGACGCCGCGCAATGAAAACGAGCGCGGCAAACTGCTGCGGTTCTCGAATATCGAAGTGGTGGTGGCGCTCGGCGTCGCGGGGCTCATCAACATGGCGATGGTGATCATGGCGTCGAGCGCGTTTCATGCGGGTCACGCGGATATCGCCAGCATCGAAACCGCGTGGCGCACGCTCACGCCGCTGCTTGGCGGCGCCGCGGCAGGATTGTTTCTTGCGGCGTTGATCGCGTCGGGCGTGTCGAGTTCGGTCGTCGGCACGATGGCCGGGCAGATGATCATGCAGGGGTTTGTCGGCTTTCACATTCCCGTGTGGGCGCGGCGTTTGATCACGATGGCGCCGGCATTCGCCGTCGTGGCGTGGGGCGTCGACGCGACGCGCGCGCTGGTGTTGAGCCAGGTCGTGCTCAGTATCGCGCTGCCGGTGCCGATGATCGCGCTGGTGTGGTTCACGTCGCGTGGCGACTTGATGGGCCGCTACCGGAACCGTCGCTCGACGACGATCGCCGCCGTGGTCGGCACGATCGCGGTGCTGGCGCTGAATCTGGTGCTGTTGCTGCAGGTGGCGGGGATTTCGCTGTGGTGAGGTGGTGAGGGTCGCTTAGGCGTTGCGGGTCTGAGGCGATCTGCCGCTGCATCCACTTGGCGGAAAGGCACGTACATTGTTCGAACGAATCATCTCGAACGGATCGACTGTCATGCCTCGACGCCTGCTCACCCTGACCGCCGCGCTGGCGCTCGCCGCCCTGGGCGGTTGCAGCGCCACCGGCGTGCTCAACGCCGCCGTCTCGCCAAAGAGTTTCCACGCCGACGACGATATCGCCTACGGCGCCAATCCGCGTCAGAAACTCGACGTCTACACGCCCACCGCCTCCGCGCCGCAACCCGGCGCGCACGGCCGTCCGATCGTCGTGTTCTTCTATGGCGGCAGTTGGCAAAGCGGCTCGCGCAGCAGCTATCTGTTCGTCGGCGCGGCGCTTGCCGCGCGCGGTTTCGTCGCCGTGCTGCCCGACTACCGGACATGGCCGGAAACGGCCTTCCCCGGTTTCGTCGACGACGCCGCCAGCGCCGTGCGCTGGGCCCGCGATCACGCGGCCGAATTCGGCGGAGACCCGTCGCGCATCTTCCTGATGGGACATTCGGCCGGCGCGCACATCGTGATGCTGCTCGCCACCGACGGCCGCTATCTCGCCGCGCAGCAGATGAGCAAAAGCGACCTCAGCGGCGTGATCGGCCTGGCAGGTCCGTACGATTTCCTACCGCTGCACGACGCCACGCTCGAAGATATTTTCCCGCGTGCGTTGCGCGCCGCGAGTCAGCCGATCAACTTCGTGCAGGGCGACGAACCGCCGATGTTCCTCGCGGCCGGCGAGCGCGACACAACCGTCGACCCGGGCAACACGGACCGGTTAGCGGCAAAGCTGCGGCTGTCGGGGGATAAAGAGGTCGAGGTGAAGCACTATCCGCGCGTCGGCCACGCGATGCTGGTGGGGGCCATTGCCGGACCGTTGCGGGGGTTTGCGCCGGTGCTCGACGATAGTGTGGCGTTTATCAACAGCCAGGCGACGATCGCGGTGCGGCGGGAAAGCGCGGCGCAGGCGACTGATGTGGCGTCACAGTCGGCGCCGGCGCCGTTGCCGGTTGCGCGCCGATCCGGGTCCGGCAACGTGATTCAAATGCGTCGCTGGACGAAGGCTGAGGCGGTGCCGTGCGAGGCGGCTTCAACGTCGGCGTCAACGTCAACGTCGATCGTCGAGGCGCCTTGCCCGAGACATGGGACACCGGGTCACGGCGACTAAGCGGGCGACTGAACGGCTCACTCCCCGAGCCCCAGCAAATGCTTGCGCAAGGTCGGCGCACGCGTCGACGGATCGAGCCAGATGCCGAAGAACGCACGCGCAAACGCAGGATCGTCGAACTCGCCCGTCATGCGATCGCCCGCATAAAAGCGCACGCCCTTATCCGGCAGATTGACCGCGCTCAACTGATCGCCGGGCGCGACGTCGACGAACGCCTGCAGCATGTCCGCGCGCCAGCGCGCTAGCGTCTCGGCGGGAATCGGCGCATCGGCCAGACGTTTGATCTCGCCGATACCCGTCTCCGCCAGCCGCTCACGCTTGATTCCGCGCGTATAGACAATGTGCAACGCAAAGCGCTCGTCGTAATCGACCGGCGTGCGTTCGCTCCACAATTGCGCGCGATACAGCCGGAAGCCGAACACGGTGAAATCCCCTTCGCCGACGAGTTTCGCCGACTGCACGTCGCCGCGCCAATCGGCGCAGGCGGCGCCGGCCCACAGCACCAGCAGCAGCAGCAGCAGAGCGGCGAGCTTGCGCATGTCAGTCCGCCCGGGCGAGCACGAACTGCATCACGTCGGTGCGCCCTTCGTCGAAACCGGCTTCGCAATACGCCAGATACAGCCGCCAGGTCCGCACGAAAATCTCGTCGAAGCCCTGCGTCCGGATCGTATCGAGTTGCGCTTCGAACTCACTGCGCCAGCGGCGCAAGGTCTCGGCATAATCGCGGCCGAATGCCAGCGACGTCGACGCCACCAGCTTGCCGCGCCGTGCCGCGTCGATGAAACGCTGCGGGCTCGGCAGCATGCCGCCCGGAAAAATGAATTCGCGGATGAAGTCGCTGGTCGCGCGATACGCGGCGAAATGCGAGTCGTCGATCGTGATGGTTTGCACCACCGCGCGCGCGCCGGGCAGCAGACGCTCACGCAGAATGCTGAAGTACGTCGGCCAGAATTTCTCGCCGACCGCCTCGAACATTTCGATCGATACGATGCCGTCGTATTGCCCGGTCAGCGTCCGGTAGTCACGCAGTTCGAGCTGCACATGATCGTCGAGACCGGCCTCGCTCACGCGCGTCCGGCCGAATTCGAGCTGCGCCGGCGAGATCGTCACGCCATGCACCTGAATGCCCTGGCGCGCCGCATGCATCGCGAAACCGCCCCAGCCGCAGCCAATTTCCAGCACCCGCATGCCCGCGCGCAACCCGAGTGTATCGATGATGCGTTGATACTTCGCGTGCTGCGCGTCTTCGAGCGATTGATGGAAATCGCCGTCGAACACCGCGCTCGAATACGTGAAGGTCGGATCGAGCCACTGCGCGTAAAACGCGTTGCCGATGTCGTAATGCGCGTGAATATTGCGCCGGCTGCCCGAGCGCGTATTCGGCCGCAGCTTGTGGCGCAACCCATACCAGAGTTGCGCGAGCCAGCCGCCGTACACCGTGCGTTGCAGCGCGCGTTCGTTGCGGATCGCGACCCGCAGCAGCGCGGCGAGATCCGGCGTATCGACCCAGAACGAACGCCACGCGTCGGCGAAACCGATGTCGCCCTTGCGCAGAATCGCGCCGCACGCGCGCCAGTCACGCAACTCCAGACGCGCGCCCGGCGCCGCGTGCGGATCGCCGAACACATGCGGCTGACCGTCGGGCGTGATCAGTTCCAGATGCCCGACCTGAATCCGCTCGAGCAAGGACAGAAACAGACGGGCTGACGCGGGGGCGGATTGTTGCCCGCTCAGGGTTCTGGAAAGCGCCATGGCGGAATCTCCTCAATCGGACGAAATGGAACGCGCAGCGGTGGACGGTTGGCCCGCTGCGGCGTGGTCGGTGGATGCGTCGGCATTGCGCCCCGGCGCGGGATGTTTGCCGTAGAACGGCGCTTTCTTCAGCACGAGGCGCACGGCCTGCCAATGAATTCTGGCGACGACGCCGAGCGTCAACAGCGGCTGGCGCAGCAACGCGCCGAACGCGCTGGCGCGTGTCAGCGGTTGCAGATGGCCACCCAGCGCGGTGCGGATTAGCAGACCGTCGGCGTCGCGGTAGTCGATCGCGACCGCCGCGTAATGCCGCGTCTCCCTGACGCGAAACGTGTAGCCACCTTCCACACGGCAAAACGGCGACACGTGCAGCACTTTTCTGCACATGAGTTGCGTCTCCGCGGTGATCGGCGCGTTGCCTTCGGCGCTCAACAGATAGCTGTGACGCGCGCCGAAGGTGTTGCGCACTTCGGCCAGCAGCGCGCGCAGATTCCCGTCGCGGTCGTGACAGAACCAGAAGCTCACCGGATTAAACGCGTAGCCGAACACGCGCGGAAACGCTTGCAACCAGATCTTGCCGTCCGCTTCGTCGATGCCCGCCGCCGATAGTTGCGCGCGCATCCACACGGCAAGATCGCTGCCGTCGCGCGGACCGTGGTCGCGCGTATGCAGACCAAGCGGCCGCCAACGGTCGATGCCGAACCAGCCGCTAGAAAGCGACGCCAGCCGGTCCAGGTCGCAGCGCACGTAGAACACCGGATACGTGAAGCGATGCGGCCGTGGCCGCAGACGCTCGTGCATCACCTGCCCCGTCAGGAGCCAGGCGGCCGGATCGACGCTGGCGCGGTCGGGACTCATAGCTTCGCCCATGCCGGTGAAGCGTCGAAATCGGCGGCCACGCGCAGCGCCGATTTCAGGCCGTCCTCGTGAAAACCGTAGCCCGTCCATGCGCCCGCGAACCACGTGCGGCGCTTGCCTTGCAACTGCGGCAGACGGTGCTGCGCATCGATCGCGGCCAGATCGAACAGCGGATGGTCGTAGACGAAGCGGCGCAATTCGGTGCCCGGCGCGGGCTGCGTCACCGGATTCAGCGTGACGACCAGCGGTGTCTTGAACGGCAGCGGCTGCAACTGGTTCACCAGATAACTGACGCACACCGGATGCGTGCCGTCGACCCGGCGGCTGCCCAGGTAATTCCATGCCGACCACACGCGTTGCCGGCGCGGCAGCAGACTCGTATCGGTATGCAGCACGGCAACGTTCGGCTGATAGCGCACCGCGCTCAACACGCCGCGCTCGTCCTGATCGGCGTCTTCCAGCAGACGCAGCGTGGTCGGCGCGTGGGTGGCGAGCACCACGGCGTCGAAGCGCTGCGCGCTGTCGTCGGTAAAAATGTCGACGCCGTGCGCGTCACGCCGCACGCCGCGCACGGCGGTGTCGATGCGCACGTCGGTGAGCGTGTCGACGATGCGGCGCACATATTCACGCCCGCCGCCGACCACCGTCCGCCACTGCGGACGCCGGTTCACCTGCAGCAACGCGTGGTTCAGGCAGAAGCGCAGGAACGTGGTGGCTGGGAACGCGAGAATGTCGGAGGTCGCGCTCGACCAGATCGCGGCGGCCATCGGCAGCAGATAGTGGCGCTGGAACGCGCCGCCGTAGCCGCCGGCCGTCAGCAGGTCGCCCATCGACGCGCGCGTTTGCGTCGCGAGTTCGAGGTTCTGCTGGGCGCTGCCGTTAAAACGCATGATGTCGCGCAGCATGCCGATGAACGTCGGTGAGAACAGGTTGCGGCGTTGTGCGAACACGGTGTTCAGATTGGTGCCGGCCCATTCGAGGCGGCCTTCGTCGAGCGAGACCGAGAAGGTCATTTCGCTCGGGTGCGACTGCACGCCCAGTTCGGCGAACAGCGCGATCAGATTCGGGTAGGTGCGGTCGTTGAACACCAGGAAGCCGGTGTCGACGGGATGCGTGTGGCCTTCGAGCGTGACGTCGACGGTATTGGTGTGACCGCCAATGTAGCCGGCCGATTCGAACAGCGTGACCTGATGGTTGCGCGCCAGCAGATAAGCACTGGCGAGGCCCGAGATGCCGCCGCCGATAACCGCGACCCGCGAGCCGCGCGGTAGTGGGGTGGTCGGTGCGGGGTGGGTCATGGGCGCGTCTCCTGATCGGGGGGCGCGCAGTCGGTGAATAGGATGTGGCGGGGGTTGCGCGTCCTTGAGGGGATTTACGCAACGCGGACCGGAATGGATGCAGGGGTGGCGGAATTAGGGGGCTGATTCTGTGATGTGAAATGGGCGCAGCGGGATGATCCGCATGCGCCCATTTCATGGCTTGGCTTGTTAGTCTCGCGCCAGGCGGCGCGAGACGGGTGGCGAGACGACGCTCCGCCGATGCGTTTTAGTGCAGCGGGATGATCAGATGCTGGCCGATCAGGATCAGATTGGGGTTCGGCAGGTTGTTGCGCTTCTGCACGTCCACATAGCGGGCGCCGCTGCCCAACTGGCTGAGCGCGATGGCGTTCAGCGTGTCGCCCGACCGCACCACGTAGGTCTTCTCGCCGCCGCTTGCCGCCGTGGTCAGCACCTGGTCGCTGATGAAATATTTGCGCAGCAGGTCGAGATACGCCGGCGACTGCTTGACCTTGGCGATGGCCGAGTTCAGGTAGATCAGCAGCGCGCCGTCTTCCTTGCGCACGCCGACCTTGTACGAGAGGTTCGAGCCGTCGAGCTTGGTGACCGCGAACTTCAGGTCGGTGCCCTTGATCTCCGCGACGCCGAACGGATAGTCGTACACGATCGCATCGACCTGGTGGCCGTCGAGGAAGTGCGCCATCCACGAGCGCTGTCCTTCGATGCTCGCGTCCGACAACTCGACGATCTTGCTATCCGGAAAGGCTTTCTGCACGAACGCCTTCACGTCGGGGTCGCCTTGCAGCACGCCGACCGTCTTGCCCGCCAGATCCGCCGCGGAGCGCACCGGCGAACCCTGCGCGACGATCAGCGAATAGCCGAAGTCCTCGACGTACGGAATCGAATACACGACGCCGCTCGGCGTGTTGTCGGGGAAGGTCAGACCGTCCATCGCGACATCGACGACCGCGTTGCCCTGCTGGTCGGTTTTCGTGAGCTGGTCGGGGACTGCCGGGTAGGTGTCCACGCCGTGATGCGTGTCGACCGTGATGGTCGGATGATCGCCCGAGGTGAACTCTTTCTGCGCGAACAGCAGCTTGGCGAAGTCGACGTTGAAGCCTTGCGGCTTGCCGTTGTCTTCCGAGTAGAACGGCCGCGACGGATTTTCGACGCTGACACGCACGACGCCGTTGCTCAGGATCGATTTCAGCGTGTCCTTGTTGGGCACGAAGCCGTCTGGATTGTTGGCGACGGGCGGCGTCGCGGCCGTGGTGGTGCCGCTGTTGCTGTTGCCGTTGCCGTTGCTGCCGGTATTGCCGTTGCTGCCGCCGTTGCCGTTATTGCCGGTGTCGATGCCGTTCACCGTGGCGGCATCTTTGTTACCGCCCTGCCCGTAGTTGAGGTTTTTCAGGCCGCCTTCGTGGATGTACCAACCAGCCGCCAGCAAAATCAGGAAAAGAACCGAACCCAGAATTTTCTTCATTTTTGGTCGAGTCGAGTTATCGGAGGGTGCGCGGAGGGTGCACCGGGATTAGTGCGGTGCGGTCGGCGAGCCGATTTGCGGGGCGGGTGGCGTAAGCGTGCCCATTTCGGTGGCGGCCTTTGCTTGCTGCACTTCGGCGCTTTCCATCAGCGACGTTTCCATTTCGGAAAACGCTTTATTGACCGAGTTCATGACCGAATCGAGCGCGGCGTCGGTTTTGATTTGCGCGAAGGTGTCGCTGGTCTGCATGCCGGCGATCTTGTTCATGCGTTGCGCGGACTGCGACATATCCCACAGCGCCTTGGCGCGGTCGATCGCGTCGGCGAAACGCTTGAGTTCGTCCTGTACCTGTTTATAGCGGCCCTCGCGAAATGCGAGCAGCTTTTTCATGGTCGCCAGCTGGTTTTCGAAACGCGCGGCGTCTTCCGGATATTGCTTTTTGAATTGCGCGGTTTTGTCTTCGAAGTTTTTTACTTCGGTGCGGAAATCGGTGATGCTTTTCTTGAAGCGCTCGGCGCCTTCCTGTTTTTCGGCCAGTTCGTTGTAGAGCGTTTCGATCGGATTGGATTTCGCTTCGTTCACGAACATCTTGACCTTCTGGTTCGCGAACTTCATGGCGAGCACGGGACCGAAGTTGATCGCGGCGAGACCGATGACCGCGGCGAGAATCAGGCCGACGAGGCCTTTGACCAGCAGGATGGCGAGCGGCGCACCGATGGCGATGCACAACCCGATAATCGACCACTTGATGAGCTTGTACTTCGTGCTGCTTTTGGTCGCGTCAACGACCGTATTGCCGACTGACATGTGAATCCCCTTTTGAAGCCTGTTTTACAAAACTGCGTTTGCAAAAAAACTTACGGGACGTCTTTGTGGCTTGTGCGGCTTTATTACTTTGCCGTTGCGGGCTGGGTTTTTGGACTCCAGCGGGCAAACGCGGTATGACTTTACAACCACTCAGGCGACGGGGGAAGTGGGGGTGGTTTTGGCGTGCGATTGGAAAGGGTTGGCAGGAAATTAAACGCTCGTTGATTCTGACGAAGTCAAGTCGCGAATATTTCACAATGCTTTCATTGAGGTTGTGGGGCGTGACGTCATCTTCTGATACGTCACGCCCATGCCGAAACCCTTCTGCGTTCGCGCGGCCGCGCGGCGCTTCGCTCACGCTGGAGCTTTTGCCGGCGCGGCGAGCCATTCGCGGCCCTTCAGCAAGCCGTTCCAGTACAACCACGGCAGAAAGCCGGACTTCAGATGCCAGGCGAGCGCGCGCGGCACCGTTGGGTCGAGCGGGAAGGTGGGCAGCAGTTTGCCGCCGTAGCCGAATTCCGCCAGCACGACCTTGCCTCTCTCGACCGTCAGCGGACACGCGCCGTATCCGTCGTAGAGCGCAGGCAATGGTTTAGCGTCGATCGACGCCAGCAGATTTTCGGCGACGACCACGATCTGTTTGCGAACCGCCGCGGCCGTTTTGGCGTTGGGCGCGGAACACGCATCGCCGAGGGCGAACACCTCCGGATAGCGCGGATGCATCAGCGTCGCGTGATCGACTTCGCACCAGCCGGCTTTGTCGGCGAGCACGCTGTTGCTGACCACGGGCGGCGGAAGCTGCGGCGGGACCACGTGAAGCATGTCGAACGGCTTCTCGACACGAACGACGCCGCCGGCCGCGTCCTTCACGGCGAACGTTGCGATCTTGCGAGCGCCGTCGACGCTGATCAGATTCGAGCCGAACGCCAGCGACGCCTGATAGCGCTCCACGTATTTCATCAACGACGGCACGAATGCCGCCACGCCGAACAGCACGTCGCCGGCCAGATTGAATTCGACCTCGACCTTGTCGAGCACGTGCTGTTTGCGCCAGTAATCGCACGACAGATACAGCGCTTTTTGCGGCGCACCCGCGCATTTGATCGGCATGCCCGGTTGCGTGAACAGCGCCTTGCCGCCCTTCAGTTCACGGACCAGTTGCCAGGTGTACGGCGCGAGATCGAACCGGTAGTTCGACGTCACGCCGTTTTTGCCCAGCGTCTCCTCCAGCCCTTCGATTTTTTCCCACGCGAGCCGCAAGCCGGGACACACGATCAACCGCTGGTAAGCGAGCGCGCGCCCGTTGTCGAGCCGAACGAGATGCTGTTCGGGGTCGATGGCGTTGGCGCTCGCTCGTATCCAATGCGCGCGCTCGGGCATGACGGACGACATGGGCCGCACGGTGTCGCCGATATTGAACGCGCCGCCGCCGACCAGCGTCCACGCCGGCTGATAGAAATGGCGTTCCGCCGGCTCGACGATCGCGATGCGCAATCCGGGACGGCGGCGCAGCAAGCTCGCCGTCACGCCGATACCCGCGGCGCCACCGCCGATCACAACGATGTCAAACGTTTCCGGGCTGTCTGAAGCTGCTGCAGTCGTACTCATCGCGATACCTTTGCTTCCGGAGAGTTGGGTTTTGCCGGTCGACGCTTTGCAACGGTAGTCGGTGCCGTCGTCAGGCAGATAGGGGTCGCCTCGAACCGTTATGCGTTAAGCGTTAAGCGCTATTCAATGAATTTATATCTCGACTCACATTCTAGCGCATTGAACACGCGATAACGATTCCGTCCGCCCTTCAAGATTTTAGATATAGCCATGGCGCATTTTTTATTTTATTTACCGATATAAGGTGATACTCCTTCACAGGCGCCGTCTATTTTTCACATTAAAAAATAGAGCCATTTATTATCAGAATGCATTTCGCATTAAGATACATTCAAAATACTACAATAAGCCATTTTTTCAATAACTTATGCCATATACGTGCCGGTTACGTAGTTTCTACGGATACGCCGGCGTCCTTTTAACGCGACAATTATCAAGACGTCTCGCATTGCTTTCGGATCAGTACGAAACGGACGAACTGCAGCCAAACGAGGGAGCGCGCGCGGACTTTATATGCCCCACACATTCATCTGCGCAACACGAGCAACACATGAAAAAGAATCTTAAATTCCGCATCGGCGCCACCTGGCTGTGTATCGAGAATCGCGATGAATCCGCGCCGGAGTATCCGGATTCGGTATCGGTCGTCTTGCGGCAAAGTCAATTGAACGGCCAGCCTGGCCGGCGTATCGAGATGACCCCGCGCGTGCAGCGAAACGCCATCCTCGCACTGGGTCTGCGCCTGCTCGATCTGGCGGGTCGCATGACGCCGGAAACAACGTCATCGGATAGTCAATCGACGCCCGGCAACGAACCATCGCCGAGCTTGCTCGACGAGTTCGATGCGACGGAGGTTGAACTCGTCGAAAGCCTGCCGCACGAGGAGCCCGTCGAGTTCGCGCGCGACGTATCGCAGAGCGCGAAGCGCCTGCGTAAGCGCATGCCGATCCTGCGCGCCGCACAAAGCGTGCTGGAGCAGTGCAACGATGAGACTGCCACCCGTCTTTACCTGACGCTCGTTGCGGCGGACATGGACGGCAGCTTGCCGTCAGTACGTGTGCCCATCGTTGCCGAGTCGAGTTGGTCGCCCTGTTTCGAACAATGTGTGAGAACACCGGACACGACGGAACACTGAAAATCATCAAAGCGATACGGATTTAATCCATAAGGCATCTTTAGTTGATTGCGGATACCAAGACCATGTAATCTGCAATCCATCCGCCCGATTGAGCAAGATTCGGAGCACCTATGATTCACCATGGTTTTTTGCGTAAGACCGATCATGAAATCCGATAGCGCAATTATCAGCTTCATAGAGAATTTTCCGGTCTCCGCCAGCCTGAAGGAAGCGGACACCGGCAAATACATTATTAATAATAGATACAATTCCCGGCAATTCGGCGTTGAGAATCCGGCGGAGCTTGTGGGTCTGACGATCAATGACCTGAAATTCTGTCAACCGGAATGGGGCGCGCAATACGCAGCCGCAATTCAGAAGCTTGATTTTCGCGCACGCGAAAAGAAAACGCACGTACTCGGCAGGCATCAATTTCTCGACGACAGCGGCGAAGCCCAACTCGAGGAAATGGTCAAATTCCCGGTGCTGGGTTCCCGAAAGAATATTCTGGGCATCGTCACCTATCGGAATGACATTACGCCCACGCTGCCGCCCAACAGCCTCTATCAGCTCTACCTGAATTTCTACGACGTCACGAGTGCGATCAAGCGTGTGCTGGCGTGTCTCGAGATCGTTCAATACTTCGTCACGCTACCTACCGATGCCCAGTTCCGGGTTTTCCTCTTGAAGACTGAGCGGCTCGCCAACAAGGAAATCGCCAAGTTTCTCGGCACGTCGGACCGGACAGTGGAAACCCATCTGGACGCCCTGCGCAACAAGGTAGTCGACGGCAATCTGCCCCACGTCCTGTCCCTCGTCAAATGGCATACCCCCTACGCTTCCGATTCAACCCCCTGCTGAGAATTGCGCTCACCGCCAATCTGTTCGAGTGGTACGAATTCTCGCTGACGGCTTTCATGGCGCTTGAAATCGGCCGGCTTTTCTTTCCCGCCGCCAATGACAAGACGGCTCTCATGCTGAGTTTCTCGGTGTTCGCGAGCAGTTACCTGGCACGGCCTTTCGGTAGCGTCTTTTTCGGCGTACTGGGTAATCGGTTCGGCACGGGGACGGCCCTCAGATTAAGCATGATCGGCATGGCAATTCCGGCGTCGCTGATCGCTTTTTTGCCGACCTATCAGACGGCGGGCTATCTCGCGACGGGGCTGCTCATCGCCCTGAAAATACTGCAAGGTTTCGCGGCCGGCGGTGAGTTGCCGTTGAGCGGTTATTTTGTGTCGCTCAACGTGGTGGATAAAAATCGCGGGCTCTACTGCGCCGTGGTCGTGGCGAGCGGCTTCGTCGGTATGTTGCTGGCGTCGGGGATCGTTCTAGCTCTGCCCTATTGCAGCGCAATGCTGCAACGCTTACCGGCGGCGGCTCGCGGCGGGTATCTCACCGAGGTATGGCGCTGGCCGTTTCTGCTGTGCATTCCGCTCTCGCTGTGGATTTATTCGCTCAGGTCTTCGATTTCGACGAAGCCGGGTAATCAAGAACATCGTGCATGGCATGCGCGGCCCATATTGCCGTTGATACAAGCCATTGTTCTGGTTGCGTTCATGGAGGCGCATCTTTATACGGCGTTTGTCTGGCTGCCGGGTTATCTGCGCACCTATCTCGGCGTGTCGAGCTTCGACGCTCATTCGACCAACGTGATTACGCTGGTGATTTTTTCGCTGTCGATGGTCGCAGCGGGTTATGCCACGCGCTGGATAGAGGCATCGAGGCTCGCCCTCATCGGTATCGTGTCTCTGGTCTGCAGCAGTTATCCGCTGTTTGCGTTTCTGCAGCGCGGTGATTTCCTGACGCTGCTGCTGGTGCAGGCGGCATTTGCCGTCATGGCGGGTTGTCTGGTCGGCGTTATTTTTGTCGTGCTGCCCGACCTGTTCAAAGACAACTGGCGCAGTTTTGGTATGGTGACCACCTATTCGCTCGCTACCGCGGTGTTCGGTGGAACAGCGCCTGTTGTGGGCGCTTATCTGATCAAGGTGACGCATCTGCTAACCGCCCCCGCGCTCTATATCACCGCGATGGGAGTGCTGGCCGCGCCGGTTGCGTACAGCATTTGCATGAAGCAACGGAACTTGATTCAGGCCGCCGTTGATCCGGCTGAGGCCTAACGACGACGTGCGTCGTCATCGATTGTTTAACGCTTTTCGCTGAGCTTTAATGAGTCATCTAATGCAGTTACCGCAGACGTTTCTGGTCACGCCTGAGCCATTGGCTGGCAGACCTTTTGGCGACTTTATCGCGTGCCTGGAACGCAGTCTCGATGCGGGCGTCCGCCTGGTGCAGTTGCGCGCCAAGACACTGACTGCGCCGCAGTATGCCGAGTTGGCCGAACAGGCATTGGCGTGCTGCCGGCGCTACGATGCGCGCCTGCTGTTGAACGCGTCGGCCGATGTGGCGCTGGCCTTGCACGCCGATGGTGTTCACCTCACCAGTACTCGGCTGATGGCCTGTACCAGCAGGCCGCCGCCTTCTGGACTGCTGGTTTCGGCTGCGTGCCACGACGAGCGTCAGGTGCTGCATGCGAACCGGATAGGCGCCGATTTACTGACCATCTCGCCCGTCATGCCGACGGCAACTCATACCACCGCCACACCGTTGGGCTGGCCGCGTTTTCGTGAGCTTGTGGCGCTGACCACGGTCCCGGTTTATGCGTTGGGCGGGATGAGTGTTGATAGCCTGGATGAAGCTCGCAAGTCGGGGGCCCAAGGCATTGCGGCGATACGTTCGCTTTGGGTTAGCGCTGGTGAATAAGGGGAGAGTCTTCAGGCAATTCGACTCGAAGCGAGATTTTGAGCCGCCAAACAAAAAACCCCGCAAGTCATAGACTTTACGGGGTTTTCTGAAGAATCTTGGCGGAAAGGGTGAGATTCGAACTCACGGTACCCCTAAAGGTACACTGGATTTCGAGTCCAGCGCATTCGACCACTCTGCCACCTTTCCGGGTCTTCCAACTCATCAGCGGTAAGGCTGGTTCGTCAGATCCAAGCGGGTCGTTGCTTGGGAGAGAAAGATTATAGAACAGCTTAATACGATTTCCAAGCCCCTCGTCAAAAAAACTTCAAAGAGACCGGGTCAAGCGATCCGCGGCAGCGACAAGGCTAGCGACATCAACCCGCCGCTGCCTTACCAACAACCATCAAGCCGCCGCCACTTCCAACCGTTCTGTTCCACCGAGGTACGGACGCAACGCCGCCGGCACCGTCACCGAGCCATCGGCATTCTGGAAGTTCTCCAGCACGGCGACGAGCGTACGCCCCACCGCCAGCCCCGAACCGTTCAGCGTATGCACCAGCTCCGGCTTGCCTTGCGCATTGCGGAAACGCGCCTGCATCCGGCGAGCCTGGAACGACTCGGTATTCGAGCAGCTCGAAATCTCGCGATACGTGTTCTGCGCCGGCACCCACACTTCGAGGTCGTAAGTCTTCGCGGCCGAGAAGCCCATGTCGCCCGTACACAGCGTGATCACGCGATACGGCAACTCCAGCTTCTGCAGAATCGCTTCCGCATGACCGACCATCTGTTCCAGCGCCTCATACGACGCATCCGGCGCGACGATCTGCACCATCTCGACCTTGTCGAACTGATGCTGGCGGATCAGGCCACGCGTGTCGCGGCCGTACGAGCCCGCTTCCGAGCGGAAGCACGGCGAATGCGCGGTCAGCTTGATCGGCAGCGCGTCGGCTTCGAGGATGCTATCGCGCACCGTGTTGGTCAGCGAAATCTCCGACGTGGAAATCAGATACTGCGTGACGGTATTCTCTTCACCGCCCTTCTCGACACGGAACATGTCGTCGGCGAATTTCGGCAACTGGCCGGTGCCGTACAGAATTTCCGGATTCACGATGTACGGCGTGTAAACCTCCGTATAACCGTGCTGCTCCGTATGCGTGTCGATCATAAACTGCGCCAGCGCGCGATGCAGCCGCGCAATCTGGCCGCGTAGCATCGTGAAACGCGCGCCCGACAGCTTCGCGCCGGTCTCGAAGTCGAGGCCGAGCGGCGTGCCGACGTCGACGTGATCCTTCACCTCGAAATCGAACTGGCGCGGCGTGCCCCAGCGGCGCACTTCCACATTGCCGGCTTCGTCGGCGCCGTGCGGCACGCTTTCGTGCGCGAGGTTCGGCACGCCGAGCAGCAGGTCCGACAGGCCCTTCTGAATCTCTTCGAGGCGGGCCGCCGACGCCTTCATCTCGTCGCCGATACCGCCCACGTCGGCCATCAGCGCCGAGGTGTCTTCGCCCTTGCCTTTCATCGCGCCGATCTGCTTCGACAGGCTGTTACGGCGCGCCTGCATCTCTTCGGTACGGGTCTGGGTATCGCGGCGTTCCGCTTCGAGCGCGGTGAAAGCCGCCGCGTCGAGGGTATAGCCGCGGTCGGCGAGGCGCTTGGCGACGCCGTCGAGGTCTTTGCGCAGCAGCTGAATGTCGAGCATGGGATGGGGCGGGTGTTCGTTATATGAAGCTGGGATTTTAACGCACCGGCGCGGGCGGCCGGTGCGTTAGATGATGCGCGCGTGCGGAATGCCGGCACCGGGCGAATCCGCTCAGTCCTTCTTCGGCTTGTTCTCGCTGCGCCACTGCGCATCCAGTTCGGCCAGACGCGCCATCTTGTCGCCGATCTTGCCTTCCAGACCGCGCGGCGTCGGCTCGTACCAATGCGGATCGCGCATATTGTCCGGCAGATAGGTCTCGCCGGCCGCATACGCATCGGGCTCGTCGTGCGCGTAGCGGTATTCGTGACCGTAACCGAGCTCCTTCATCAGCTTGGTCGGCGCATTGCGCAGATGCACCGGCACGCCGCGCGACTGATCCTTGCCGACGATCCGCCGCGCTTCGTTGTACGCGTTGTACCCGGCGTTCGACTTCGGCGCGACCGCCAGATAAATGATCGCCTGAGCCAGCGCCAGTTCGCCTTCGGGCGTGCCGAGGCGCTCGTAGGTTTCGGCGGCGTCGAGCGCGATGCGGGCCGCGCGCGGGTCGGCGAGACCGATGTCCTCCCACGCCATCCGCACGATGCGGCGTGCGAGGTAACGCGGGTCCGCGCCGCCGTCGAGCATGCGGCAGAACCAGTACAGCGCGCCGTCCGGGCTGCTGCCGCGCACCGATTTATGCAGCGCGCTGATCTGGTCGTAGAACGCGTCGCCGCCCTTGTCGAAGCGGCGCAGATTCTCGGCGAGCGCGCTGCCCAGCAACGCGCCATCGATCTCGGTGGTTTTCTGCTGCGCGGCCGCGCGGGCGACGATTTCGAGGTTGTTCAGCAGCTTGCGGCCGTCGCCGTCGGCGGAACCGATCAACGCGTCGCGCGCTTCGTCGGTGAACGTGAGGCCGCCGAGTTCCTGCTGTGCACGGTCGAGCAACTCGCGCTGCTCGTCGTCGGTGAGACTCTTCAGCACGTAGACGGCGGCTCGCGAGAGCAATGCGCTGTTCACTTCGAACGACGGATTCTCCGTCGTCGCACCGACGAACACGAACAGCCCCGACTCGACGTGCGGTAAAAACGCGTCCTGCTGGCTCTTGTTGAAGCGATGCACTTCGTCGACGAACACCAGCGTCTGGTGCCCGTTCGCGCGATGAATCTGCGCGGTCTCGACGGCCTCGCGGATATCCTTCACGCCCGACAGCACCGCCGACAACGCGATGAACTCGGCATGAAATGCGTCGGCCATGAGCCGCGCGAGCGTAGTTTTACCGACGCCGGGCGGGCCCCAGAGGATCATCGAATGGGCTTCGCCGGATTCGAACGCGACCCGCAGCGGCTTGTTCGGGCCGAGCAGATGCTTCTGGCCGATCACTTCGTCGATATTGCGGGGCCGCAGGCGTTCGGCGAGCGGAACATTGGCGCGGGGTTCTTCAAACATGACGTTTTGGGGATAATCTCGGCTTTTCCGGACGCGGTCCGTATGAAGGCGGCGGGTGGCCGGATGAGTCAGGCCGGCACTTCAGCGTGCGAAAGTGCGGGCAAGGTCCTGCATTATGACAGTGACGACAGCCGCAACATCAGAATCGGCAACACCAGAATCAGCATCACCAACAGGGACAAGACCAGATGGCACAAGATCCACTCGCCGGCGACGCCGGTTCCACCTACGCACCGCTCCTGCCGGTGCCCGACGCGCGTCGCGCATTCCGCACCGGCGACGCATTCGCGCTCTGGTTCTCGCTCGGCATCGGCCTGCTGGTCGCGCAAGCAGGCGCGCTGCTGGTGCCCGGCTTATCGCTGCCGCATGCGTTGCTGGCCATCGTGATCGGCAGCGTGATCGGCGTGGTGCTGCTGGCGCTCGCCGGCGTGATCGGCACCGACACCGGCCTCGCGGCGATGTCGTCATTGCGGCCGACGCTCGGCGTGCGCGGCGCATCGGTGCCGGCCGTGTTGAACGCGGTGCAACTGGTCGGCTGGGGCTCGTTCGAAGTGATCGTAATGCGCGATTCCGCCGACGCGCTCGCCAAACAGTCGTTCGGCTTCTCGATGCCGCTGATCTGGACCGTGGTCTTCGGCTTGCTGGCGACGCTGCTGGCGATCAGCGGCCCGCTCTCGTTCGTGCGTAAATTCCTGCGCACGTGGGGCATCTGGCTGCTGCTCGCGGGCGCGGCGTGGCTCACGTATAACCTGCTGGCCAAACACGATCTGGCCGCGCTGATGCGTCGTCCGGGCACGGGCGAAATGTCGTTCGGCGGCGCAATCGATCTGGTGGTGGCGATGCCGCTGTCGTGGCTGCCGCTGATCGCCGATTACACGCGCTTCGGCCGCAAACCCAGCGAGACATTCCGCGGCACGCTGCTCGGCTACGGCATTGCGAACCTGTGGTTCTACGCGCTCGGCGCGATTTACGGCCTCGCGGCCGGCGGCGGCGATGCCTTGCTGACCGGCGCGCTGGCCCAGGCCGGTGGCGGCCTCGCGCTGCTGCTGATCCTGATCGACGAAGTCGACAACGCGTTCGCCGACATTCACTCCGCCGCGGTCTCGACCGGCACCTTCTGGACGCGCGGCAGTGTGCCGATGCTGTCGGCCGCGTTCGGCGCACTCTGCACGCTGGTCGCGCTGCTGGTGCCGATGGCAAAGTATCAGAACTTCCTGCTGCTGATCGGCTCGGTGTTCGCGCCGCTGTTCGGCGTGGTGCTGGTAGATCACTTCATCGTCCGCAAACGCCGGATCGAAGCCGCGGTGCTCGCCGATCTGCAAGGCCGTTACGGCTTCTCCGGCGGCTGGCATCTGAGCGCGTTTGCCGCGTGGGCGATCGGTATCGTGTCGTATCAGGTGATTAATCAATGGCTGCCGAATCTCGGCGCAACATTGCCCGCGCTGGCGATCGGCGCGGTGTGTTACTTCGTGCTGGTGTCGGCGCGCAAGACCGCGTATGCGTGAGGGTTGATGTCACGCGGTAGCGTCGTCTGAATATGCGAAAAGGCCTGCAAATGCAGGCCTTTTCTACTTTCGCGGTGCGCGGTACGACGCGCGGCTTATCGCGTCTTATCGCGTGGAAGCCCGATACTCGACGCCCGGCAGCACACACAGCAATTCGAACGCCAGATTCGCGCCCAGCAGCGCGGTGGTGCCGAACGGATCGTACGGCGGCGCGACTTCCACCAGATCGCAGCCGACGATATTCAGCCCATGCGAGCCGCGAATGATTTCGAGCGCCTGCGGCACGGTCAGCCCAGCGATTTCCGGCGTGCCCGTACCCGGCGCGAAAGCCGGATCGATCCCGTCGATGTCGAACGTGATGTACACCGGGCCGTCGCCCATGCGTTCGCGCACACGCGCCATCAGCGGCGCCAGCGACTGGTTCCAGCACGCCTCGGCCTGCACGACTTCGAAGCCCTGATCGCGGCACCAGTCGAAGTCTTCCGCCGCGTAACCCGTGCCGCGCAAACCGATCTGCACGACCCGTTCGCAATCCAGCAGGCCTTCTTCGACCGCGCGGCGGAACGGCGTGCCGTGCGCGATCTTCTCGCCCATCATCGTATCGTTGACGTCGGCGTGCGCGTCGACGTGAATCAAACCGACCTTGCCGTGCTTGCGATGAATCGCGCGCAGGATCGGCAGCGCGATGGTGTGGTCGCCGCCCAGCGTGATCGGCTTGCAATCGTGCTGGAGAATTTCGTCGTACGCGGCTTCAATCCGTGCGATCGAGTCGTGCAGGTTGTACGGATTGATCGCGACGTCGCCGAGATCGGCCACCCGCAGCGAATCGAACGGCGCGGCGCGCGTCGCCATGTTGTACGGGCGCAGCAGCACCGACTCGCTGCGGATCTGGCGCGGCCCGAAACGCGCGCCGGTACGGTTCGAAGTGCCGAGATCGAACGGCACGCCGACGAAGCAGGCGTCGAACCCTTCGGCCGAGCCGACGTTCGGCAGGCGCATCATCGTCGCGATGCCGCCGCAGCGGGGCATGGCGTTACCGGAGAGCGGCTGCGGCCGTTCGCCGGCGTCGGGAGAAATGAAGGAAGAAGGTTTCATCGTGGCTCGGCAATGAAAAGGCGCTGCAAACGGACTGCAAGCGAAAAACGTGCGAACCGGCCGAGGAGAAAGCATAAGAAGCGCACCTTGCCGGGCGAATCTGGATTCTTAAGCAGTTTCCCTGAAGTTAAAATACGAACAGAATAAACTTCACATCGATTTTCAGCGATGTATCCTGACGCATGTTCTCTCAACTCACCGATCTCGACCTGCGGCTGATCCGCGTGTTCCTCGCCATCGTCGACGCGGGCGGCGTGTCGCCCGCCCAGGCGACCCTCAACGTCGGCCAGTCGACCATCAGCACACAGCTCGCCACGCTGGAAACGCGTCTCGGCTACCGGCTGTGCGAACGCGGCCGCGGCGGCTTCAGCCTGACCGCGCGCGGCGAGCAGTTCATCGACGCGGCACGCGCGCTGTTATCCGCGGTCGATACCTTCGGCATGCAGGCGCGCAACGTTGGCCGCAAGCTGGTCGGCACGCTGGATATCGGCATGATCGGCCACACGCCAGTGTCGGCCAGCGCCCGTATCAGCGACGCGATCGGCCGCTTCCGGGCGCGCGATCAGTCGGTGCGGTTTTCGATTCTGGTGCGCTCGCCGGGCGAGCTGGAAGAGTTGCTGCTCAATGGGCGGATTCAGGTTGGCATCGGCTATTTCTGGCATCGCGTGCCGTCGCTCGAATACACCGAGGTGTTCGCCGAAGACCAGCTCGCGTATTGCGCGAAGGGGCATCCGCTGTTCACGCTGGCGGGCGCGGTGCCGCCCGCCGAGGCCGCACAGCATGAATGGGCGTGGCGGAGTTATCCGCTGCCCGAGGCCGAGAGTTCGACCACGCCGCAGAACGTGACCGCCGTTGCGGACAATATGGAAGCGGTCGCGATGCTGGTGTTGTCCGGGCATCACCTCGGCTATTTGCCGGGGCATTTCGCGGCGCCGTTCGTCAAGCAGGGGCTGCTCGCGGCGTTGAATCCGGAGCTGATGCGCTACCGCGTCGCGTTTCATATGGTGACGCGGGGGCGGCAGCATCGCACAGATATCGTCGAGGCGTTTATCGACGATATGAAGGCCGCGCATCCGGCGCAGGTTCTGGAGGTGGAGGCGTAGTCGAGCTGACCGTGCCCGCCGGCCCCCACCCCGGGATAGTCAGGTAATAGCGGGTCGAGCGCCCCGCACCGACCCTGCCCAGTATGCCCATGTCCTCGAGCTCGATGAGTTCGCGCGACGCCGTGGCCCGCGACGTGCCGCCGACGCTCTCGTATTTCCTCGTGTTCATGCCGCCTTCGAAACCATGGGGACCGGCATCGAGCAGCAGCTTGACGACTTTGCGCTGCCGAGTGGTCAGTACCTTGTCCTGATGGTTCATCCAGAAAAGGGCTGTTGCGAGCGCGGCGTCCATGACGCCGGACGCTTCTTCGCAAGACACCCGCACCTGCTCCACGAACCATAGAACCCATGCGGTCACGTCCAGATCGCCATGCTGGGCGCGTTCGAGCTGCTCGTAGTAGTCGCGCCGCTTGTCGAGCAGGCGCTGCGAGGTACGGATCAACCGGCTGATCTCACCGTTTTCGCGCGCCAGCACGAGATCGATGAGAACTCGACCGACGCGACCGTTCCCGTCCTCGAAGGGATGAATCGTCTCGAACCACAGGTGAGCGAGTGCCGCTTTGACCAGACTGTCGTGCTCCGTCGTGGCGTTGAACCAGTCCAGGAATTGCTGCATTTCGGCCGGGACGTGGGCCGACGACGGCGCCTCGTAGTGGACCCTTTCGCGTCCGAAGCCCCCACTGACCACTTGCATCGGCTCGGCATGCTCGCGGTAGGCCCCGACAAGAATTTTCGTCATGCCCGAGTAGCCGGTCGGGAAAAGCGCCGCCTGCCAGGCGCACAGACGCTCATGCGAGAGTGGCGCCGCCCTTTGCAGCACCGCGTCGTCCATGATGTCGAGCAGGCCTTCGACGTTTCGAGGCGCGTTGGCGCCGTCCTGATTCCCGACACCGAGCCGCCGTGCCACGGACGAACGCACCGCGGTAAGGTTGATGCGTTCACCTTCGATAGCGGCTGTTGCGACGGCATCCTGACTCCAGGCTTCGGCGGCGAGCTCGAGGCGCTGTTCGAAGCCCAGACCGGCCAGCTTGCCTTCGACCACGCCTTGCGCCCGGTGCGCGCGCGCCAGTTCGGCACCGACCTGAATGACGTCATAGTGCATGCCGGGCCACGTGGGGGCTTGCCAGATAAGGAACTGTGTCGGTGACATGGCGGGATGAGCCTTGAGTCGATTGCGGGCTTTAATCGACTCACAACGTGAGTCGATTCTGAGTATAGTCGACTCTGAGGCGATTGATCGTTTAATCGACTCAAATTGTGAGTCGATTAAACGATCAACGATGAACAGCTCCCGGGCCCGGCAAGACCCGGCATAAAAAAGCCTCGGTAAGTCGATGACTTACAGAGGCTTTTGGCAAAATCGAAACCCACTACAACGGGCGAGGCGCCAGGCCTGACGCCTGGCGCGAACGCTTACCCGTTGATCACATCCGCACCCTTCGGCACCGTAAACTTGAACGCATCCGCCGGCAACGGCGGGTTCTTCTGAATGTTCGAGAACGTCAGCAACGTCACGTTGCCGAACACGTCGTGCAACTCCATCGCTTCGAGATTGCCGTCCTTGAAGCCGATGCCCACGCGTTGAAACTGCGTGTCTTTCGCTTTCGGCGTCAGTTCGAGCCAGTCGATGCCGGCCTTCACGCCCGCGTCGCGCAGCGTGAAGTTCTTATCCAGATCGTTGCTGCCGAACAGGATCGCCGCCGGGCTCGCGCCCAGCGCGCCGCCGAGGCTGCGCACCGTCACCTGATTCAGATCCTTGTCGTACACGTAGAGCTTGTCGCCGTCCGCCTGCAGCAGTTGCGCATAGGGCTTCTCGTATTGCCAGATGAACTTGCCGGGACGCGCAAACGTGAACGTGCCGCTCGACGTACCGGTCTTGCCGGCGCCGCTGGTAGACAGCACGCCGCTCGCGCCCTGCGCCTTGCTCGGCGCACGCACTTCCTGCTGCACGAAGGTGCCGCGTGCCGAATGCACTTGCGCGACGAACGCCTTCAGTTGCTCGGTGCCGCTCGCGAATGCCTGCGACGCCACCAGCATCGACGCGCCGATCGCCACGCTGCCGACACCACGCACCAACGTGCGCGCGAATTGGCCGAAGCGGCTGGATTGAGCACTCTGTCGAGCGTGCTGCTGCGCGAATAGCTGCATAGTGTTTTTCTCCCTTGATTGAGTTCGTTGAGCGGTCGCGGCGGTGGGTCTGCACCGGGTGCGGCGCGCCGCCTTTCGTGGCTCGTAACCGTAGCTCGTAGCTTCGAGGCTCGTGGCTCACTCCTGGCTCAAGCCCGAGCGGTTTGCCGTCAGCCTTATGCGACATAGCTTAGGTGGCGAGCCTTAAACGGGCCTTAGTGCGGCGCGAAGTGCGCGCCGCACCACCAGCGCCGCGACGCTTATTCCGCTTCCCGCGCCGGCGCGAGAATCTCGCGATTGCCGTTCGATGACATGGACGACACCACGCCCGAGTTTTCCATCTGCTCGAGCAGGCGCGCCGCGCGGTTATAGCCGATGCGCAAATGCCGCTGCACCAGCGAGATCGACGCGCGGCGGTTTTTCAGCACGACGTCGACCGCCTGGTCGTACAACGGGTCCGACTCGCCGTCGCCCGCTCCGGTTCCGCCGGCGCCCGCCGAGCCTTCGTCGCCCTCGCCCGTTACGCCGCCTTCGAGAATGCCCTCGATATAGTTCGGCTCGCCCTGCTCCTTGAGCTTGTCGACCACGCGGTGCACTTCCTCGTCCGAGACGAACGCGCCGTGCACCCGCACCGGCATACCGCTGCCCGGCGGCAGATACAGCATGTCGCCCATGCCGAGCAGCGATTCCGCGCCCTGCTGGTCGAGAATGGTGCGCGAGTCGATCTTCGACGACACCTGGAAGGCCATGCGCGTCGGCACGTTGGCTTTGATCAGGCCGGTGATCACGTCGACCGACGGCCGTTGCGTAGCAAGAATCAAATGGATGCCGGCCGCGCGCGCCTTCTGCGCGATCCGCGCGATCAGCTCTTCGACTTTCTTGCCGACCACCATCATCAAGTCAGCCAGTTCGTCGATCACGACCACGATATTCGGCAGGCGCGAGAGCGGTTCCGGATCGTCCGGCGTGAGGCTGAACGGATTCGGCAGCTTTTCTTCGCGCTTGGCGGCTTCGTCGATCTTGTTGTTGTAGCCGGCGAGGTTACGCACGCCCAGCTTGCTCATCAGCTTGTAGCGGCGCTCCATTTCGGCGACCGCCCAGTTGAGCGCGTGACCCGCCTGGCGCATGTCCGTGACGACCGGACACAGCAGATGCGGAATGCCTTCGTAGACGCTCATTTCGAGCATCTTCGGATCGATCAGGATCATGCGGACCTGGTCGGCGCTCGCCTTGTAGAGCAGCGACAGGATCATCGCGTTGATCCCCACCGATTTGCCCGACCCGGTCGTGCCCGCCACCAGCAAGTGCGGCATCTTCGCGAGATCGGCGCACACCGGCTTGCCGCCGATGTCCTTGCCGAGCCCCATGGTGAGCGGCGACGCGGCGTCCGCATAAACCGCCGAGCCGAGAATCTCCGACAGGCTCACGGTCTGGCGACGCAGGTTCGGCAACTCCAGCGCCATGAAATTCTTGCCCGGAATGGTTTCGACCACGCGGATCGACACCAGCGACAGCGAGCGCGCCAGGTCTTTCGCGAGACCGACGATCTGGCTGCCCTTCACGCCCGTGGCCGGTTCGATTTCATAACGCGTGACGACCGGCCCGGGATACGCAGCGACCACGCTCACTTCGACGCCGAAGTCCTTGAGCTTCTTCTCGATCAGACGCGAGGTGAATTCGAGCGTGTCGGCGGAAATGGTTTCCTGCGCGACCGGCGCGGCGTCGAGCAGCGAGATGGGCGGCAAGGTGGAGTCGCCCGGCAGATCGGTGAACAACGGCACTTGCCGTTCTTTCTCGACGCGCTCCGATTTGGCCGGCGTGACGACCGGCGGCACGATCACGACCGGCTCGTGTTCCTCGATCCGCACACGGCCTTTTTCGACCTTGCCTTCGCGCTTCACGGCCGCCGCTTCGCCCAGCTTGCGATCGCGGCCAGCCTCGCGGCGCAGCTTCGCGAACGTGACGGCGGAAATGATCGACTCGCCGACCTTTTCCGACACCGACAGCCACGAGAAACGGAAATACAGCGACAAGCCGATCGCGAGCGCGATCAGCAAGGCCAGCGTGCCGCCGGTGAAACCGAGCGCATGCGAAACTCCGCGCGCCACCGCCTCGCCGATCACGCCGCCGGGCGCACGCGGCAACTGCACTTTCAGCGACCACATGCGCAGCGCCTCGATACCGTCGCAGGCGAGCAGCACGAGCATGAACGCGAACGCATCGGCGAGCCAACTGACGTCGCGCGGCTTGTCTTCCTGCTCGTCTTCGTTGCGGGTGATGCGCTTGTAGTTGGCGGAGATATGGCGGCCGAGCAGCACGATCCACCAGTAGGCGGACAGGCCGAACAGCAGCAGCAGGATGTCCGACGTCCAGGCGCCGACACGGCCCGCCCAGTTGCCGATATGGTCGACCTGAGCAGCGTGGGTCCAGCTCGGATCGCGCCGGCTGTAGCTGACGAGCGCCATGAGCAGGAACACGCCGAGCGCCACCTGCAGGATCCAGCGGATTTCGGTGAAAAGGCGCGACATGCGGTGCGGCAATGCCTGCGCGCTCGCGGAATAGGGAGCTTTTGCCATTGATCCTGTTGCGTGTGGGGCCACGTACGGCCGATTCCCGGCTGGCGCCTCGCCCAGCGCGGTTTCGGGCCCGCTCGCGGCGACCGGAAACTTCGATCCGGCCTATTGTAAACGCAGTGTCCCGCGCAAGGCTGTAAATGACGGTAACTTGGCCGATTGGCTACACCAACGCGCCGCGGCCCGCGCGGCAACCCCGCGACAACCCTATCGGCGCGATCGGAAAGCTTCATGGAGCAGCCTCGCGCCCCGCCCTTTATAATGCCGCACTAACACCCCATCTGTAGTTTCAGCTCAAGTCGCACGGCCTCGCATGGGCGAGCCGGGCGCCGTAAAAGGATTCGATCATGCCCGCTACTTCCACGAAACACGCCAAGGTTCTGATTCTCGGTTCCGGCCCTGCCGGCTACACGGCTGCGGTCTACGCGGCGCGCGCCAACCTGGCGCCGGTGCTGGTCACGGGTCTCGCCCAGGGCGGTCAGTTGATGACCACGACCGACGTCGAAAACTGGCCCGCAGATGCGCACGGCGTGCAAGGTCCGGAACTGATGACGCGCTTCCTGGAGCACGCGGAGCGCTTCAACACCGAGATCCTGTTCGACCACATCCACACGGCCAAGCTGGACGAAAAGCCGATCCGCCTGATCGGCGACTCGGGCGAATACACCTGCGACTCGCTGATCATCGCGACGGGCGCGTCGGCGCAGTACCTCGGCCTGGCGTCGGAAGAAGCGTTCATGGGCAAGGGCGTGTCGGCTTGCGCCACCTGCGACGGCTTCTTCTACAAGCAGCAGCACGTGGCCGTGATCGGCGGCGGCAATACCGCGGTCGAAGAAGCGCTCTACCTGTCCGGTATCGCGAAGAAGGTGACCGTGATCCATCGCCGCGACAAGTTCCGCGCCGAGCCGATCCTGATCGACCGTCTGCTGGCGAAAGAAAAGGAAGGCCTGGTCGAGATCAAGTGGAACCACACGCTCGACGAAGTGACCGGCGACCAGACTGGCGTCACCGGCCTGCGCATCAAGCACGCGCAAACCGGCGCAACGGAAGACATCGCGCTGCAAGGGCTGTTCGTCGCGATCGGCCACAAGCCGAACACGGACATTTTCGCCGGCCAGCTGGAGATGAAGAACGGCTACATCATCACCAAGGGTGGCCTGAACGGTTTCGCGACCGCCACCAGCGTCCCGGGCGTGTTCGCTGCCGGCGACGTGCAAGACCACGTCTATCGTCAGGCGATCACCAGCGCGGGCACCGGCTGTATGGCCGCACTCGACGCGCAACGCTACCTGGAAACCATCGACGAGATGGTCGGCGAGCATGCCATGAGCCAGGAAGCCGGACGTTGATGCACGGCGCCGGGCGGCAACGCACGGCGCAACGGTAAAATGGCGACTGGGCGTGGCCCGGCCGCCTGCCTGATAAAAGGCCGCGGCTGACAAGCCTGCGGCCTTTTTTGCGTCTGCGTCTGCGTCTGCGTCTGCGTCTGCGTCTGCGTCATGCCGCTCGTGGTCAGCGTCGCGCGATCGATCTCCTTGTCTGCGTTGTCTTCCCGATATGCCGAAAAACCAGCCTCACCCCAACGAACCGAAGCGCGCCCGCACCGCCGCCAGGCCGGCACCGGAACCCGCCGTCCCCGTCGCCCAGGCGAAGCTCGAACCGGCGGCCGGTCTTGCCGGCCTCGGCGCGCTGCGCGACGCGTTGAAGGGCGAAACGCAACGGCGCGACCGCGAGCGTGCCGCCGCCGCGGTCGCACAACGCGAAGTAACGGCCGACGCGGATCTGTTCCGCCGCGAGATCGGCGCGGTGGCGCCGTTAGCAGTACCGCCACGCGCCACGCTGCCGCGTAATCCCCCGCCGCCGCTGCCGGTGCAAACCAGGCTCGACGAAGAAGCCGTCCTGCACGAAGCGATCTCCGACGAGTTCGATCCCGAGGTGCTGCTCGAAACCGATGAAACGCTGTCGTATTGCCGTCCCGGCGTCAGTCAGGAAGTCGTGCGCAAACTGCGGCGCGGCGACTGGATCGTGCAGGCGCAAATCGACCTGCACGGTATGCGGCGTGAAGAAGCGCGCGAGGCGCTGGCCGAGTTCATCCGCGAGTCGGTGAAGCGCGGGTTGCGCTGTTTGCGCGTGATTCACGGCAAGGGTTTGGGGTCGATCGGCAAGGAGCCGGTGCTGAAGGGCAAAGTGCGTGCGTGGCTCGTGCAGAAGTCCGAGGTCATCGCGTTCTGCCAGGCGCGTCCGCACGACGGCGGCGCCGGCGCGGTGGTCGTGCTGCTGCAGCCGGGCGCTTTACCGGCGCACGCCAAATCCTGAGGCCGCCACGGTGATCCATCCGAGGCTGACGCTGGCGCTGACCCTCATGGAAGCGCTGGCGATTTTCGCGTACGCGATTTCCGGCTTCATCGAAGCGCGTACCCGCCGGCTCGACGCCGTGGGCACCTTTCTCGTGGCGATCGCCACGGCGTTCGGCGGCGGCACGTTGCGCGACGTGTTGCTGGAGCGCCGCCCGTTCTACTGGGTCGAGCATCAGGGTTATCTGATCGCGATCTTCGTGATGTCGCTGTTCGCGCCCATGCTGTTGAAGATGACCTCGCGCCTGCTGTCCGAGCGCGTGCTGCTGGTCGCGGATGCCATCGGCCTGGGCTTGTTCAGTATCGCGGGCACGTCGATCGCGCACGACGCGCAGATGCCGTGGTTCACCGCGGTGATGATGGGTGTGCTGACAGGCGTGTTCGGCGGTGTGATCCGCGACGTGCTGTGCAACGAAGTGCCGCTGATCCTGCGCGACTCGCGGCCTTATGCGACCTGCGCGTTCGTGGGTTGCTGGCTGTATGTGCTGCTGGACTATGCGAACGTCGATACCGTGTACAGCGTGTTGATCGCTACGGCTTTTATCCTGCTCGCCCGGCTGTTGACGTTCAGGTTCAACGTACGTTTGCCGCACTGACGGCGACGGCGTTAGTCGGGCGCATTCGCCCTATCGAACGCTGCATCGAGCGCCGTACCGCCCGCGAATGCGAACGCAAACGCAAACGCGGACGACACAGCGCCCTTCACGCTTACTTATTGGTGGCCAGCGCGCCCGCGCTCTTCGAGCCGCCGAACAGCGCCGTCAGATAGGCGGAGTTGTTATTCATCGTCGCCATCAGCGTGTTCAGCGCGGTGAACTGGCTCTGATACTGCTTGGTCAGTTGCGTCGCGTAGTCGGCGAGCTTGGACTGCTGCGCGGTGACACTCTTCAGATCGGCGTTCAACGCGCTGTTGCGCGCGTCGATAATGCCGCCGGTCCGGGTGAACTCCGTGATGCTCCTGTTCAGCTTCGCGCCGAGCCCGTCGGTCGTGTTGAACAGTTGCGCCACGCGCGCCGGCGCGGTGCTGAGCGCCGAGCTCAGCTTCGCGCTGTCGATCACCAGCGTGCCGTCCGCCGGATCGCCCTTCAGCGTGATGCCGAGATGCGCGAGGCTCACCGTCGAAGTGCCCTTACCCACCCCGCCGCCGATAATCGACGCCAGCGAATTCTTGATGGTCTGCAGCGTCGAGTCGCCCAGCAGCGCGCCGCCGGTCTTCGACGTTTTGTCGTACGAGGACAGTTTGTTGACCGTCGTGACGACCGTGTTGTACAGGTTCGCGAAATTCGTGATCGCGGTGTTCTGCGCGGTGGTGTCCGGTGCGATGGTCAGCGTCTGCGTGGTGCCGATCGCGTCGCGCGACAGATTCAGCGATACGCCCGAGATCGCGTCGGTCACGGCGTTGGTCGCGCTGCGCGCGTCGATCCCGCCGATGGTGAGCAGCGCGTCCTGCGCGGCTTCGCTCTGACGCCAGGCCTTGGTGCTGTCCGACGAGACAAACGTGGACGCCGCGCCATCCGCGCCGGGCGTCGATTTGACGCCGAGCGCCGCCAGGCCCGCATCGTTCTGCACGTTGCTGGTGGTGACGTCGATCGTATTGGCTGCGCCGGTGGTGGCCGCGCGCAGCACGAGGTGCGCGCCGCCCGTGCCGGTCACGATCGTGGCGGTGACGCCCGGGTTGTTGCTCGCCTTGTTGATCGCGTCGGCGATGCCGCCGAGCGTGTTGTTCTTGCTGTCGACCGCGATGTCCATCGACTTGCCGCCGACCGCGATGCTCAACGTGCCGGTGCCCAGTGGCGTGGTCGCGCCGAACGCGGCGGACGCCAGGCTCTGCGACGTGGCGATCTGCTTGACCTCGACGGCGTAGCTGCCGGGCACGGCGCCGACGCCCGCTTTCGGGTCGAGTCCTTTACCGCTGGCCGTGGCCGCGAAGGTCGACAGCGTGGTGCCGTCCGACAGATTCTTGATCGCCGCCTGCAGCGCGCTCAGCGCCGACGTCAACGCGCCGTACGCGGACAGCGTGGTGTTGTCGGTGGTTTGCCGGGCTTGCAACGCCGCCGACTGACCCGCCGTCTTCGCATTCACCAGCGCCGACACGAGGCTCGCCACGTCCATGGACGAATTGCCGGTCGAGCCGCTGATGATGGATTGCGCCGCCTGCTGCACCTGGTTGCGTGCGTTGGACGTCGCCTGATTGACGGACGTGTTGTTGATCGTTGACATGCCATGGCTCCGTGCGTCGAGTGGTTCGTGATCTCTGGTGTGACGCCCCGGGCCTGTTCAGTTGCGCCATCTATCCGGTCACATCGGCGTCGCTTACATTTTTTTCAAATGTTACACCATATTTCTTGAACCGAATGTGACGATTTGTCGGAAATAAGCTAGCTAGATGTAATTTTGATTTGTAGAAACGAGATATTTGAGCGCTTTGCGCTCAAAAAAGACGTGATGCGATGCAACACCACTTTTGGAGGGAACAGCGACACCCGACGTCTGGCGCGTCCCGGGTGTTTGAAGCCGGCGGGGCGCCGCTGCCAGATCGCAGCGCGCCCCACCGTGACTACGTCAGCTCGTATTACTGCAGGAGCTTCAGAACTTGCTGCGGGTTCGAGTTAGCTTGCGCCAACACCGAGATGCCCGCTTGTTGCAGCACTTGCGCCTTGCTCAGGTTCGCCGTTTCTTGTGCGAAGTTGGCGTCCGTGATTTGCGACTGTGCCGACGACAGATCGGTCGACTCAGCTTGCTGCGACGTGGCGATTGCCGTGAAACGGTTTTGCGCGGCGCCCAGCGATGCTTGCAGGTTGTTGACCGTAGCCAGTGCGTTGTCGATCGACACCATGGCCTGGTTCGCGCCCGTCACGGTGCTGATGTTCAGGTTCGACACCGTCGGCGGCGTGTTGATCGCGTTGATCTGCGCCACGGCCGAAGCCTGAGCCGCCGAACCAGCGCCTGCGGTCGTCGTTGCCGCGCCCTGGAGTGCCAGCGCCGTGCCTTGCGTACCCGTACCCGCCGTAGCGCCCGAGCCGAGGATCGCGGCTGCGACGGTTTGGCCGATCGCCTGGTTGTTCTGGTCGGTGAAGTTGTAGCCGCCCTTGCCGTCCGACAACACGTTGATCGCCGTGATAGCCGGGCTCGCCGCCGACGTGTAAACACCGGCTGCGTCCGTGCTGACCGCCACCGTGCCGACCGTTTGACCGGTTTGCACCAGGCCGCCGCCGACCTTGGCTGCCGACATCGACTGGCTCAGGTTCAGGCTGATGGTCTGGCCAACGTTCGCGCCGACCTGGAACGTCACGTTACCTGCCGAGCCGTCCAGAATGTTCGTGCCGTTGTACGTGGTTTGCGACGCGATACGGTTCACTTCCGAGATCTGCGCCGACACTTCCTTCTGCAGCGCAGCCTGGTCGCTCGTCGACAGCGTGCCGGTCGATGCCTGCACAGCCAGTTGGCGAATACGTTGCAGGCTGGAGGTCAGCGACGACAGTGCGCTCGATGCCGTTTGAATCATCGACACGCCGTCGTTGGCGTTCGACACGCCCTGGTTCAGGCCGTTGATCTGCGTCGTCATACGCGTCGAGATCGCCAGACCTGCTGCGTCGTCGGCCGCGCTGTTGATGCGCTTGCCCGAAGACAGACGCGTAATGGCTTGCGAGAGGGCGCTTTGCGAGCCGTTCAGGTTCTGTTGCGCAACCAGCGAGTTGATATTGCTATTGATTCCGAGCATGGAAGATCTCTCAAATAAGCATTGGATTTTTTACCGACATCGGCAACGGCGGAATCATTCAATTGATGTCTACCGCATCACCAATGACGGCCTGGGCCAACGAAACTTGAGACATTTATCGAAAATTGACTTAAATAAGTTTTGTCGATATTTGTCAAGTCCCATTTATTCCATTTGCGATCCTAATTAACTAGCGCAATTTTGCCCGCCCGGCTTATCCCTGCTGGCTTCGCGAGCCCATGCCCCGGCTCGCGAAGAAAAACCCTTTGACGATAAACACTTATCGCTTTGCGCGACTGTCGCGCAAAGTTTATCAATACGCCATTTGCAACAACGTCGCGATGGTTTAAAGGTTCATTAATGTCTGATCGACGGTCTTTTGCGTCTTGATCGTCTGCGCGTTCGCCTGATAGTTGCGTTGCGCGGTAATCAGCTTGACCAGTTCGCTGGTCAGATCGACGTTCGAGTTTTCCACCGCGCCGCCCTGCAGCACGCCGTGGTTCGTCGAACCCGGCGCCGAAATCTGCGCGACTCCCGATTGCGAAGTCTGCTGGAACTCGTTGTTACCGAGGTTCACCAGGCCGTTCTGATTCGAGAAGTTCGCGAGCACGATCTGGCCGAGCGCGGCGGTTTGCTGGTTCGAGTAATTGCCGGTGAGCGTGCCGTCGGCGGCAATCGTGAAGCTCGTCAGCGTGCCGGCGGCATAGCCGTCGGGTTGCAGCGTGTTCACGCCGTTCTTGCCGCCGTACTGCGTCGTGCCGCCGATGTTCAGCGTCAGGTTCTGCGGCGTCGACGAACCGTCCGTGGTCGGCACGCCGAAGTTGAACACGAACGGCGTGGTGGTGGCGACGCCGCTCTTGTCCGTCGTGCCGAGCAGCGTGCCCGACGAGTTGAAATTCGCGTGGCCGATCAGTTGCGCCGCGCCGCTCGACGGCCCCGCGTAGACATTCCACGCGCCGGCCGCCGTCTTGGCGAAGTACATGTTGACCGTCTGCGAGCCGCCCAGCGAGTCGTAGACCGTCGTGCTGGTCGAGTAGTTATACGTCGTCGAGCTGTTCTGGTTGAACGCGATCGGCGTCGGGGCGATCGTGTAGCTGTCGTTCGTGGCCGGCAGACCGTTGAACGTGATGGTCTGACCGTTGCCGAGCGGAATCGCCGTACCGGCCGTGTACGTGCCGGTGGTCGACGTGCCGAGCGTGTTGTCGGTCACCGTGTAGGCGGTCGCGCTCGTGAACTTGACGGTGTAGTTGTCGTTGTTCGTGCCGGAAGCCGGGTGCGTGATGGTCGCGCCTGGCGTGGTGAGCGTGCCGGTGTTCGCGCCGGGTGTGACGGTCGGCGTACCGAGCATCAGCTTGTCCTGCGCGTTCAGGTTCAGGCCGGCGACGATCTTCGTGGTCGCCTGCGGCGCGATGTTCGCGGTCGGCACGCTGAGCGGCACGGTTTGCGCGGTGTTGACGACACCCGCGGCGTTCGCACCGAAGCCCATCAGTTTCAGGCCTTGCGCGTTGGTGATGAAGCCGTTCTTGTCGAGCTGGAACACGCCGTTGCGCGAGTACACCGCCGTCCCGTTGTTCGACAACTGGAAGAACCCGTTGCCGTTGATCGCGACGTTGAGCGCCTGGTTGGTGCTGTTGATCGTGCCTTGCGAGAATTGCTGCTGCACTTCGGCGAGCCGGGTGCCGATGCCAACCTGATTGCCCACCGCGGTCGCCACCGAATTGGCGTACATGTCGGCGAATTGCGCGGAACCGCTCTTGAAGCCGACCGTATGCGAGTTGGCGACGTTATTGCCGATCACGTCGAGATTCTGCGACGCGGCCGTCACCCCACTCAAACCTTGCTGGTATCCCATCGTGGTCTCCGTTCTGGAAAATCGTAATTTCGGTGGTGTTGTTCTGAAGAGCGATGCGGCGCCGTGATGTCGGCACCTGGCAATATCAGGCGCTCGTCGAGTCGCCGGACACGCTATCGGGAAGAGGATTGACGGCCGGTTGCGATGCCGCGGTGTTCGCATTCGCCAGCGCCGACGCCGCCACAAGGCTTGAAACGAGGCTCGACACGTTCATCGCCGCGCTGCCGGTCGAGCCGCTAATAGCGAATGGCGCCGCCGGCTGTATCGGGTTCTGCACACTGGCGGTCGCAGTGCTGACCGACGTGGTGGTGATCGATGACATGCAAAGGCTCCGTGCGCCGAGTTATTCGCTGTTTTTGGTGTGACGCCCCGAGCCCGCTGAACTGGGCCATTTATTCGCCACACCCGCATCCTTACAATTGTTTCAAATGTTACGCTATATTTCTCAAAAACATTGTGAAGATTTGTCGTAGGAATGCGGCGGCGCAACCCTGTGTGCGGTTTTTACGCAGCGGTCGCGCGCCACGATGACGACCTCGGCGCGCTATCCGCGCATGTCGATTTCCGCTGTTATCGTTCGTCGTCGGGTAAACGGCCCCTACGGCCGTCGTTGCGCCACAACAGCGCCCCCAGCAACCGCCCACGGTGACCACGATGACCCTGAAGCTTTATGCCCATCCCTTCTCTTCCTACTGCCAGAAGGTCCTGACCGCGCTCTACGAAAACGGCACGCCGTTCGAACTGCGCAAACTGGCGCACGACGACCCGCAAGTCATGGCCGAATTCGCCGCGCTCTGGCCGATCAAGCGCTTTCCGTTGCTGGTCGACGGCAGCCGGACCGTGATGGAGGCGACCGTCATCATCGAGTACCTCGGGTTGGTGTATCCCGGGCCGGTGCGGCTGCTGCCAGCCGCCCCGCTCGCCGCGCTGGAAGTGCGCGCTATGGATCGCTTCTTCGACAATTACATCTCGACGCCGCAGCAGAAAATCGTGTTCGACAGCATGCGGCCGGAAGCGGACCGCGACCCGCTCGGCGTCGCCGATGCGCGCGCCATGCTCGACACCGCGTACGGCTGGTTGAACGACGTGATGGCGGAGCGCGAATGGGCCGCCGGCGACCACTTCAGCCTTGCCGATTGCGGCGCCGCGCCGTTCCTGTTCTACGCCGACTGGACGCACCGCATCGGGCCCGCGTATCCGCACGTGCTGGCGTACCGCAAGCGCCTGCTGGCGCGTCCGTCGTTCGCGCGCGCGGTCGACGAAGCGCGGCCGTACCGCTCGTACTTTCCGCTCGGCGCGCCCGACCGCGATTAATCGGACACCCGCCGTCCACCGCACGCCGGCGGCCCCATGCACGAGGCCGCCGGACCGCCGCGCGCGCGCATCCCTCGCCGCCCGCTAAACCCCCACTGCGACAACAGGTTTTCCACCCTATACACTTCACGTCGAAACCTAATTCCGCCCATTACTCATAAGGCAAAAAACATGGACCGTTTCGAAGCGATGGAGATATTTACGCGGGTGGTGGAGGCGAACAGCTTCACCAAAGTATCCGAATCGCTCGACCTGCCCCGCGCCAAAGTCAGCCGCACGATTCAGGCGCTGGAGGAACACGTCGGCGTGCGTCTGTTGAACCGTTCGACGCGCCAGGTCAGCGTCACCGAAGACGGCGCGGCCTTCTACGAGCGCTGCGTGAGCATCCTCGCCGAAGTCGCCGAGGCCGAATCGTCGCTGTCGAACAAGCGCGAAAATCCGGCCGGCACGATTCGCGTGGATACGTCAGGCACGCTCGCGCGGGCGCTGCTGCTGCCCGCGCTCGACGATTTCTACCGCCAGTACCCCGAGATCGACGTGCGGCTCGGACTTGCGGATCGCAATATCGATCTGATTCAGGACGGCGTGGATTGCGTGATCCGCATGGGCACGCCGGAGGAGTCGAGTCTGGTGGCGCGGCGCATCGGCCAGGCGCGCATTGTTACGTGCGCGTCGCCGGCGTATCTGGAGCAGCACGGCACGCCGACCACGCTCGAAGAATTGAGCGAGCATCGCGCGGTCAATTACGTGTCGGCACGCACCGGTCGAACCTTCCCGTTCGAATACGAAGTGGCCGGCGAAATCGCCAAGGTCACGCTGAAGAGCGTGCTCGCCGTGAACGACGGCTCGGTCTATATCGGCGCGGCCGCGCTCGGCCACGGCATCATTCAGCCGTCGCGCTTCATGGTGGCCGATCTGATCAAGGAAGGCGCGCTGAAGGAAATCCTGACTGACCACACCAGCCCGAGCACGCCGCTGTCGATTCTGTACGCGCATCGCCGCAATCTGAGCTCGCGGCTGCGTGCGTTTATCGACTGGGTGAGCGAGTTGTCGCGCAACAATCCCGATCTGCGCATACCGGACGCTTGAACGGCAAGCGGTAATCAGCGGCAAGCACCCCGCGCACCAAAAGCAAAAACCCCATGCGTTGAAATAAACGCATGGGGTTTTTATTTGCAGAACCCGACTTCGCAGCAGTCAGACTCTCAACCTCGATCAGGCAATCCGCTCTTCGTTCGACGGATCGAACAGCACCGCCTTCGACGTATCGAACAACAGCGTGGTGTTCGTCAGCGGCTGCGGATTCGACGCCGGGTGCACACGGCTCACGATACGCTTGCCGTTCACTTGCGCGAACACCAGCGTATCCGGACCGGTCGGCTCGATCACGTCGACCTTCACTTCGATCGACTGCAACTGCGAGTTGTCGCCGTGCGCGCCGCGCGCGTCGGTGATGCGTTCCGGACGCAGACCCAGAATCACGTCACGGCCCACATGGGACTTCACCTTGGCCGAATCGAACGGCAGGTTCAACGCCGTGCGCGTCACGCCCGTATCCAGTTCGAGCGCCACACCTGCGCCCTGCTCCACCAGCTTGCCCTGAATGAAGTTCATCGGCGGCGCGCCGATGAAACCGGCCACGAACAGATTCGACGGCGAGTCGTAGATTTCCTGCGGCGCGCCGAACTGCTGCACGATGCCGTCTTTCATCACCGCGATGCGGTCGCCGAGCGTCATCGCTTCGATCTGATCGTGCGTCACGTAGACGATCGTCGTGCCGAGGCGTTGATGCAGCAGCTTGATTTCCGAACGCATCTCGATGCGCAGCTTGGCGTCGAGGTTCGACAGCGGTTCGTCGAACAGGAACATCACCGGATCGCGCGCGAGCGCACGGCCCATCGCCACGCGCTGACGCTGGCCGCCGGACAGTTGGCCCGGCTTGCGGTCCAGCAGGTGCGTGATCTGCAGCGTGTTCGACACACGGTCGACGATCTGCGCCTGCTCCTGCTTCGGCACCTTGCGGATGTTCAGGCCGAACGAGATGTTCTCGCGCACCGTCATCGACGGATACAGCGCGTACGACTGGAACACCATCGCGATATCGCGATCTTTCGGCGACAGGTTGTTCACCGTCTTGCCGTCGATCTGGATCTCGCCCTTGGTGACCGTTTCGAGGCCGGCGATCATGTTGAGCAGCGTCGACTTACCGCAGCCCGAGCCGCCGACCAGAATCAGGAACTGGCCGTCTTCGATGTCGATGTTGACACCCTTCAGAACCGGCACCCCGTTCGGGTAGGTCTTGTACACGTCACGGATGGAAAGGCTTGCCATGCTGTGAATCCTCTTTGTCTCTGGTACTGCTTGAAAACGTCTTATCGGGTGACGGCGCTGTCCGTTCGACGCGCCGCCCTCGGATGGTTTAGCCCGGCGTTAGCGTTAGCCTTTGACTGCGCCCGCCGTCAGGCCGCGCACGAAATAGCGTCCGGCCACGATGTAGACCAGCAAGGTGGGCAGCGCCGCGATGATCGCGCCGGCCATGTCCACGTTGTATTCCTTCACGCCGGTCGAAGTGTTCACGAGGTTGTTCAGCGCCACCGTGATCGGCATCGAATCGACGCCGGAGAACACGATCCCGAACAGGAAGTCATTCCAGATCTGCGTGAATTGCCAGATCAGGCACACCATGAAAATGGGCAGCGAGACCGGCATCAGAATCTTCGTGAAAATCGTGAAGAAACCCGCGCCGTCGATCCGCGCCGCTTTCACGAGTTCAGCCGGAATGCTGACGTAGAAGTTGCGGAAGAACATCGTCGTGAAGGCGATCCCGTAGATCACGTGCACCACCACCAGACCGGTCGTGGTGTTCGACAGACCCATCATGCCTTCGAAGCGCGCCATCGGCAGCAGGATCGCCTGGAACGGGATGAAGCAGCCGACCAGAATCATCGTGAAGATCGGGTCCGCGCCACGGAAGCGCCAGTGCGTCAGCACATAGCCGTTGAACGCGCCGATGATCGACGAGATCAGCACGGCGGGAATCACCATCCGCACCGAGTTCATGAAGAACGGCTGCATCCCGTCGCAGCGCACACCGGTACAGGCGCCGCTCCATGCCTTGATCCACGGATCGATGGTCCAGTGCGTGGGCGGCGTCAACAGATTGCCGGTGCGCAACTGATCGATGTCCTTGAACGACGTGGACAGCATCACGTACAGCGGAAACAGGAAGTACAGGGCGAACAGAATCAAGGCCGCATAAATGACGGCACGGCTGATCGTCATCTTAGGCTGCATTGCGGGTGCTCCTCGATTCCAGATACATCAGCGGCACGAGCACGGCGACGACGGTGGCGAGCATCATCATCGACGAAGCCGCGCCGACGCCCAGTTGCCCGCGATTGAACGAAAACGTGTACATGAAAATAGCCGGCAGCGACGAAGACGTGCCCGGACCGCCCGCGGTCAACGCGACGACCAGGTCGAAGGTCTTGATCGTGATGTGGCAGAGAATCAGCAGCACGGAGAAGAACACCGGACGCATGCTCGGAATCACGATCTTGCGATAGATGGTGGGCAGCGCCGCGCCGTCCATCTGGGCAGCCTTGAAGATTTCAGCGTCGACACCGCGCAAGCCCGCGAGAAACAGCGCCATCACGAAGCCGGTGGATTGCCAGACGGCCGCGATCACGACGCAGAAGATCGCCTTGTCCGGGTCTCCCAGCCAGCTGAACGAGAAGCTCGTCCAGCCCCAGTCGTGGAACACCTTTTCGAGGCCGACGCTCGGCGTCATGATCCATTGCCACGCGGTACCCGTCACGATGAACGACAGCGCCATCGGGTACAGGAACACGGCGCGCAGCGCGCCTTCGTTGCGGATCTGCTGATCAAGCAGGATCGCGAGGAACAGACCGAGACCGATACAGATACCGATGAACGGAATCCCGAACCAGCCGAGGTTGGCCGCCGACGTCCAGAACACGTCGTTATCGAACAGCTCGCGATAACGGTCGAGACCGACAAAATTATAACGAGGCATCAGCCGCGAATCGGACAGCGACAGAAAGCCGGTAATTGCGATGAAGCCATACACGAAGATCAGGCTGATCACGACGCTGGGTGCGAGCACCAGCTTCGGAATCCAGCGATCGGCAAGCGCCGCCATCGGCGACGTGCGGCGGGTAACGGTGGCCGTTTTCCCGTTTCCGCTGATAGAAGCAGTCACTACTCGACTCCTGCTGAAACTGAGCCGCCGCGATACTCGCGCCTGACAGACGCAAGGCTGCAACGACCTAGGTATGACTCGATAAATCCAGAGGTGAAACCGCCTGCCGACACTACAGTCAGTGCAGTCGGCGGTCTGAAGAGCGCGCCCGGAGTGCGTGGAGTCACACCGGACGCGCCGCTTCGCTTACTTCACTTACTTGGTCTTTGCTGCCTTCGCGAGCGCTGCAACCGCGCTCTTCGAATCCTGCTGCGAGTTCATGAACTTCGTGACCACGTCCGAGATCGCGCCGGCTGCTGCATCCGGTTGCGCCATGCCGTGAGCCAGCGACGGCACGTAGCCGCCCGACTTGATCGCCACTTGTTCATCCGCGTACGACTTCTTCGCGCAGTCGTCGAACTTGGCCATCGACACGCCCAGACGCACCGGGATCGAGCCCTTGTTCAGGCTGAACTGTTCCTGGAAGTCCGGCGACATGATCGTCTTGGCCAGAGCCAGTTGACCCGGCGTTGCGGTCTTTTGGCCCTTCTGCTGGAAGAACACGAACGAGTCGACGTTGAACGTGTAGGCCTTTTCCGTGCCCGGCACAGCAGCGCAGACGTAATCCACACCCGACTTCTTGCCGGCGTTGGCGAATTCGCCCTTCGCCCAGTCGCCCATGAACTGCATGCCGGCCTTGCCGTTGATGACCATGGCCGTGGCGAGGTTCCAGTCACGGCCCGTACGGCCCGCGTCGAAGTAACCCTGGATCTTGCGGACCGTGTCGAACACGCCGACCATCTGATCCGACGTCAGCGTCTTCTCGTCCAGATCCACCAGCGCCTTCTTGTAGAAGCCCGCGCCTTGCGACAGCACGACGTCTTCCCACAGCGTCAGGTCTTGCCACGGTTGACCGCCCATCGCGATCGGCTGGATGCCGTCGGCCTTCATCTTGTCGGCCAGCGCGAAGAACTCAGGCCACGTGGTCGGCACCTTGCCGCCAGCCTTGTCCAGCGCTGCCTTGTTGATGTACAGCCAGTTCACGCGGTGCACCGAGAACGGCGCTGCCACGTAGTGACCGTCGGCGTGCATGATCTTGTCGATTTCCGGCGGCAGATTCTTCTTCCAGTCGCCGGCGGCTGCGTCGATCGGCACCAGCACGCCTTGCGACGCCCAGTCCTGAATCAGCGGACCCTTGATCTGCGCGGCGCTCGGTGCGTTGCCCGAGATCACCTGCGTCTTCAGTGCCGTCATGGCAGCCGCGCCCGCGCCACCTGCAACCGCGAAGTCCTTCCACGTGTAACCCTGTTTCGTCATGTCGTCCTTGAGGACGCCGACGGCTTTCGATTCGCCGCCCGAAGTCCACCAGTGCAACACTTCGATCGACTCGGCAGCTTGAACGGCCGAGACGCCACACATCAGACCCGCGGCGCACAAAGCGCCCATGATCGCGCGAAATTTCATTGCTTATCTCCTCCAGACACCTGAACAAAAAACAAATGGCCCCTGATGTCGCCAGGGTGCTGTGGTTGGTTCAAACAGGCAAAACACTGGGCGATCGAGCACGGTCGGGCGCATGCGTAAAGCATGTGCCGGCGGACCGATGTCCGGCCGCTGGAAGCTCAACAGATGAGTGGTTCGGGATGCAACTGACTGTCTCCTCTTTTGATTTTTGCCTGCCCGCGTTGAGCGCGGCAGACTCGAGGTACCTTGCACGTCAATTCGGGCAATCGCCTTTGCTGGCCGGTCGGCTTCCCAGCGTTCCCTAAGGCTCGCCGGGCCGTGCTGGCACGTGCCGAAAGGCAATGTCCGTTAACATGCAGGGCGCGCCTGCCGATTCGGGAAAACGCGCATCTTGCCTGCCAGCGCACGCTTTTTTCATCGAATTAGCGCTACCTCTTGATTTGGATTGTAGTTAAACTACAATTCAGTGTCAAAAAATATTTTATCGGACTACGGTCGCCCTTTCCGGTCATCCCGGCGGCCCCAGGACATCGACGGAGACTCATGCAAACCGACTCAAGCTTCACCTTCGTTCTCTTCGGCGGAACCGGCGATCTGTCGATGCGCAAGATCCTGCCGGCATTGTTTGAAGCACACCGTGCAGGCGGCATGCTCGCGGATAGCGGCAAGATCGTCGCGGTGGCGCGGCATGCTTCGGATCGTGCGGATTACATCCAGTGGGTGAACGAGCACGTCAAATCGCATGTGTCGAAGAACGGGGTGGATGAAACGGCATGGGCCAGCTTTCTCGCGCGCATCGAGTTCATCAACATCGACCTCAGCAAAGCGGAAGACTTCGTGCAGTTGCGCGAGGTGATCGAGGGTTTGCCCGGTATTCGCGTGTTCTATCTGGCGACGGGGCCGTCGCTGTTCGTGCCGATCTGCCGCGCGCTCGCGTCGGTGGGGCTGAATGAAAATGCGCGCATCGTGCTGGAAAAGCCGCTCGGCTACGACCTGAAGTCGTCGAATGCGATTAACGATGCGGTCGGCGAAATCTTCACCGAAGAACAGATCTACCGGATCGACCACTACCTCGGCAAGGAACCGGTGCAGAACCTGCTGGCGCTGCGCTTCGGCAATGCGTTGTTCGAGCCGCTGTGGCGCCGCGAGTGGGTCGAGAGCATCCAGATCACGATTGCCGAGGAACTCGGCGTGGAAGCGCGCGGCGACTTCTACGACAACACCGGCGCGTTGCGCGACATGGTGCAGAACCATTTGCTGCAACTGCTTTCCATCGTCGCGATGGAACCGCCGCATTCCATGGATTCGGACTCGGTGCGCGATGAAAAGCTGCGCGTGCTGCGGGCGTTGAAACCGATCGATCCGCGCGATATCGGCAAGGTTGCCGTGCGCGGCCAGTATCATTCGGGCGTGATCCGCGGCAATGCGGTGCCGGCCTACGCCACCGAACCCGGCGTGAAGCCGGACAGCAGCACCGAAACCTTCGTCGCGCTGAAGGTCGAGATCGAGAACTGGCGTTGGGCCGGCGTGCCGTTTTTCCTGCGCACCGGTAAACGGCTGGCCGATCGCGTCGCCGAAATCGTGGTGAATTTTCGTGCGGTGCCGCATTCGGCGCTCGGCGCCTCGGCGTTGCGTGCCGGCGCGAACCGTCTGGTGATCCGTCTGCAGCCGAACGAAACCATTCGCCTCTACTGCCTCGCAAAGCAGCCGGGCGAAGGCATGAACCTCGCCAGCGTGCACCTCGACCTCGCGTTCGACCAGTTCTTCCGCGAAGGGCAAATGGAAGCGTATCAACGCCTGTTGCTCGACGTGATCAACGGCCGCCTCGCGCTGTTTGTGCGGCGCGACGAACAGGAAGCCGCATGGCGTTGGGTCGAACCGATCCTCAACGAATGGAAGGCGTCGATCAAGCCGCCGAAGCCGTATGCATCGGGTACGTGGGGACCGGCCGCCTCGAGCGCGATGCTCGCGCAGCACGGCACCTGCTGGCTCGAAGAAGAGAATTGAACTGACGCGCGGGACCTTCCCGCAGATCCAACAAAAAAGCAGCACGGAGGAGAAGTGATCCAGCTTCACGCTTTCGACGATCAACGCGCCCAATCCGACGCGTTGGCGAAAGCGGTCGGCGACGCATTACAAGCGTCGCTCGCCGCTCAGGCGGCCACATCCCAAAGCGGTGTGCGCCCGGCCATGCTTGCAGTGTCCGGCGGCAGCAGTCCGCGTCCGTTCCTGCAAACTTTGTCCACGCAAACTTTCGACTGGGCGCGCATTGCCGTGACGCTGGTCGACGACCGCTGGGTGCCCGAAACGGACAGCGCGAGCAACTCGCAACTGGCGCACGACACGCTGTTGCAGAACGCCGCGAAAAACGCCGCGTTCTGGCCGCTGGTCGACACAAGCCAGGAGCTGAACGCGCACGTTGCCGCGTTGAATACCGACCCGCGCTTTAGCGTGGTGCCGGACGTCGCAATTCTCGGCATGGGTGAAGACGGCCATACGGCATCGATCTTTGCCGACTCGCCCGAATGGGACCACGCGATCACCACGACCGAACGCTTCGTCGCCGTGCATCCCGGCAGCGCGCCGCATGCACGCGTGAGTTGGTCGCTGTCCGCCTTGAAAGAAGTGAAGCATCTGTTTTTGCTGATCGCAGGACCGCGCAAGATGGACGTGCTGAACGCCGCGTCCGCTTCGCTACAAAAAAATGCCATCTCGCAGTTGGCAAACGACAAGGGAGTGAGACTCGATGTCTACTGGTGTGCAAACTAAGGCTGTTCCGGGCGCGGGCCAGCACGCCGATGGACCGAGGCTGCTGGCCGACATCGGCGGCACCAATGCGCGCTTCGCACTGGAAAACGCACCGGGCGAGATCGGCTCGGTGCAGGTGTATCCGTGCGCGGACTATCCGGGTGTTACCGAAGTTATCAAAAAGTATCTGAAGGACGTCAAGATCGGCCGCGTGAATCATGCGGCGATCGCAATTGCGAACCCGGTCGACGGCGATCAGGTGAGCATGACCAATCACGACTGGAGCTTTTCGATCGAAGCCACGCGCCGTGCGCTCGGCTTCGACACGCTGCTCGTGGTGAACGACTTCACCGCGCTGGCCATGGCGCTGCCCGGTCTCACCGACCAGCAGCGCGTGCAGGTTGGCGGCGGCTCGCGCCGCCCGAATAGCGTGATCGGTTTGTTGGGCCCGGGCACCGGCATGGGCGTGTCCGGCCTGATTCCCGCCGACGACCGCTGGATCGCGCTCGGTAGCGAAGGCGGTCACGCCACCTTCGCACCGGCCGACGAAACTGAAGACATCGTGCTGCAGTACGCGCGCAAGAAGTGGCCGCATGTGTCGTTCGAACGGGTGGCCGCGGGACCTGGCATCGAAGTGATTTATCGCGCGCTCGCGGGCCGCGACAAGAAGCGCGTGGCGGCGAATGTCGACACGATCGAGATCGTCAAGCGCGCGCTGGAAGGCGAGCCGCTCGCGGCCGAGTCCGTCGATGTGTTCTGCGGCATTCTCGGCACGTTTGCCGGGAATATCGCGGTGACGCTCGGCGCGCTGGGCGGCATCTATATTGGTGGCGGCGTCGTGCCGCGGCTGGGCGAATTTTTCGCGAAGTCGTCGTTTCGCAAGCGGTTCGAGGCGAAGGGTCGCTTCGAGGCGTATTTGCAGAACGTGCCGACGTATGTGATTACCGCTGAGTATCCGGCGTTTCTCGGCGTGTCGGCGATTCTGGCCGAGCAGTTGTCGAATCGCGCGGGCGGGAGTTCATCGGCGGTGTTCGAGCGGATCCGGCAGATGCGCGATGCGTTGACGCCTGCTGAGCGGCGCGTGGCGGATCTGGCGTTGAATCATCCGCGCTCGATCATCAACGATCCGATTGTGGATATCGCGCGTAAGGCGGATGTGAGTCAGCCGACGGTGATTCGCTTTTGCCGGTCGCTTGGGTGCCAGGGGTTGTCGGATTTCAAGCTGAAACTGGCGACGGGGTTAACCGGGACGATTCCGGTGAGTCATAGCCAGGTGCATCTCGGCGATACGGCGACGGACTTCGGCGCGAAAGTGCTGGATAACACCGTGTCGGCGATTTTGCAGTTGCGCGAGCATTTGAATTTCGAGCATGTCGAGCGGGCTATCGATCTGCTGAACGGGGCTCGAAGGATCGAGTTTTATGGGCTCGGGAATTCGAATATCGTCGCGCAGGATGCGCATTACAAGTTCTTCCGGTTTGGGATTCCTACCATTGCGTATGGGGATCTGTACATGCAGGCGGCTTCTGCTGCCTTACTTGGAAAGGGGGATGTGATCGTTGCTGTGTCCAAGTCCGGGCGGGCGCCTGAGTTGCTGCGCGTGCTCGATGTTGCGATGCAGGCTGGGGCTAAGGTGATTGCTATTACCTCCAGTAATACGCCTTTGGCTAAGCGGGCTACTGTTGCGCTTGAGACCGATCACATTGAAATTCGTGAGTCGCAGTTGTCGATGATTTCCCGGATTTTGCATTTGGTCATGATTGATATTCTGGCTGTGGGGGTCGCTATTCGGCGGGCTGTGCCTTCTGCCGATGTGGCTGAAACTGTGGCTAAGGCCCGGCAAGGAGCCGATGATGATGCTTCCGCTGTGCTCGACTGGTTGAGTCACGGGGCGGCTTCTTCGGCTCGTGACTAGGTTCCGGGTTATGCCTTCGGTGCAGGTCTTTTCCTGCTTTGCAGAGGGTCTAAAACTGTTGCTTCCTTAGGAAGCAACAGTTCGAATCAGTTTTCCGCCGTGGTCTTCAGCGCCATCGCAGCATGGGCAGATGCGCTGCGGGCGTTGAGGCGCGTGCGACGGAAGTTGAAATAGACGCAACTCAGCGACAGAATCACAATGGCGAATATCAGCAGCGACTGGCTGGTAATCGTAGCGTCGCGCTTGCTGATCCTGTCGAACAGCAAGACGACGAAAGGCGAAATGGACAACGTCGTGCTAACTACCATCGGGCTGGATAATTCGATGCCTTTTTGCAGGCAGAAGTTGGTCATGGCCAGCCCAATTAACGCGATGGCCGCGATAATCGCCAACTCTACCGGCGTCACGGTGCTGAAGATACCTGCCGGCGTCATGACCCAGGAAATCATGACGAGTAGCGGGAAACGGGTAGACAGCACGACGTAACCCGGCAGGCCTTTGTTGGCGAAAACCTTCGACACGCCGATCGTCACCGACACCGTTATCGCACAGAGCACGGCGATCGCGCTTCCCAGCACCGCATTGCCTTCATGGCCCGCTGGTGTCTGAAGAATGTCCCGCAGCAGCAGGATCGTGCATAGCAGGATCATGCCGTGAAAAATCAGTGTGCTTTTGAGGACGACCTTGCGGCTTGCCAGCGTGTACAGCGTGATAAGCACCGGCGGCAGGCATTGGGTCAGGGTCACCACCGCGGCCGCATTCAGATATTTAATCGCGAAGAAATAGAATATCCAGTTTCCGGCAGACACCAGATTGAGCGCAAGAATATCGGCCTTCATACCCCTCAACGTCGCGATATGTTTTCGTCCCAGGATGAACGTCAACGTCGAATACAAGGTCATGACGATGGTGAAACTCATGGCCATCACAAAATAAACGTTCACGCCCTTGAGCCAGTGGCTCAAAAATACACTCTGAAACGAGGCGACGATGATGTTGCCCAGTATGAACAGAAATCCCTGAATCATGCTTTTACCTGTTGATTGGATAAGTGGGAACTAGCAGTCCAGCGTGGTCGACCGTTCCCACTCGCTGACGCTCTTCATATAGTCGTGCCATTGCCCGGTCCGCAAATTGACAATAGCGTCCGTCAGCGCACCGCCCAGGTAAGTTCGCACGATGTCGTCCCCGGCGAGATGGTTCAGGGCATCGAACAGGCTGGTCGGCAAGGCATGGCTCGCGAAACGTGTCGAAAAATAAGGGGCTTCCGCCGGACCCGGATCGGTTTGATGCGCAATGCCGCTCATGCCCGCCGCGAGTACTGCGAGTTGCAGCAAGTAGGGATTGGCCGCGCCATCGGGAATCCGGAATTCGAGCCGGTCGTGGGCAGGCACTCGAATCGCGTGGGTACGATTGTCCCCCGCCCACGAGAGCTTTTGCGAAACCCAGGTCGCACCCGACACCGTGCTGTTGGCGTTGAGACGTTTATAGCTGTTGACCGACGGGTTGGTCAGCGCGCAGATGGCCGGCGCGTGTTCGAGCAGACCCGCGGCGAAATGCAAACCGGTGTTCGACAGAAGCGCCTCTTCGTCGCGCTCGACGAAGAGGTTATCGCCGCTCGGACTCCACACGGAACAATGAATGTGGCACCCGCTTCCCGTTAAATTTTCAAACGGTTTCGGCATGAAGCAAGCCTTCATTCGGTGCTTTTCCGCGATGCTCTTTGCCGCAAATTTGAAAAAAGTATGTCGGTCTGCCGTGGTGAGCGCATCACTGTAGGTCCAGTTGATTTCAAACTGGCCGTTGGCGTCCTCATGATCGTTTTGATAGGGTTGCCAGCCGAGTTGATCGATCGTCTCGCAGATCTCGCCGATCACGTCGTAGCTGCGCATTAGCGCGACCTGATCGTAGCAGGGCTTGGTGTAGCTATCCTGATCGTCTCCAATACGCGCGCCATCGGCCGATAGCAGGAAGAACTCCGCTTCGACGCCTGTTTTGAGGACACGTCCGTGGTGTCGCTCCTGCTCCAGTTGCAGACGAAGCCGGTTGCGAGGGGACTGTTCCAGAAGCTTGCCGGCCATCGTCAGGTCGCCGGTAATCCAGGCAACACCGGGCTTCCACGGCAATGGGATAAAGGTCGTGGCATCGGGATGGACCACGATGTCCGGGTGGGCGGGCGTGAGATCGAAGTGCGCGGCAAAGCCGGCGAACGATGCACCGTTGCGCGTCAGTATCTCGAGTGCCGAAACGGGAACCAGCTTGGATCGCACGACGCCGAAGAGATCGGTAAAGGAAACCAGCAGGAATTTCGTACTGTGCTGCTCACAGAGCTTTTTTAACATATCAACGCCTATTTATCTTGCAGCGAAAACGGTCGGGCATCAGGCGGCGTTCTGGAATTCGGTCTTCGACAAAGCAACATAAGCGCCATTCATTGCGTCGATGAATCGGTCGAGAGAAGCGCGGCTTTCGGTCTCCGTCGGTTCGATCAGCATGGCCGCGGACAACTCGCCGGGAAACCATACGCAGCCCGCTCCTACCAGCGTGGGCGGATGAATGCCCGCTTCGATCAGCGATTGCGCCAGATCCGCCAGCGGCCGACGCAGGTCTCGCGCCGTGAGCAGACATTCATGCATGCAGGTCTTGCCGAATACGGAAGGGAAATGCTTGCCCAGATGAAATTGCACGTAGTTGGCATTCAGAATTGCGTGCTCCGAGGCTTCGCGCAGTCCTTTCGCACCCAGCGTGCGAATGTAGCTCCACGCTCTGATCAGCACCGAAACATGGCCGTAAAACTGCTTGATCTTGCCCACGCTGGACGCCACGGTTTCGTCGAGCCGCCAGCGCCGGCCCACTTCGTCATAGACGATCCTGGGCACGGGAAGATAGTCCGCCAGCGTTGCCTTGACAGCGACCGGGCCCGCTCCGGGACCGCCGCCGCCATGCGGTGTCGACAAGGTCTTGTGGACGTTGAGGTGAACCACGTCGAACCCCATGTCGCCAGGTCTCACCAACCCCATCAGCGCATTCATGTTGGCGCCGTCGTAGTAGAGCAATCCGCCTTGCGCATGAACGATTTCCGACACCTGCACGATGTTCTCTTCAAACAATCCCAGCGTGGAGGGATTGGTGATCATCAACCCGGCGACCCGATCGTTCATCTTGCGTTGCAGATCGTCGATGTCCAACATGCCGTCCGGCGTGGTCGCGATGATTTCGCAGCGGAAGCCCGCCATGGAGGCGGACGACGGATTGGTGCCGTGTGCGGAATCCGCGATCAGCAGGGTGTCGCGGCGTTGCTGACGGCTAGCGAAATATTTCCTGATCATCAACAAGCCGGTCAACTCGCCATGCGCGCCGGCCGCGGGATGAAGCGACACCGCATCCATGCCGGTCAGCTCGACGAGATACGTCTCCAGTTCGTGCAGAGTCAGCAGCAATCCCTGAATGTCGTCCAGCGGCTGCAACGGATGCACATGGCGAAACCCGTCTAGTGCCGCGTACTTGTCGTTTCGCTTCGGGTTGTACTTCATCGTGCATGAGCCGAGCGGGTAAATGCCCTGGTCAATGCTGTAGTTTTTTTGACTCAGACGGGTATAGCGGCGCACCACTTCGGATTCCGACAACTTCGGTAAGTGCAGACTGGAGCGCCTGGGCGGGTTGGACGCCAGCAACGCATCCAGTAGCGCGGGGACGGGCTGCGAGAACGACGCCGGCGTGACACCGGCGGCTTTCTCCCGCAGGACGCTCAGCGCATCTTCGAAGGCCTGTGCCGCGGCTTCAAGTTGCTGATCGTCTTTGGTCTCGGTGACCGCTATCAACAGCGAAGCCGGATACCCCCAGGCGGCGGCATCGATGCCGCCGTAGATTCCACGCTCACGGAGCGCCGCCAGCAGCACAGCAGCCGGCACCGGAAGAGAGAGCAGAAATTCATTGAAGAACGGACCGGGGAATTGCAGCCGTACGCCTTCGATTCGTGTCAGCCGCTCACACAAGGTGTGGGCATTCTTCGCATTGCGCCGCGCGAGCGTAACCAGCCCCCGATCTCCCGCCAAGGCGAGGAAGAAGGTGGCGCGCATGACGTTGTTCGCCTGATTGGTGCAGATGTTGCTCGTCGCTTTATCACGCGCGACGTGCTGCTCACGCTCTTCGTTGACGAGCGCAAACTCGCGCTGGCCCGCTTCTTCAGCCCGCCTGATGCCGACCATCCGACCGGGTATCGCAAACGCAAAAGCAGACTGGCATCCGAGGAAGCCCAGTGATGCGCCACCGGCATTCAGCGGATTTCCCAGCATCTGCCCTTCGCCACAGACGATATCGACGCCGAGTTCACCCGGCGGCACGAATATCCCGGACAGGAAAGGATGGTAGTAAAGAACCGACACGACATCGTACTGGCGGCATAACCGTACGACTGCCGGAATGTCCTCGGCAACGCCAAAGCAATTGGGCGACTGGAAACCGAAGGCGGCCGGCTTGTTCACCGCGAAATGCGTTTCGAGTTCATCCAGATCGAGTTGGCCCTTGCGGGTATAGCCGGTGGATTCGAACCGAACCGCCTTGCCGGCGAAACCGCTTTCGACAATCTGTCGGGTCTGCGGCCAGATCGTCTCCGCGAGAATGAACACGCCGTCTTGAGATGCCGCCCGATAGCACACCATGTTGAATGCATCGGCCATGGCGGTCGATCCGTCGTAGCAGGACGCGTTCACGACCGGCATACCCAGCAGCGACTGCATCATCTGCTGATACTCCCACAGCACTTCCAACGATCCCTGACTCATGCGCGGTTGGTAGGGGGTATAACTCGTCAGAAATTCGCCGCGTTCGCTCAGGTAGTCGACGACCGCCGGGATAGTATGTTCATACAGCCCACCGCCAAGAAAGCTGGTGCGGCTCAAGACGGAATGGTTGAGCGACGCGCGCTGGCGGATCAGCCGGTCGGATTGGCCTTCGTCGAGCGGCGCGGGCAGATTCAGATCCCGTTTCAGGCGGATCGTCGCCGGCATAGGGCTCAGGAGCTGCTCGATATGCGTCAGCCCCATCGAGTTGAGCATGGACTGCACATCTGCCTGAGTGTGGCAAGAATACGGGTTATGCATGGTTTGCTGTATGGCGTCCATTAATTGATCGCGGCCAACGTCACGACGACGCGCTTGTAAATGGAATCCGCGTGCCGATAGGCCTGCTCCAACGTATTCCCGGTCGCACAGATTTGCCCCAGCAGGATGTTTCCATGAGGCGGACGGAGATTGATGTCGCCCGGCGACAGGAAAATCTTGAAGTAAATCAGCTCGGGGGAGCGCTCGGCTTCCGGTGGCACGCTGATGTGCTGGATGCGGCCTTCGTCGCAAATCATGGCGATCGCCAGCACCACCTGGCCGGTGGGCTGCAGCGCCGGTTGCACCGGCTTGATCCCAAGGGCCATGTCGAACGACGCCTGCACCGGGCAATAGCCGTATGCCGCGCGAGTCATGTGCGAGATCGGGCCGCCACCGGCGCGCGCACCCATCTCAACCAGATAGGGCGTGCCATTGTGGTAACGGATTTCCGGGTGCAACGTTCCGCGGACGATTCCCTGCGCTTTCGCCGCTTTTTCCACCAACTCGCGGATCGCTTCGATCTGACCGGCATCGAGCCGCGTCGGCATGGTGTAAATGTCGTTGTCGAACAGATTGCCTTCCGGCGACAGCCGGTCGCCGATTGCACCGATCGTGACCTCGCCGTCCCATACCCAGGCCTCGAGGCTGTGCTCATTGCCGTTCAGGTAGGCTTCGACCAGGATACCGTTCGGACCTCTATCTGCGATCTGCGGCTCGGAGTCGGAAAAGGAGTGGATCGAAATGCCCTCCAACGCCTTGGGAAACACCGCCAACATCTGCTCGCGGCTGGCAATCTTGTAGATATGCTCGCTGCCGCCGCCAAGCGTCGGCTTGATAACGACCGGATAGCCAATGCGGTCGGCAAAATCCGCCGCGGCGTGCTCGTCATGCGCCAGCGAGAACGCAGGATGGTTGACGCCGCCTTTCTCGTGGGCCTGCCGCATGAAAAACTTGTTGCGGCAAGCCAGCCCGGCGGCATAGCCAAGACCCGGCTTGCCAAGCCTGGATGCGATCAACGACGTAGCAATGACAGAAAACTCCGTGAGTGTCACCACGCCATCGAACTGTTCGCTCTCATGCCATTTTGCGGCTTCGTCCACGAAATCTTGTGCCGTCCGGCCCGGTGCGACCCTCACGTTGGGCCGGTACAAATGGGCATGCTTCTCTGCGGCGATCAGAAAATAAAGCGCATATCCTTTTTCGATGAAAGACCGGTATTGCGTGTTCTTGCATTCGCCGGAAGGATCGACTTCAACCACAAGCAACTTAGGCACGAGATCACTCCACGTAAAAAGGTTTATTCGGCCCAGCCCAACTGACGGGCCGAATACGGTTGAATGAAGGGCGATGCGTATCCGTCTTCGCGCCACAAAATGGGGAAATCCGTCTCGTCCATGGTGAGATCGCCGAAGCGCTTATAGCGGCTGTATGTGCGATTGACGGCTTTCGGATTCGGGTTGTACTCGCATTCCGAGGACATGCAGTGCGCGACGACAGTGCGCCGCGGCAGGTCCCGCCTGTTGACATTCGACCCATGCCACACCCAGCCTGAATGGAAGGTGCCACCGCCGGCAGGCACTTCGACCTTCACCGTATCGAAGTCGTCGAACTGCATTTTCCTGGTGGCTGCGCGCAGATCTTCATGGGGATCGTCCGGCCCATGAAACTGGCGGATCTTGCCCGTCTTGTGCCACAGATGCGAGCCTTTCACATACTCGACCGTCCCGCCTTCCGCGGTCGTGTCGTCCAGTGCGATCCAGCAGCTCACCCAGTCGTTGGGCACGATGAACTCTTCATAAGACGAGTCCTGATGAAAGCCGATCGGGCGGCCGCCCGGTGGCTTCCATAGCAGGTTGTCCTGCGTGATACGGGTGCCGGGCCAACCGCCAAGCCGGGCGCACGCTTCGCCGATGGCGGGTTGAAGAATCACACTCGCCACATAACGGTCGGACTTCCATCCGTTGCAAATCTGGCGAGTGAGCTGTTCGTCGTCGCGGCCGTGCTTCCAGTTGACCTCGTCGGGATCCAGGCCCGTTTCGTATTCGCCATAGAAGATCTTGTCGAAGCGCTCCAGCAGCAGGCTCACCTCGTCTTTCTCAATGATCCTGTCAACGATGATGAAACCATTTTCGCGGTAATCATCGACCTGCTTATCGGTAATGCTAATCATCGTTCTCCCCTCTCATCAAGCATGATCGATATCGTCGCCAACACGGGCGAACCACACCATATCCGTGAAAACCGATTCGACTTCGGCCGGCGTGCAGACAAATCCCTTGAGCTTGAAGAACATGTGATAAGCGTTCGCGTCGGGCTCAACGTTCGACAACTCGAATTGCAGCGACTTGTCGACGGCGAGCGCGTCCATCAATGCGGTCAAACCGGTCATATCCATTTCCTTTCGTGACGGTCGTTTCTGGTGACGAGAAGGCAGGCTCAGGAGCGGACCACGCGCCAGCCGTTCAGGTACAGCACCACGTCGTCGGACGTATTGCGCAGGAATTCGATCGCGGCTTCCGGCGTTTCGATAATCGGCTCGCCCGGTCCGTTCAGCGAGGTGTTCATCACGACGGGACAGTGCGTCTTCGCGTAGAAAGCATTGATCACTTCGTGATAGCGGCCGTTTTCCCGCGTTACCGTTTGGACACGCGATGTTTGGTCCACGTGAGTGACGGCCGGCAGCAGATTGTTTTTCGCTGTGAAGTTAAACAGCATGTAAGGTGAATTGGCCGGACCACCGTCGAAGTAATCGCGCAGCATTTCTTTCAGAATCGCCGGTGCAAACGGGCGCCACAGGGCGCGCGTCTTAACGTTGTTGACACGCGGCCAATTGTCGGCTTGACGCGGATCGGCCATCAGGGAACGGTGGCCTAGCGCGCGCGGCCCGACTTCGCTACTGCCGTCGAAGAACGCGAGAATCCGGTTCTTGTCCAGGTCGTTCGCCGCGGCTTCGCCCAGATGCCGCGGACGCTCGAACGTAATGCCTTCAGCCCGTTCCAGCGCGCTCAGGCACTGTTCGTCGGTGACGGGATTGCCGAGGTAGGGGCTGACGGGCAGCACGGCGGAGCGTTGGATGAGCGGCTGGCCGAGCAGATTGTGGTAAGCCCACAGGCCAGCACCAATCGCGCACCCGCTGTCGTCGGTGAAAGGCGGCACGAACAGATCGTCGAACAGCTTGCTGTCGTAGATCCTGGTATTCGACGGGCAGTTCAGCATGCAGCCACCGGCCAGACACAATCCCTCCGCCGGCAGGTCGAGGCGGGCAACGATGTCTTTCGCCACTTCCGCGGTCGCGAACATCGTCTCTTCGAACAGCTTCTGCAGCGTGGCGGCCAGATCGATATTCGGGCCCTCAAGCACTTTGTCCGGGTCCCCCAGCAACGCCATGTCGTAGCCGTTCTCCTTGAGTTGCTGGAGCAGGTATTCGTGCCATGCGTAACGTTTCTCGGCTGCGGCCGGAAGGACGCCCCGTTCTTGCAGCGCATCGAAGTCCGCGGCGTTGCCGACCAGTTCCGGTTTGAAGAGGGAGGGCTTCCCATAAGGCGCAAGCCCCATCATCTTGCCGTCTGGGGAACCGCCAAGCTTGATCAACGAACGCGAGGTCTGCGAGTAAAAGCCGCCGATCTCCAGATGATTCGGCGTGATCGGCGTCAGGACATGGTCCCGACCGTGGAAGAACCAGCCGCCGCGCATGCCGCCGGCGCCGCCGTCGGCCGTGATGACAGCAGCCGAAGAATAGCCTGAGCAGTAATAGGCGGTGGCCGCATGGGCCGCGTGGTGATTGACGATATAGCAGGGCAGCGATTTGCCCATGAACACCGCGCTGGCCGGAAAGTGAAAGCCGTAAGGTGCCTGGTCGAACGAACTGGCGGAGTCGCCTATGGCTTCCGCTATTTCACGCAGGGGCACATAGGGGGTGGCATGATCGACTTTCGCGAAGTCCATCCACGGAATGAAGACAAAGGAAGCCGCGCGGTCGCGATAGCGCGGATCGAGCGCGTGCGGCACCAACATTCGGCGTAAGCGGAGCGCCTTCTCCTCGGGCGAATTGCCAAGGAAGAAATCCACCGGATCCTTGCCTTCCTGCAGTAAATGCGCCTCGATCAGCGACGGCACCTGGTCGGCCGGGTGACGCCGGTATTCAACCGACAGCAGACCATCCATTTCGATATAGACATCTTCTCGCTGGGTCGAAGTCAGTGCGATGGCGTCGATGTCGTCCGGAGTAATGCCGTGCTTTTGCATGAACTGCAAAATGAGCTCGGAACTGAGACCAATGAACAGCTTTTTCTTCTTGACGCGCTCAGATAACTGCGACCCTATGATTTCTCCGTTCCGGATGAACGTGACAGCCGAATCGTGCCCAAAGTGAAATGCCAAAACATTCATCTTAATTCCTCGACATGCCGTCATGCGACATGATTATTTTTTAGTCTAAATTATTCGCCGAAATTAATATGCGCGAGCGCAGGCACTCCCATTAAAGATGGGAGTGATCAACAGCAAGAGACGCCAATGCATATCAAAAGCAAGCGATGTAGCTAGTTGAAAAATTCTAGAAAATCAATATCCGATTGAAACGTCGATCCCTGCCCGAATGGACAAAGAATGAGAAAATCCGACCACACCCCGCCTGGTCGGAAGTCGAACAACGAATACACCCTTAGCATTTCCTGCGGGCATCTTCAAGACAGAGAGGCGTGATCGATAGTTGCGCGCTGACGATATCCGATTGCAATCTTATCTTTTAATTGCGCCCAAACCTTATTCGATTCCACTAAATCAAAATTAACTCAAGGCAAATTCACGTTTTACAATTTTCAGAATAATACATGAACGTCTTTTTCCACGCAATAGGACCCCGACAGTCCACCCTAGAATCAACCGATGCGATTTGAATAATCACGTTAAAAGTTACCAATATTTAACGATTATGTACGCAGCATGAAATTGCCTTGCAAAGATGCTTAATCAATTTATACGCAAAAAGAATAGAATTGAAATTCATTGGGCATTCTTATAGGCGAAACGAACTCAGCACGGCAGCATCGGGCAAGGCGCGCCCGGCGGGCAAGTACTTGGAAGATACCAGCGCCAGAAGCGATAAAATCTCCCGCATTGCCGCAGCCCAAACCCGAGCCCCTGATGATCATCCGCCCGCACCTCCACTGGTTCCGCATGCTGCTAGCCTGGCGAGGCTCGGTCCTCCCGCGACTGCTCCCGCGCTTATTCCTGATCTTCTGCATTTCGATCATCGCGGTAGCGGCGCACGACCATCTGCTCCCGGTGTCGTTGAACCTGAACACCACCGCCCCCTTCTCGCTAATAGGCATAGCTCTGGCGGTATTCCTTGGCTTCCGGAACAACGCCAGCTACGACCGCTGGTGGGAGGCGCGCAAACTCTGGGGCCAATTGCTGAACGAGTCGCGCTCGCTAACCCGCGAGGTCCTCACACTGCCGAGCCGGCCACTCCCCAAAGAAGACACGCAGGAATTTTTCGCCGCCCTAAGCGCCCTACCGCACGCACTGCGTCACCAACTCCGCAAGAGCGACCCAACCGAAGACCTCACAGCACGCCTGCCACAAGCCCTCTTCAACCGCGTCATAGTGTCGCGCTACAAACCCGCAACCCTGATGCTCTACCTCGGCGAATGGGTCCAACGCCAGGCGCGCGCAGGCGCCATCGACCCGATGGCCGTGATCGCCTTCGATCGAAATCTGAATGGACTCTCTGATGTAATCGGCGGATGCGAGCGCATCGCCTCGACGCCGCTGCCGTTCGCCTATTCGGTGATGATTCACCGCACGGTCTATTTCTTCTGCGCGTCGCTGCCGTTCGGTCTGGTGGACAGCATCGGCATTTTCACGCCGGTGTTCGCGGTGTTCGTCGCGTACACCTTCATGGCGCACGAAGCCATCGCATCGCAAATCGAAGAACCCTTCGGCACCGACGACAACGACCTCGCACTCAACGCGATATCCGCGACGATCGAAGACGCCACACGCGATCTGCTAGGCGAAGCGTCTCTGCCGATGCCCAAGCCGCAACCCGAAGACTACGCGCTAGATTGATCGATTCGCACGGGGCACTGAGCACGAAGCGCGGTCCACGTCGGTGAATACGCGGTCCAGCGCGAGTTCGCAATGGGCGCGTTGCGCGCCGCATGGCGCGCCCGGCTCACGCTCAACAAAACGCTCAAGCGAACACCCGGCAAACGCTCAGCTATTCCCCACCGTCTCCGACAACCGCTTAAGTGTCGCCACCCGCGCCCCGATGATATCGATCCGCCCACGCTCATCGAGCAACGGCGTGGTGGCATCGAGATACGCATTCCACGCGCGTTGTGCGCGAACCAGCGTCGGCCGTGAACGCGCGGGCATCTTGGCCTGCAAACGCCGGTAATAGCGGTTCAGATCGAATGTAGCGTGTTCGCATTGCGCGTCCGATCGGCACGCCCGCAACCGCGCCGGCGGAGCGCTGCCGGCGTTAGCCACCGCGCTGCGTAGCGCCTGCGCGCGATCACGCACCGGCTGCAACTGCATATCGGCTTCGGCCAGTATGTACATCGAGCCTTGCGTCGTCGCGAATACGGCGGCCAGCAGTTGCTTCTCGGCATCGCGTGAAGCCAGCCAGCTAGTCTGGCTCTTTTCCCACTGCTTGCGACGCGCGGCCGGCAACTTCGGCTGAAGCTGCTGCCATGCGTTGTCGAGGGCGCTCTTCCAGCCGATCCGCGCATTGTCCATGCACTGCACCTGCCCGGTCGTCGACGACATGTCGCTGCGCGCCAGACACGCGCGCATCGACGCATCGATCGGATCGGCGGCGGCGACTTCGGCATGCGCCGGCGAGGGCGCAACGCCGAGCAACGCAACGAACAACGTGGCTGCAGCCAGGGCGAACGTCAACGTCGACGTCAGCGCCGAAGTCGACGCAATCAGCAACGACAGCGCCGCAACCGCACGCCGCCACGCACCGCGAAACAACCCGCTCGCGCCGCCCGCCCCGGCCACCTTCTTCCGCATCGTCAACCGCGCACGCAATCGACGAAGTACTCGATGCGCCCGTTGATCGTCTCACCCACCAACCCGTGGATATCCGTATGGAACCCCGGAAAGCGCTCGTTGAACTCACGCGCGAACCGCAGATAGTTGACGATGGTCTTGTTGAAGCGCTCGCCCGGAATCAGCAACGGAATGCCCGGCGGATACGGCGTCAGCAAAATCGACGTGACGCGGCCTTCGAGCTCGTCGATCGGTACCCGGTCGATCTCGCGGTGCGCGAGCTTGGCGAACGCGTCGGACGGCTTCATCGCCGGTTCCATGCTCGACAGGTACATCTCGGTCGTCAGACGCGCAATGTCGTTGGCACGGTAGACGCCATGGATCTGCTGGCACAGATCGCGCAGACCGACGCGCTCGTACATGGGGTGATGCGCGACGAACTCGGGCAGCACACGCCACAGCGGCTGGTTGTTGTCGTAGTCGTCCTTGAACTGTTGCAGTTCGGTGACCATCGAGTTCCAGCGGCCCTTGGTGATGCCGATCGTGAACATGATGAAGAACGAATACAACCCGGTCTTCTCCACGATGATGCCGTGCTCGGCCAGATACTTCGTGACGATCGCGGCCGGAATGCCGGTCTCGCCGAAGCCGCCGTCCATGTCCAGACCCGGCGTGACGATGGTCGCCTTGATCGGGTCGAGCATGTTGAAGCCTTCGGCCAACGGGCCGAAACCGTGCCACGCTTCGTTCGGACGCAGCACCCAGTCTTCGCGCGAGCCGATACCTTCTTCGGCAAACTGTTCCGGGCCCCACACCTTGAAGAACCAGTCGTCGCCGTATTCGGTGTCGACCTTGATCATCGCGCGGCGGAAATCGAGCGCTTCGGCGATCGATTCTTCCACCAGCGCGGGACCGCCCGGCGCTTCCATCATGGCCGCGGCCACGTCGCACGAGGCGATGATCGCGTACTGCGGGCTGGTCGACGTGTGCATCAGATACGCTTCGTTGAAGCGATGCTTGTCGAAGCGGCTGTTCTTCGAATCCTGCACGACGATCTGCGACGCTTGCGAAATGCCGGCCAGCAGTTTGTGCGTGGAGTGCGTCGCGAACACCAGCGCGCCGATCCGCGGACGACCCGCGCCGATCGCGTGCATGTCCTGATAGAACTCGTGGAATTCCGCGTGCGGCAGCCAGGCTTCGTCGAAGTGCAGCGTGTCGAGCCAGTCGCCGAGCATTTCCTTGATCATCTCGACGTTGTAGATCACGCCGTCGTAAGTGCTCTGCGTGATGGTCAGAATGCGCGGCTTGAGGCCCGGGTTTTTCGCCAGCGCTTCACGGGCGAACGGGTTCGCCTCGATCTTCCGGCGGATGTTTTCCGGTTCGAACTCGCTGCGCGGAATCGGACCGATGATGCCGAAGTTATTACGCGTCGGCGTCAGGAACACCGGAATCGAGCCGGTCATCGTGATCGCGTGCAGGATCGACTTGTGGCAGTTGCGGTCTACCAGCACGATGTCACCCGGCGCGACCGTGCCGTGCCAGACGATCTTGTTCGACGTGGACGTGCCGTTGGTCACGAAGAACACGTGGTCGGCGCTGAAAATGCGCGCGGCGTTGCGCTCGGAGGCGGCCACCGGACCGGTATGGTCGAGCAACTGGCCGAGTTCGTCGACGGCGTTACACACGTCGGCGCGCAGCATGTTCTCGCCGAAGAACTGGTGGAACATCTGGCCGAGCGGGCTCTTCAGGAATGCCACGCCGCCCGAGTGCCCCGGGCAGTGCCACGAATACGAACCTTCGTCCGCGTACTGCACCAGTTCCTTGAAGAACGGCGGCGCGAGCGAGTCCAGATACACCTTGGTTTCGCGGATGATATGGCGCGCGACGAACTCCGGTGTGTCCTCGAACATGTGGATGAAGCCGTGCAGTTCGCGCAGGATATCGTTCGGCAAGTGGCGCGACGTGCGCGTTTCGCCATACAGAAAGATCGGAATGTCCGCGTTGCGACGGCGCACTTCGGTCACGAACGCGCGCAAGGCGACGATCGCCGCGGCCAGTTCGGGTGTCTCGCCTTCCACCACCACGTTATCGACGTACGGCAGCAGTTCGTCGTCGTCGATCGACAGGATGAAGCACGACGCGCGGCTCGACTGCTGCGCGAACGACGTCAGATCGCCGTAGCTCGTCAACCCGAGGACTTCCGCGCCTTCTTTTTCGATGGCTTCGGCCAAAGCCCGGATGCCGGAACCCGAGATATTCTCGGAGCGAAAATCTTCGTCGATGATGACGACGGGAAAACGAAACTTCATGGGCGATTCTCCAAAAAGAACGACCGCTGCATTCTGTAAATAGCAGCGGTCACCCGGTGTAGCTGGTGAGTCAATACGCTGCCGGCGTCAGGTCTTGGGCAACGTGACGCCGTGCTGACCTTGATATTTGCCGCCGCGATCCGCGTACGACGTTTCACAAATCTCGTCGCTTTCAAAAAACAGCACCTGGGCGACGCCTTCGTTCGCGTAGATTTTGGCAGGCAAAGGTGTCGTATTCGAGAATTCCAGCGTGACGTGCCCTTCCCATTCCGGCTCGAACGGCGTCACGTTGACGATGATCCCGCAACGCGCATACGTGGACTTGCCCAGACACACGGTCAGGACGCTGCGCGGAATGCGGAAATACTCGACCGTGCGGGCCAGCGCGAACGAATTCGGCGGGATGATGCAGACGTCGCCCTTGAAGTCGACGAACGACTTCTCGTCGAAGTTCTTCGGATCGACGATGGTCGAGTTGATATTGGTGAAGATCTTGAATTCGTCGGCGCAGCGAATGTCGTAGCCGTAGCTCGACGTGCCGTAGCTGACGATCTTCCGGCCGTCTTCGGAGACGCGCACCTGATCGGGCGCGAACGGCTCGATCATATTGGTCGACGCGGCCATGCGGCGGATCCACTTGTCGGATTTGATGGTCATAGGTGAACGCTGCTCGACGTGAATGACAGAGGTGTGACGGATAACAACCCGGTTGGGACCGGGATCCGCCGACGAAAGGCGCTTATTTTACGCGATCGTGAAAATGCTGCCGCGGGTGGGCCTGAGATCGACCCGATGCATACCTCTAGACGGCTGGTCGACCAGTCGGGCTAGTTCGGCCGCGCCCCGTGGAGCGCTCTCGGGCGGGGCGCCCGCCAATCACTGACGAATCAGCCCGCAGGCAAGCGCAGGACCCGCGCCATGCGGCGGATATGCGTAGGAGTCGCTCGGGTCGCGATGCAGCACGACCGCGCGTTGCAACACCGAGCGGATGCCGTCCAGCGACACATCTGGCGCGACGATGAAACCGGTAGCCACGCCATTCGCATCCGCATGAATGTTGCCGAGGTCGCCTTCCACCCGAGCACCCGCTCTCAGACGCTCGGCGGCCGGCGAGAACACTTCGCCGGCGCTGGAGCCGTCGGCGGCATTGCAGTCGCCGCGCTCGTGGACCTGCAACGCGTGGTCGCTATTGGGCGGCAAGCCCGCGAGATTGTAGGTCACCTGCACGCCGTCCGACCGCTCGATGAACGTGACGAGGCCGCGCGTCTGGTTGCCCACGGTGGGCAGCAACTGCGCGTCGGCGCGCTTTTCCTGTGGTCTCAGGAACGTGCTGCAGCCGCACAGCAGCACGCTGCCGGCAGCCAGGACGATGAACGCATGTACCGCGTGCCCGTCGATTCGTTTTCCCATGCGATCCTCTTGCCGGCCAGGCGGCCGCCCCTGCGGCCGCTGAGCCGAACTTGTGAAGCCGACATGATACCGCGAGACCCGACGCAAATAGACCCCTTGCGCCCTGCATAGGCCCTTCGGCCAGGGGCCGCTCAGGTGTTCTGCACGACGATGCTGGGGAACTTCGACGTCATGTCGCGCGCGCGCTCGGCGATATGGACCGCGACCTTGCGCGCGATCGACCGGTAGATCTCCGCGATACGCCCGTCCGGGTCCGCCACGACGGTCGGCTTACCCGAGTCGGCCTGCTCGCGGATCGCGATGTCGAGCGGCAAGCTGCCGAGCACCTCGACGCCATATTCCTTGCCCATCCGCTCGCCGCCGCCGGCGCCGAAGATATGCTCTTCGTGCCCGCAATTCGAGCAGATATGCATACCCATGTTCTCGACGATACCGAGAATCGGAATGCCGACCTTCTCGAACATCTTGAGGCCCTTCTTCGCGTCGAGCAGCGCAATGTCCTGCGGCGTCGTGACGATCACCGCGCCTGTCACGGGCACGCGTTGCGACAGCGTCAGTTGAATGTCGCCGGTGCCAGGCGGCATGTCGACGATCAGGTAGTCGAGGTCGTGCCAGTTGGTCTGCCGCAGCAATTGTTCAAGCGCCGACGTGGCCATCGGGCCGCGCCACACCATCGGGTTGTCCTGCTCGATCAGAAAACCGATCGAATTGGCTTGCAGGCCGTGGCCGGTCATGGGATTCATCGACTTCTCGTCGGGCGACTCGGGCCGGCCTTCGATGCCTAGCATCATGGGCAGTGACGGGCCGTAGATGTCCGCGTCGAGTATGCCGACCGACGCGCCTTCGCTCGCCAGCGCCAGCGCCAGGTTCACCGCGGTCGTGCTCTTGCCGACGCCGCCCTTGCCCGACGCCACCGCGACGATGTTTTTAACGTTCGGCAAGAGTTTCACGCCGCGCTGCACGGTATGCGCGGCGACTTCCTGGCTCACCTCGACGCGCGCGTTCGCCACACCCGGTACGGCTTGCAGCGCCGCGCCGAACTGCGCGCGGATCGCCTCGAACTGGCGCCTGGCCGGATAGCCGAGTACCACCTGGAGGCTAACCGTGTCATCCTGCACGGCGACGTTTTTGATGTTCTTGGCCGCCGCGTACGGCCGGCCGGTGTTGGGGTCAGTGACGGCTGCGAGGGCAGCGTCGACCATAGCCCGATCGATACTCATTGACACTCCGTGGGGAACACCTGCGGCGCAGCGGGATCGAAGTCTCGGCCACGCGCCGGAATTTGAAAGAAATTGTTAGACGGCATTGCGAAAACCAGACGTGCCGGGCACGCTTCGGCAGGCGGAACGCTAGGGGCCGCATCGCCGTGTACGTCTGCCATTATTGTAGTGGCTCGCGCCGGGCCTTGCCTGAAGACCCTGTTTCACTATCGGACCGGGGCGGTGAAAGACCCGAAATTTCCCGTCTTTCGATCCGTCTGCTTTACTGAATTACTGGAACGGTCAGCACCCAGATTGACCGCCACTCGCTGCTTTACCCGCTTCACTCAAGAGGAATCGAAAATGAATGCAAAAATCATGACTCGCCTGGCCGTTTTCGCCGTTGCCGGCTCGCTACTGGCAGGCTGCGCCACCCAACAGGGCACTAACACCGCAGTCGGTACGGGCGTAGGCGCCGGCACCGGCGCGGCACTCGGCGCGATCTTCGGCGGCGGCAAGGGCGCGGCGATCGGCGCGGGCGTCGGCGCGGCGGTAGGCGGCATCACCGGTTACAACTGGCAAGCCATTCACAACAAGCTGTCGGGCGCCACCAAGGGCACCGGCACGCAGATCACCGAACAGCCGGACGGCTCGCTCAAGCTGAACATCCCGAGCTCGGTCACGTTCGACACCAACAGCTACGCGATCAAGTCGTCGTTCGCGCCGGTGCTGGACCAACTGACGCAGACCCTGCAGCAGAACCCGGAAGTGATCGCGCAAGTGGTCGGCTATACGGACAGCACGGGTCAGCCGGCTTATAACCAGACGCTGTCGGTCAATCGCGCTGAAAGCGTGACGGGTTATCTGGGTCAGCGCGGCGTTGCGCCGCAGCGCCTGTCGGCACAAGGCATGGGCCAGAACCAACCGATCGCCGACAACAACACCGAAGCCGGCCGTGCGGCGAACCGTCGCGTGGAAATCTATCTGCGCGCCACGGCTCAACACACTACGCAATAAGCCTCTGACTTGAGAGGAAGGTGGGAGCCGGCCGGCGAGATCTGAACGCCGGCTCGTGACAAACCGTAAAAAGCGGAAGAATCAAAATCTCGCGCAGACCGAAAAAATTTCGAACTCTGCCGAAAATCCGCTGTCTGTCTTTACGGTACGCGGTTGGCGATCGCCGCCGCGTCACCATTCTCCTCTTGTCGTTGTTGCTCCGGGGTTAATAACCCCGGTTTTTTTTGGGCGCTCGGTTTACGCACCTTCGCACTCAGCAACGATCCGGCGCCGCCTCACGCGGGCCGTCCGGGCACCCGGCCCGCTCCGCGTCGAACGCCTGCCCTGCTAGAATCAACCTTTCGTCCCACCGCAGGCTCCCACCATCCCTATGTCAGCACCCGCAACCGATCTCTCCGCAGGCGCGCCGTCAGGCCGTCGCCAGGTTCTCGTCACGTCGGCCCTTCCGTATGCGAATGGGCAAATCCATATCGGCCATCTGGTTGAATATATCCAGACGGACATCTGGGTCCGGACGTTGCGAATGCACGGGCACGAGGTCTATTACGTGGGCGCCGACGACACGCACGGCACGCCGGTCATGCTGCGCGCGGAAAAGGAAGGTCTCACGCCGAAGCAGCTGATCGATCGCGTCTGGCAGGAACACAAGCGCGACTTCGACAGCTTCGGGATTTCGTTCGACAATTACTACTCGACCGACACCGAAGAGAACCGCGTTCTCAGCGAAAACGTCTACCTGGCGCTCAAGGAAGCGGGCCTGATCGAAGCGCGCGACATCGAACAGGCGTACGACCCGGTCAAGGAAATGTTCCTGCCGGATCGCTTCATCAAGGGCGAGTGCCCGAAGTGCGGCGCGAAAGATCAATACGGCGATAGCTGCGAAGTCTGCGGTTCCACGTACCAGCCGACCGAGCTGATCAACCCGTTCTCGGTCGTCTCGGGCGCCACGCCGATCCGCAAGACCTCGACGCACTACTTTTTCCGTCTGTCCGATCCGCGCTGCGAGAATTTCCTGCGCGCATGGGTGGGTGGCCTGGCGCAGCCGGAAGCGACCAACAAGATGCGCGAATGGCTCGGCGACGCCGGTGATGCCAAGCTCGCCGACTGGGACATCTCGCGCGACGCGCCGTATTTCGGCTTCGAAATTCCGGGCGCACCGGGCAAGTATTTCTACGTGTGGCTAGACGCACCGGTCGGCTACTACGCGAGCTTCAAGAACCTCGCGGAAAAGCGCGGCCTCGATTTCGACGCGTGGGTCAACAAAGGGTCGAAGGCCGAGCAGTACCACTTCATCGGCAAAGACATTCTGTATTTCCACACGCTGTTCTGGCCGGCCATGCTCGAATTCTCGGGTCATCGCACGCCGACCAACGTGTTCGCGCACGGCTTCCTGACCGTGGACGGCGCGAAGATGTCGAAGTCGCGCGGCACCTTCATCACCGCGCAAAGCGTGATCGACACGGGCCTGAATCCGGAATGGCTGCGCTATTACTTCGCGGCCAAGCTGAACAGCACGATGGAAGACCTCGACCTGAACCTCGACGACTTCCAGGCGCGTGTGAACAGCGATCTGGTCGGCAAGTACGTGAACATCGCGAGCCGCGCCGCCGGTTTCCTGATCAAGCGTTTCGACGGCCGCGTGCAGGACAGCGCGATGCAGCATCCGCTGCTGGCCACGCTGCGCGCCGCCGTGCCGCAGATCGCCGCGAACTACGAAGCCCGCGAGTACAACCGCGCGCTGCGTCAGACCATGGACCTCGCGGACGCGGTCAACGCGTACGTCGACTCCGCAAAGCCGTGGGATCAGGCGAAAGACCCGGCCAACGGTGTAGCGCTGCATGAAACGTGCAGCGTGAGCGTCGAGGCGTTCCGTCTGTTGTCGCTGGCGCTGAAGCCGGTGTTGCCGAAGCTGGCCGAAGCGGTGGAAGCGTTCCTCGGCATCGAGCCGCTGGTGTGGGCCGACGCGAACGTGCCGCTCAGCTCCGCGCGACCGATCAACGCGTACAAGCATCTGATGACGCGTGTCGATCCGAAGCAGATCGAAGCGCTGCTGGCCGCCAATCGCGATTCGCTGCAAGCCACGCCGGACGCAGCGGCGCCGGCCGACGCAAAGGCCAAGGCGAAGGCGGCGAAAGCCGCCGCGGCAGATAAGGACGAAACGCCGGGCATTATCTCGATCGACGATTTCGCGAAGATCGATCTGCGCATCGCCAAGATCGTCGACTGCAAGGCGGTGGAAGGATCGGACAAGCTGCTGCAACTCACGCTGGACATCGGCGAAGAGAAGACCCGCAACGTGTTCTCCGGCATCAAGTCGGCGTATCAGCCGGAGCAACTGATCGGCAAGCTGACGGTGATGGTCGCGAACCTCGCACCGCGCAAGATGAAGTTCGGCCTGTCGGAAGGCATGGTGCTCGCCGCATCGGCAACGGATGAAAAGGCCGAACCGGGTCTCTACATTCTCGAACCGCATAGCGGCGCAAAGCCGGGCATGCGCGTGAAGTAAAGGCACAGCGGCGCGTCTTCAGCGCCCGTTCGCATCTGCAAAAAGCACACTCCATTCGAGTGTGCTTTTTTTTCGTGCATTAGCCACAGAGGGCGCGAGTCCAGCGTCACGCAGTTAGCGCCGACAACCCGACGCCGCACTACCCGGGTTCATACACATCACCCGGTAAGGCATGACACATTGCTCGAACCCCACCCTGTGGGCCTAATCACGGAGCCGTCGATGCGAGCAAATTCCCGATTCAATCCAACCGGCACAAGCCGCCACGGTGACGATCCCAACCAGGCCAATCCTGCCGTCTCGCCCCCCAGCGCGAGCACGCCGATTCGGTCGGCCGCGATCCGCCAGGCGAGTCAAGCAACACGAGCGTCGCGACTACTGAATTTTCTGCCGGGCGGCGACCTCTCGACCGTGCCGACCAACGCCACCTCGGTCGAGTTCAACGGTCAGACGATCAAGCTACGTCCCAGCCGCGCGACGCCGGACACCGTGCCCGGCCAACTCTCGTCTGTCCGGACGCTCGACGCGCTGAACCGGCCGTCCAGCCAGTCGACCGGCGTCACATCGAGTCGACTCAACCAGGCCGATCTGGCGACGAATCCGCGGCTCCACGCACTCGGCGGAGGCGTCCCGATACCCGCCGGCTGTCTTGGCTGCACATTGCACATCATGCGAGTCGCCGCGACCGCGCAGCAAAGCGGCGGTCTGGGCAGCGCCGCTATGTGGGTCGGCGTGCGCTATCAGCAGGGTGGTGCGGCACGGCAGGCGGTGATCGACAGCATCCGACGCTTGCAAGCCGACAATCGGCTCTCAGGTCCGGGCCGCGATTTACCCGGTTACATCAGGCATCCAGGTTCCGCCGGCCTGCGCAGCGGCGACGAGCTGATCGCCGATCTCACGCAACACTTCGCCACGCTTTTCAACCCCCATCGCGAGCCGTTCGGCCACCCTGAAACGTTCGTGCTTGTCGGGCTCAGCCTTGGCAATGCACCCGCCGGCGTGTTCACGGAAACAGAGCGGCCTGCCCACACACTGGCAATACAACGGATGCACACGACCGCCGAGTTCCGCCGCGATACCTACGCACTCTACGATCCGAGCTATGGCGCTTTTCAGTACGAAAACTTCAGTCAGCTAACCTACGCTCTGCAAAATTACTATCCGGCCGCGTATCCGCGCGTCGGCGGATATACATCCGCCAACACCACCTACTACGCAATGCGCAACGTCCTTCTGCACCCGCGCCCGGGGCAGCGCCTCGGCGAGCCGGGTGGCGGGTATGGCATCCCCGCGCTGCAGTTGCCGCTCAACGACCTCACGCGCGGTATCGTTGCGCCGCCACCCGTCGATCTACTACCGTCGTCGTCGGCCGACCCGGATCGACCGGGTCCATCAGGCTACGTACCGCGACCTCGTGACGAATCGCAAGGCTCGATCGACGACTCAACGACAAGCTGAGACTTGCGCACCGAAACCGAAGACACCCAGCTCGACGTCCGCGACTTCCACCCGGCGACGGGCGACAGGCCGGCTGAGTGGTCAGCCACTCAGCCGGTTACCACTGGATCCGATCGAAGCGCCGTGTATAAAGCAGCGTCGCGCCATAGAACGTGCCGCCATACGCTGCCACGGACCAATACCGTGTCAGGTTGACGGTCGCCTTGATCGCATTGCTCGCCGACTGCAGACCCTGCTCATAGCCCAGCACGAGCCATTCGCTGATCGCCTTCGACACCATCACCACCTGCGGATCGGTCAACCCGACCTCGCTCTGCCCAATCGAAAACTCGTCGAGCCCGAAGGTCTGCGCGATCCGCTTGCCGCTTGCGCTGCCGAGCAGCGCAAGCGCCGTGGTCATGGTGCTTTGCTGACCGAGGTTATTGCCCTGATCGGTGCCGTGACCGAACAGTAGCCAAGAGAGCTTTTCGTTGTCCGCCACGTTCGGCTCGGACACCAGCTTCGCCACCGGGAACTGCACGGTGCCCGTCACCTGAACGCCCGCCTCGACCTGCTGATTGCGACGCATGGCGAGAATGTTGATGCCGGGATTAGCCACCGGACCGTTGAACGTGAAGAAGCCGTTCTCGATGTTGAGCTTGCGGCCGAATGCGGTGTAGGTCGACCCCTGCGTGACCCGCACGTTGCCGACCGCGCGCAGCGGCAGGTTCGGCGCGCTCAACGCGGTGATCGTGCCGGTCAGGCCGAGATCGGCGCCTTGTCCGCGGAAACGGAAGTTGTTGCCAAGGCTGATGTCGATATCGGCGCGCGGCGCGAATGGGCCGACCGGCTTGTTGGTGCCCGCGATCGGCGGCGACCGCTCGCCGGCCACGGTGCCGTCCGGGCGCACGATCACCACGTCGTCGCCGAGCTTCGGCGCGGCCTGCTCCGGCAAGTCGAACAACGCGTGATCGACCGCGAACTTGCCGTTGATCGCGAGGCCACCTTGCGCGCCGGCATTCGCGACGCTCGCACTGCCCGACAGCGACAGATTGCGGTCCGGCGCCGCGAACAGTTCGAGCTTGTCGGCGACGATACTCGCCGTCAGGTCCGGTTCCGCGCCATCCAGACGCACGCGGCCGGTGGCGCGCAACGTGCCGCTCGCGCCGTGAAACTCGACCTGCTGGAAGTCCACCAGATTCTGCGACAACGCAATGCGCACCACGCCGTCCTTCAACTGCACGCCCTGGTCGACCATCGTCGCGGAAAGGCCGTCGCCGAGCAGCGAGCCGGTCAGGTTCGGCTTGGCAACCGTCCCGCCGAGCGCGAGCTTGAGCGCCAGGTGGCCGTCCAGCAGATAGCTCGGGCCGAATAACCCGCCAGTCGTTTTCAGCGACGGCACATTCGCATTCACGTTACCGCTCAGTGCGCCCTCTTCGTTGACGGTCAGGAAGCCGTCGCGCGCCACCAGCGTGGTGTGCGCGTCGGCGTCGATCACGCCGATCCGGCTCGCCTGCGCGTGCACAGTGGCGTTGAGCCGGTTGCCGCCGCTGAATTCGGCGCGCGCGGTGATGTCCGTGATGCCGAGCGATGCGAGTCCGCGCCCAATTTCGACGGTGACGTCGCCGCCGCGCCGCTTCAACTGGATATGACCGCTCGCCGTGCTGCCGAGCGCGAAGTCCCAGTCGCCGTCGAAGATCAGATCGGTTTTGACGGCCGCCGGCTCGCCGGTGATCTCACGCCGCAGGTCCTGCAAACGGGCGAGCGAAATGTCGGTCAAGGTGCCGGCCGACTGAATCTTGCCGTGGTCGAAGGCGAAGGTTTTCAGGCTCAAGACGGCGCCTTCGAGCGTCAGGCGCGTGGCGCCGAGCGTGAGGCGTTGCGGACCGGCACTCACGGCGAGCGGCGACTCGAGATTCAACGCGGGCGTGCCGCGATTCTGGAAACGGGTGACGGTGCCGTCCCAGTGCGTGCCGTCGCGTGCGTCGGTCAGCTTGCCGTTGGCGGCGAGCGTCAGATCGAGCGGTCGGTCCTGCAATTTGCCGGTGGCCGCGGCTTCCAGCGTGTGATTCGCGCGCGTGCCGGACAGCCGCGCGGTGAGCGTGGTCAGGTCGACGCCGCCCGCGCTCAGATCGCGCGCGTCGGTCGTGAAGACGAGCGCGCCGTTCGCGCCGTCGCGCAACTCCGCGTGACCTTCCGCATGACCGATGCGGTTGCTGCTGAACACCACGCTGTCGGCCTTGTAGTTCAGCGTGACATTCGGATGCGCGAATGAGCCGGTCACATCGCCGTCGGCCGCGATGAGGCCCGCGAGGCCGAAACCGAGGCGTTCGAGTTGCGGCGCGTCGACGCGAAACCGCAACCGGTCGCCACGCTCGCCGAAGCTGCCTTGCAGATCCACCTGGTTGCCCGCTACCGACAGATTCGCGCGACTCGGCAGAATCCGCGAGCCGGCCAACTGGACGGTGCCGCCGCCGGTCAGCGGCAGGTTGTCGTAGACGCTCGGGCCCAGCTTGAATTCGGCCTTGGTCGTGAAGACCGGGCCGAGCATACCGGCTGCGGTGAGTGTGCCGTTCACGCGCGCTTCGATCCTGCTCTTGCGGGGTGCCGCTGCGACGTGTTTGGGTGGCGCTGTCTTGCGCTGAGCGAGTTCGGTTTTCACCGCCGCCTTGGCGGTGTTTTTCACTGCGGCGGCGGCCTGATCGGCGGGCGCGGCGCTTTTCGCGCCGGCCGTACTGCCCACTTCGGCTGCGGCTGCGGCTTCGGCTTGTGCTTTGCCGGCTTGCGTGAGCTTCTTGCCTTTGGCACTAACGGCTGTGGATGTGGCAGCGGAAGCCGACGTCGCGCCGCTCACCGGCTTGCGTGAAGGCATCTGCGATGTCAGCGTCAGCGGATCGAAATCGGTGAGCTGCGCTTTCAGGTTGTAGGTGGAATTCGCGTCGTGCTTGAGCGCGCCGGATAGGTCGATGCGGCCTTTGCCCGACGTAATGCGCACGTCGTTGAAGCTGGTTCTGGCGGGGTCGAACGTGATCTTGCCTTGAGCACGCAACGCGGCTTTCGGATCGGCGAGATCGAGCGTGACGCTCTGTATGTCGTCGTTCAAACGAATGCCGATAGGCCCGGAAAGTTGCGTGGGCCGCACGGTGGCTTCGAGCGCGTTCAGGTCGAGCCCGGCCACCTGCAGATCGAACTGCCCGCGTTTGCCGGTCAGCGTGCCGGCGCCGCTAAGCGTGGCGCTTTTGACGAGCCGCACGGCCAGGTTCGAAATGCGCTGCGACTCGGCGTCGAGACGCACGTCCGCGTTGGCGTCGATGATTGGCAGCAGGTTCTGGTCGATCGCGCCGGGCTTGGCGTTGACGATCGAGACATGGCCCGCGACGGCGAAGTTCGTGGCGGCGGGTGTTGCCACGCTAGCAGGTGTCGCTGCACTGGCCGCGCTGGCCCCCAACACAACCGTCCCCGCCCCGTTCTGCGTCACCGGCTGCAACTCCGCCCGCACGGCCAGATCCGCCAGCGGCGCACCCGGCGCAAACGCCTGCGGATTCACATGATCGAAAGTCAGCGTGGCGCGCCGCAACGGCACGGTGCCGAATGGCGTGGCCTCGACGCGCGCGTGACCGGCGAGCTTCATGCCGCTGGCGTCGAGCTCAGCGACGAGATTTTCGAGCGAGCCGCTCAGATGGCCGCCCACCTGCACCGCCTCGTTGTTGACCTTGCCCGAATAGCCGATGTCGCCGGTCAACGGAAACGGCCGCACGCCGTCCAGTTTCGCCGACGCCGTCACCGCGCCGAACGGCGTATCGAGCCGCTCGATTGCAGCCTCGTGATGACGCCCGTCGCTGCGCCCGTGAAACATGAAGCGCGAGAACTCGGTGGTCGACCCGCCCTCGCGCAGCAGCAGTTTGTCGAGCTGAACGTCGCGGACCTCGAGTTGCATCGGCAAACGCAAATCTTGCGGCAGCTTCAACGGCTCGCTGCTGCTCGACGACGAAGCGCCGATGCGCGCGTCGACGGTGCCGACATGCAGATAGTCGATCGTCAAACGCCACGGCTCGCGCGTCAGCCCCCAGCGGGCCGCCACACGATCGATCTGGATATCGGTGCCGCTACCGTCGAGGCTGCGCCAACGCACCTGGCGCAATTGCAAGCCGTTCGCGAGCGTGCCGCTTTCGAGCGTGCCGCTCAGCTTGCCGCCCAACAGTTTGACCGCCGCCTGCCAGGCATAGGCGGTACCGCGCTCGGTGGTCAGCGCGCCATACACCAGGCCGGCCGCCAGCGCGACCAGCAGCACCAGCACGCCAACCGTCCACGCGAGCGTTTTCAGCAACAGACGGCCGGGCCGGCGCTTCGGCGGCGGCGCATCGGGCGACGGCGGGTCCGGTGGATACGCGCCGGGCGGCTGTGCGGGTGGTTGGGCGGAAACGTCCGTTGTCATGCGGGAATCATGTCGAAGCAGGTGTCCATCAGAAGGCGATGCCCAGCGTCAGATACGGCCGCACGTCTTTATTGCGGATGCCATACGCGACGTCGACATTGACCGGGCCGACCGGGCTGCGCCAGCGCGCGCCCACCCCGACGCCGGGATAAAAGACTTTTTCGCCCCAGGTATCCGTGGCGGTGCCGACATCGAAAAACGCGGCGGCGCCCCAGTCGTGCGAAAACCAGTGCTGGTACTCGGCCGCGGCCGTGACGAGATATTTGGTGGGCAGCACCGAACCGTCGACTTCGTTACCGATGCTCTGATAACCATAGCCGCGCACCGAGTTCGACCCGCCGGCGCGGAACAGCAGCGAAGCCGGTATGCCGCTCGAACTGCCGCTAGTAAACACACCGCCGAGTTCGGCGCGGAGCACCACGAGGTCTTCCTTGCCGATCGGCAGGTACTGCTGGCCGCGCGCATAGCCGCGCACGAAGGTCTGATCCGTCAGCACACCCTTTATCGCGAAGCCCGCCTCGGCGTGAATCAGGTTGCCCTTGCGCGGGAACAGCGGGTCGTCGGTATCGCGCCGGGTCCACGACCACGACGGCACGAGCGCGCGGCTCGTGGTCGGCGCAATCGCGTTCTGATCGAGCCGGTCCTGGTAGTAGAGGATCGAGTAGTTGTAGTCGATGAACTGCGACGTGCGCGCCCGCTGCACACCGCCGCGGATACTGTAGATGCGCGTGTCGGAAACGTCGGTCGTGGTGTAGGACGCCAGCACGCTATTGGTCCACGCGCGCGGGCCCGGCGGCATGGCCAACTGGATTTGCCCGTATTGCTGAATCTGGTCGGCGCGGCCTTCGACGGTGAACGGCCACGCCTTGCCGAAGGTATCCAGATACGAATACGCGCCCTGGATCAGCGGGCCGTTGTCGGTCGAATAACCGAGACCGCCGCGGAAGCTGTTGTACGGATACTCGGACACTTTCACGTGCACCGGCGTGTCGGCCGGTTTGGCCGGGTCGCTGTCCACGTCGATCGCGACGCTCGCGTAGTACGGCGTGTTCTGCAATTGCCGCTGCAATTCGGCGACGCGCTGCACGTCGTAAATATCGCCGACCGAGATCGGGTTGACGTTGTCGATGATCTGTTCCGGATAGCGCCGCGTGCCCGACACGTCGAGCTTGCCCATCGTGAAGGTCGGCCCGCTGTCATACGTGACCGACAGTTTGGCCTCGTGCGTGCGCGGATCGACGCGCGCCTCGGAATGGTAGATTTTTGCGCCCAGGTAACGCCGCGCCTGCAGTGCCTTCAGCGACGCGTTCTTCGCGTCCTCCCAGTCGCCCTGCGAGAACGCATCGCCTTCATGCAGCGAAAACGCGAAACGAGCGGTATTTTCCTGCGCGGGGTCTTCGGTCAGCACGGGCCCGCGAAACGACAGCGAGACCGATGAAATCAGGGTTTGCGGACCCGGATCGACGCTTACCGTGACGCGTTTCGCGCTGTCGACGGTGCGCACGTCGGTACGCACGATCGGCGTGAAATAGCCCTGCGTGGCCGCCAGATCGCGCACCTGCTGGGGCGTGGCGGTAATCAGAAACTCGAACTGGTCGTCGCTGATGTCGGGCCGTTTGGCGAAGCGCGCGATATCCAGATGCGCCTCGAGCAGCTTGCGCAGCGAGCGCGGCGAGGCGTCGATGTCGACCTTGTAGCTGGCGGCGGGGCGCGCGGCGTGCGCGGCGCCGGCCGACAGTGTCAGCATGACGATGCCGAACGCCAGCCACGCGCGCAGCCAGCGCAACACGGGCGTGAGATGCCCACGCCCGATGCCGCCCTTGCCACGCCGCTGACGCGGCTTTTCGATCGCACTTACCGCCAAACAGGACCTCCGGCCGGGTTGATGAATTTGTCGCTCAGGCGCGCCGCGGCGGCCAAAGCACGCTATTTGACCACATCGGCGCGAGGCAGCCGATCTCTAAAAGGGCGCGAAGCGCGCGGCGACGACTTGCCGCCGCCCACCGCGCAACGCACGTTCAGCCGCACCAAGGAGCCGTGCGCCGGACGCCCGCCTTTGACGCACCGCACACAAGCCGGGTTCCGGAATTTTCACAGCGGCGCGCGCCGGCCGCGCACGCCACCGCCTCTTCCGCCATCGCTGCCCACGTTTTTCGACCGCGCGCGGCGCATCGGGTAAAATTATGGAATAACGGCGCGGCCACCCGGCACCCTCCCGCACACCAGCGGATTCCGGGCGAGCAGCCGCCCCTCACCCACTACGGACGTCGAGCCATGTATCAATCGGACATCACCCAGTTCCTGAACCAGCTCAAGCAACAGAAGCCCAGCCTGGAAGCCGAGCAACGCCGTGGCCGCGCGCTGCTGTGGGACAAACAGCCGATCGATCTGGAAGAGCGCGCCGAGCAGACAGCCTCGCGCGTGGAGCAGACGCCTTACTCGTACTATCAAAACTTCTAAACGGGTGAGCGTGAGTCACGCCGACGAGGCTCACGGCGCCACGCCGGCATCCGCCGACGCCGCGCTAGCCACGCCCGCCACCGATTCGACGCCCGACACCGTCGACGGCATCGCTTTCGCACGCCTGTACGGCGAGCCGCTCTTCAAGCTGCCCACCGACCTGTACATTCCGCCCGACGCACTCGAGGTGTTCCTCGAAACGTTCGAAGGACCGCTGGATCTGTTGCTGTACCTGATCCGCAAGCAGAACTTCAACGTGCTCGACATTCCCATGGCGGATGTCACGGTGCAGTACCTCGGCTACGTCGACCAGCTGCGCCAGACCAATCTCGAACTCGCGTCCGAATATCTGCTGATGGCCGCGATGCTGATCGAGATCAAGTCGCGCATGCTGCTGCCGGTGAAGAAGGCCGACAGCGGCGAAGAAGCCGAAGATCCGCGCGCGGAACTGGTGCGCCGCCTGCTCGAATACGAGCAGATGAAGCTGGCCGCGCAGCGTATCGACCAACTGCCGCAACTCGGGCGCGACTTCCTGCGCGCCGAGGTCTACATCGAGCAAAGCATCACGCCGCGTTTTCCCGACGTGGACAGCGAAGACCTGCGCGCCGCGTGGGCCGACGTGATCAAGCGCGCCAAGCTGGTCCAGCATCACAAGATTTCGCGTGAAGAATTGTCGGTGCGCGAGCACATGAGTTCGATCCTGCGGCAGTTGCAAAACGCGCGCTTCGTCGAATTCGCCGACCTGTTCGACACGACCAAGGGCGTGCCGGTCGTGGTGGTGAATTTCATCGCCATGCTGGAGCTGTGCCGCGAGTCGCTGGTCGAGATCACCCAGGCCGAACCGTTCGCGCCGATCTACGTGCGGCTCGCGTATTCGCCGGCCTGACCTCACAGTACACACCGACACGCCTCGTTTCGGTGCGTACGGCGCGCAAATCCACTACAATCCCGCGCTCCGAACCTGTCATTACCAGTGAGGCGGCGGACTGCGCGATTCCTTGAGGTTTCGCATCGACCGAGTCTCGCGCCGCGCGAGGAATTCCCTGTCCGATCATGAAAGTCATCAGCTCGATCCATGAATTGCGCGACCAGTTGCGCGGCCAGAATCGCACGGCCTTCGTGCCGACCATGGGCAATCTGCACGAAGGGCATCTGTCGCTGATGCGTCTCGCGCGCCAGCACGGCGATCCGGTGGTGGCGAGCATCTTCGTCAACCGCCTGCAATTCGGTCCGAACGAAGATTTCGACAAATACCCGCGCACGATGGAAGCGGACATCGAAAAGCTGCAGAAGGAAAACGTCTACGTGCTGTTCGCGCCGACCGAGCGCGACCTGTATCC